>CABVRS010000056.1:11248-15553 GCA_902500745.1 uncultured Nitrospira sp.
GAATCCTCATCCATGTCGTCATCCTCGTCGTTGTCTGAATCGTTATCGAGGTTGTTGGGAGAATCAGGACGCGCATCTCTCGATCCACTCAGAGACGTGGCCGCAGACGTCGAGGTCCCCGTACGCCATCCGGCCACAATATTCCGGACCTCGTTCATGGAGCGGGCGTTGTCCGCGGAGTTTGTCGGATTGATCCTGTGATCGATCCCTGCCGGTCGGCCGTTGATCTTGATCTTGGGGTTCGAGAAATACTTCACACGTGGACAGGAGACCGTGGGGCAGGGGTAGGCCATGATTGTCCGAAATTTCCCGACGGTGTCCCGATACCCATAGGAGTAGGCAAAGACTCCAGTGCCGCCGCTCGCACGGTCGTGCGCATTGCCCATATTGTGCCCGAGTTCGTGGGTGAGGGTGCTGTTTGCGACACAGTCACGATCCGTCACGCTGAGTGCCCAAGGGGCAAAAGTGGCCCGCGGGCCGTTCGCCATGACATAGGCGATGCCGCAATAGGCTCCGCCGTTATCCACGATCAATGCGACCATATCGGCCTTATATTGATTGCGCAGTTGATGAACAGAATCCATGAACCCATCATTGGTCCTCTGTAAACGGGAGAGATCGGTACTGATGTTGCCTGTTTCCGTATAGGCGATCTCGGCGGCACGGACCAGCCTGAGCTGCATGGCGATCTGGCTGTTGCGGTAGGCCTGATTGGCCAGATCAACGCCCAGAGCGATCAATGCATTCATGGAGGCTTGTCCACCCTGCTTGGCGCGTGCCGTTGAGGTGTACACCACGAGTAAATCGACGATCGTGTTCGTTGTCGCGGCTGCCGTCGTCACGCTGCCGGTCGCTGCGGCTGCACTGGGCTGCTGGAGCTCAGGCTCAGGATCAGGCGGGTCTGCGGGAGTGCCATCGTCCGGTACGACGAGCGGATGGTGATCCGGTCGCATGGCGTCGTCGTCGATTTCAACGAGACGATGACGGTTGTCCTCGGTCGGCTCAATTTTATAGAGACGTTCACCCGAGACAATTGTCCCCGCCATTTTTTTGCCGCGTACGGCCAAGGTGACATCGCTGTCCTGGTCACCGCGCAGTCGTCCACGCCATACCTTTGCCTTGTTGCCCTGGACTTCCGGTTCATCGAGTTCGAGCGTCTGTGTTCCGGTCTCGAAGAGATCCAGAGTCACGGTGGCCTTGTTTTCTTTTCGAGCGGAGCGCAAGGCATCAAGCGCAGTCGGATTGAGCGCCATGGTTCGATGCTTTCGTACCCATCGCTTGGCCATCTGAGGGGACGGAAAGGCTTGGGCAATCGCGGGCGGAATGTCGCTTGGGGCTTCAATGAGGAGTGGGGGCTGCGATGGTGTCGAGGCGCAGATTCCAACAGCGGGCACGCTCAGCGCTGCCGCGCACAGGCACAGAACCATGGTGTGTGAGCGAACGAATGAGCGGCGAGGAATTCGGTGATCTGTCGATGATGGTCGAAACGGCAACGTCGGCTCCATGTAACCCTCCTTATGATTGCGCGTGCGTTGGTTCGTTAGAGCAAAGGCCGTTCCACGTTATGACAAAAAGGTGCTCGGTCGAGAAGTGCGATATCTTCCACAGCATGAAGCGTGTTTGATGGTGATACACACAGGACTAGCGGAAGCGTTCAAGCCATAGGGTGTAGAAAGTGAAGGATGAAACCTACGTAGAACAACGTGCGGTAATCGGCTAGCAGGGTCCGTGGTAAAGCCACCCGGTCATCTATAACTGATCTCTTGGAGTACCTCGGGGTACTCGGAAAGTGGTGTGGGAGGGCCCGTCAATCCGGATTGATGATTTTGGGAGGCCGATGTGGCTCGTCCGGGAAGTCTGGGAGAGGGCGACGATCGACCGTCCAACTGTTGAGGATAGTTGTGACCAGGCTGATGATCAGCGCGCCACCGACAGCAGGCCAGAATCCTGAGACGGTAAACCCTTTGACCAGGAACGCCGTGAAGCCCAACAACAATGCGTTCAAGACGACGAGGAAGAGGCCGAGCGTAAACACGATCAAGGGCAAGGTGAGCAGAAAGAGGATGGGGCGGAGGATCACATTCAAGAACGTCAGAATCAGTACTGCGGCGATGCCTGCCGTCAGGCTGTCCGCGTCCAGGCCGGGGATAATCGCGATGGCCAAGAAGACCGCAATGCCAGTGATGAGAATGCGCATGACCGCATGGCGTACTCCGCCATGGAACGGTGATTCATGGGCTGCGCGAGAAAAACGAATGCCAGGCATCGGCTACCGAGTGATTGAAGGGTTTCTCATCGGTGAATAATGAACCACGGTTGCAGTCACCTTCTGCTTGTCTTTGGTCGCCTCAATGATGACACGGTCACCCACTTCGGGCGGGTCGACCGATTTTG
This sequence comes from uncultured Nitrospira sp., assembly GCA_902500745.1. Lineage (GTDB taxonomy): Bacteria > Nitrospirota > Nitrospiria > Nitrospirales > Nitrospiraceae > Nitrospira_D. The sequence continues at coordinate 13,643 of CABVRS010000056.1, forward strand.
AGTTCTTTTTATTCTTAAATTTCACCTGCTTGTCAAGCAGCACGGAGACAACCGGTCCTTTGGCTGTCTTGACCTCAATATGTTTGACATCGATGGCGGTCACAGTGCCGAGTACATGCAACAGATCCGCTGCCTGAGCCGTGCCTACGGTGAGGGCTCCATACGCGATGAGCAGTGCAAGGCTGAATTGTGTCACTCGATCGGCGTTCAGAAACATCTCTCTGTCCGGTAAAGATGATGGCCCTCATCGGGACAACGAATCGAACGGGATCGCTCCTACGCGCGAGGCCCGAGCAATACTCGCCTCACTATACAAATTCTTCCGGGCGAATACCACTCCCTCATACGGCGGGCTGGGATCGTGGACAATTGGAAAGGCGGATGGTTAAACAGACCAAGAAGGGCAGGTGCATCAACAGGCCGCTCATGCCCATGAATGGTTCACCGATCCAGAACGTCATGCCGAGGTTGAAGGCCAATACTCCGTAGTACAGTCCGATTCCGAGCAAGAGCCGTTGCATGAGGGGGTGTGGTGGCGAGAGGGGAGTGAGGCGGCGGTCCAGTGAGAAATAGATGGCGAGCGAAATCAGCCCCACCACCGCCCAGCCGACATAGTTGGCCATCGGAACACCGAAGTGCCAGCCTGGGTCGGGATAGTAGTAAATCTTGCCCAAAAACCAGCGGTCGCCTCGCAGCGCGACCGGGTCGATGACCATATCGATAAAGGCAAACAGAAACACGGTGAGCGCATAGACGGACCAGCTGGTGCGGGCCTCCACATCGAAGCGCAACAGCCTGACTGGGAGATGCTCAGTTGTGGAAGGAGAATTGAACGGGAGCAAGAGACCGAGCGCCACACAGTAGGAGGCAAAGAGAAGGAAACTAAACGAGATGGAATCCATGAACGGCACGTCAAAAAAGTAGAGCTCCTGGCCGACCGTTGAACCATTGTAGAAGTACCAGCCGAAGGGGATGCCTGTCCTGGTGGACGAGAACTCGCAGACGAATGCCGTGACCCAGCTGATGAGCCAGAACCGCCATGTGCGTGGCCAGCCGATCAGTTTGATGGCAGAGAAGAGAAATGCGGCAAAGAAGATAAAAACATAGGGCCGGAGGACGATCGTCTTGAAAAAAAGTGTGACAGCTTCCATGAACAGGGTTTACGCAAGGACTGTTATGCGTACCCGTGAGTCTTGAACCATCGGACCGCCTTCTCTAGCGCCACTTCGGGGGGATGTTGCGGCAGGCCCAGTTCTTGGATGGCCTTGCTGCAATCATAATGCATCTTGTACTTGGCCATCTTCACCCCTTCCAGCGGAATACGTGGCGATATGCCGGTCAGGTTGGCAAACCAGTGATTGAGATAGGCGAGCGGCAGCACCGCGCCCCTCGGTAATTTTAGGGCCGGGGCTTTGACGCCGGTTAATGTGCTGAGCATCTCAAATACTTCGCGAAGCAACAGGTTCTTAGCGCCCAGGATATAGCGTTCACCCTGGCGGCCTTTCTCCATTGCAAGTAGATGGCCGGTGGCGACATCGTCGACATCGATAATATTCATGCCGGTTTCGATGTAGGCTGGCATCCGACCTTTCATGAAATCCACGATGATCTGACCGGTCGGGGTCGGCTTCACGTCGCGCTCGCCCACCGGGGCACTGGGATTGACGATGACGACGGGCAATCCCTCCTTCGCCAGCTTGTGCACCTCCTGCTCGGCTAAGTACTTCGAGCGTTTATAGTGGCCGGCCATTTGTTCGAGTGATACTGGGGTCTCCTCTGTTCCGAGTCCTCCACCAGGCGGCAGGCCGATTGCGCCGATGGTGCTGCAATAGACGGTGCGCTCGACTCCCACTTCACGCGCGGCTTCCAACAGATTTCTGGTGCCGACCACGTTAATGTCATAGAAGATCG
>CABVRS010000057.1 GCA_902500745.1 uncultured Nitrospira sp.
CGCTCGAGTACGCGAATAGTCTGTTCGACGGCAAGGAGTGCCGAGCTCCCCCGATCGAGCCACGAATAGCCGACTTGCAATGCAGTTCGCAGGCACGCAGCTTGTCGTAAGGTCATCGCACAGGGACCGGCACCCCCGTGCACGAGGATGATGGGGCGAGTCGCGTTCAATTCAGGAGCAGATCCCGAGTCTTCCGATAGGCAGGATCTTGCATACGATCCAGATCCGACCGCACAAATCCCAGACCGGTCACGCAGAGCTCAAAGTTCTCGGATAGCTTTTGAAAGAGAGGCAAGCTGGTTTCCGCATCGTCACGCCCGATCTGCGCCACAATTCCATACGACCGTTTGCCCGTTTTCACATAGTCCACAAGAAAGTCCTTGTGATAAATGCGGCCGGCCGTTTTGAGCCGTCGCAAGTATTCGGGAAACAATCCGGCCATGAAGAGGGTGAAGTCCCCGATATGGCGATGGACGTCCCGCTCACGGTCCAATGATTGGGCTTCGAGCAAGACTTCTGATTCAAACAACAGATCCACGACCGCATCGACCGGTTGATTCTGCTGGTTTCTAATCTTATAGAGCTGATCGGTATGGGTAAAATCTACGAGCAGATTGGAGACGTAGGTGGTGACTTTGGTATCGGGCCAGCCCAGATGTTCCGTAAAACTCTTCTCAGTCAACGCGCCGAAGAGTTGCCGGAGCGGATGACGTGGAGGAACTGGAGTGCCCATCGCCACCTCCTGCGAATCTGATAGGACTTGAGCTCAGTATACCAGATCTCACCTTTGAATCGGTTTCCACTCTTGTGAATCGTATCGGAGGCACACGGCTCAATCTTGAGCGATACTCGCGTCACTGCCTGCTGTCCAGCACGAAGGTCACAGGGCCATCGTTCACCAAAGCCACCTGCATATGAGCCGCAAAGATTCCCATCTCGACCCTTGTCCCGCCTTCGCGTAGCCCCTGCGCGACCTGTTCATACAGTTGCTTAGCCTGGTTAGGTGGCGCGGCTTCGTCGAAGCTCGGCCGACGTCCGTTCGCGGTGCTGCCGAGCAGCGTGAACTGTGAGACCAACAACACGGCACCACCCACGTCCGTCAGAGATCGATTCATTTTGCCGTGATCATCCGAGAAAATGCGAAGGCTTCTGATCTTGTCGACAACAACGCGCACATCCGAATCCTGATCGCCTTTAGCCACCCCTAACAAGACCATCAATCCACCCTGGATTGTGCCTACGATCTGTCCATCGACTTCCACCGAAGCTTCGGTGACACGCTGAAGAACGGCTTTCATCGTTCAGGCTACCCTCGCAGCAACTGAGTCAGCGTCCCTTCGAGAGACAGTAGCTTCCGTTTCATCGGAAGCCCTCCGGAAAATCCACCAAGCGAGGCATCGTGTGCGACGATCCGATGACAAGGAATCATGATCGGCAACGGGTTCGCCCCCACCGCGTTGCCGACCGCACGAGCATAGTGCGGTCCACCCACCCGCGCTGCAATCCATTGATACGAACGGAGCTTGCCATAGGGTACTCGCTGCAGTGTCCGCCACACCTGCCGCTGGAACGACGTTCCATGCGATAGATCGAGCGGCACATCAAAGATCGCCCGTTCTCCGTCCAGATAATCGAGCAACTGCCGGCGGGCTGCATCCAGTTGCGAAGACACTCCTTGTTCCCATGCCCCACATAACTGCGCCCTGAGGTCGGACTCGACGGCTCTCTTCGACCGTTTCGGCAATACAATAGCCTGAATCCCCTTGGAAGATTCAGCAAGCCCCATCCACCCCCAAGGTGAGTGAAAGATCATCGCGCGCTGCATGCTTCGCTCCTCGTTATTTCGTCAATCTGCCGAGCTTTCTCCGCACCATGCCCCACAGGACATCCAGCTCCTCTGACCGAAGCACTGCATGCACACCCAGGTACCCACCGACACTTAAGGCCATAGCCACGGCAAGCATGGCCGATTTCGCCATCCATTCGGCCGGATGACTCCATATCTGTGCACCCGCCACCCACCAACAGGCTACTACGATTGGGAGACAGCCCACCAGTACCCGTCCGACTGAGTTGATGACCGACCTCCACTCCACGCCACCCAGTCGCCGATTTAATACCACCACAAGAATTCCGCCGTTGACCATCGCCGCGAGGGCTGTGGCGAGAGCCAGTCCGGCTGCGCCAAGATGCGACATCAGGAACAACGAGAACAAGATATTCGTGACCACTGCGATCGTTGCTGAGATAGCCGGCGTCGTCGTGTCTTTCATCGAATAAAAGGCCGACACGATAATTCGCACTCCACTGAAGGCCCACAGGCCCACGGCATAGCACAGCACCGCAAAGGCTGTTTCAGCCGTGTCGTGTGCCGTGAACGTCCCGTGCTCGAAGAAGAGATGGACGATCGGGGTCCGCAACAAGATCAACCCCACCATCGCCGGGAGCATGATGAAGAGAATCATCCGCAAGCCGAACCCAAGTGTCGTGCGCAGTTCATCCAGCGCCCCGCGTGCCGCTTGTGCCGACAGAGTCGGCAAGATGGCCGTTGCCAACGCAACACCGAAGATCCCCAGTGGGAACTGGATCAGCCGCATGCCATAAAACAAATAGGTCGGGCCGCCTGCAAAAAACGACCCCAGAATCGTGCTTACCGTGATGTTGATTTGTGTCACGGACAAACCAAGCAGCGACGGAATCATCAACTTGCCGATCTTCCGCACACCGGGATGGCCAGGATTGAATTTGAATCCGAATAACATGCCGCGCAACTTGAGCCCCGGCAACTGCATCGCAAACTGGGCGGCTCCGCCGGCGACCACACCAACTGCGACACCGAGGATGGGCTCCGGCAACGTAGGCGCAAGAAAAAGCGCACATCCAATGATAAATAGATTGAAAAAGACCGGCGAAAACGCCGGCGCCGCAAAGGCCCGTAGGGAATTGAGGATGCCCATCGCCAACGCCGCCAAGCTGATAAAAATGAGATAGGGGAACATCATGCGCGTCAGCACGGTCGTCATTTCCAGTCTGGCTGGATCGTCATGGAAACCAGGAGCTAACACCCAGACGAGGCCCGCCGCCCCTATGATCCCAAGCATGGTAATGCCCGTCACGATCGTCAGCAGCGTTGTAAAGGCAGCGCTCGCCAGCTCCCACGCATCCCGTTTCGACTTGAGCGTGTGATACTCGGTGAAGACAGGGATGAATGCGGCGGACATTGAGCCTTCGGCAAAGAGTTCACGAAGCAGATTTGGGATACGATAGGCGACAAAGAACGCGTCGGCAGCCGGCGTGGCGCCGAACAATCCTGCGAGGACCATGTCACGGATGAAACCCAGAATACGGCTTAAAAACGTGGCAACGCCGATCATCCCAGCCGCTTTGACGACTGATTGATTCTCGTCCTGGAGCTTGGGTGGAGCACCAGTCGTCACAGAAGGCTCAGGCATGGACCGGATTCTAGCGGAACGATGATACGCAGTCTATCGAAGCAAGGAAAACCATCGAGCTAGAGAACGAGTCGACTAGTGGTTTTGTTCAACAAGAAACGGCTCTATACTCGGCCGACTTGATACGGCAGAGCTGTCCCGCTTGAAGCTACCCTGTTTACCGGATGAAAGATCAAAGTGGAGGTGCCGTACGTCACTCTCTTGAGTACAAACTCCTGGCGCTTGCCCGAGTTTGCGCCAGGAGACCACCTGTAGGATCGTTTACGCCGCGAGGCGAATCTGTGGTCGGTTGCCCGTGGTTCCGACATACGGTCCCACCTCGCGTAATCCCTCGGCCTTGGCTTGTGGTTTCATCTCCAACGTACCGTTAAACACGACGCCTTCCTCCATCGACAACACCGGAGTCGTCAGGCTGCCTTGCACGACGGCCGGGGCGCAGAGCACGATCTGCTTCGTCGCTTGAATATCCCCCGTAATATTTCCATGGCATACCACAGTTCCAGCCGACACCTTAGCCTTCAGCACCGCCTCAGGCCCGACGAGCAAGCCGCCGTCCGTATTGATTTCGCCTTCCAAGGATCCATCGATCCGGACGGTGCCGGAATAGGTGATCACACCCTTGAACTCGACGTCCTTGCCGACGAAGGCCACCTCATCGGGAAGGGTTGGACCCCCCTTCAATGGACTGCGCCTGTCCTCCACCCACCGTTCTCGTTCCCTCTCCCGTTCCCGCTCCTCTTCTCCCCCCGCCACTTCATCCTGCTTCCACATAGTGTGACTCCCTCCTTGTCCGTATCGATCCGCCATAGCCGAACAGGTCCGCCGCGTCTCTTATCTATCGGTTGATCACGGTTTTTTATTGAATGCCTAGACCAGGAAGGCGGCCTTTTATGGCTCGTGCACTAATTCGTTCGATAATTCATCGGGATTGTCGCCAGGACGACCGGGGCACACCTCGGCAAGCAGGACCCCACAGGCCTGAATGCTCTGACATAATCCGCCAATAATATCGCCGGCTTTGAGTCGACTGACGGCGGCCTCGACGACCGAGGACCACCGCTCCACTGGAACCCGTTGATACAAGGGTTGGTCGGCCAACACGTAAATCTCGTGCTCCAATAGCGACACCATGATCAATACACCGGTGCGTTCACGGGTCTGGGCGACGGCATGCTGCACAAAGGCACGCTCGGCCCTGAGCATGACTTTATGATGCATCCGATCCGTTGGTGTGAGAAGGCGAATGAGCGGAGTCAGGGTACCAAGCCAGGCCCCCGCGCCATAGGCCAGCACGGTCGTCAGGATCAACCACGCTGCGTTGGAGGCATGCCATCCCCACGGCAACCACAACACTTCAGTGGTCAACAGAATCGTCAGCACCGATACCGCGAGGAGCAGCCCGGTGCGATACTGCGCATCTCGATACAGCCCGGATCGGCTGACGATCATTGGAACGATCTCAGCGTTGGTATGTTGCTCCGCCGCACGTACGGCCAAGCTGACTCGTTCACGCTCCTCGGCTGTGAGTTGGAGCCTCTCACCAGTTTCCACTCGCACCCCCTCCTCCAAAATCGCCGCCTCCACCACCGAACGACCCTCCACCCCACCCTCCACCACGGCTGCTGTACCAGATCCAATCATCCATCCCCCGCGATCGTGAGGTCCTTCCCCCGGTACCGGACGCGCCAATGACCAACAGCAGAAACAAGGTCGCCGCACTCGCAATAAGCGCCGGCACGATCCAGGGAGCTAATAGGGTTGCGATCCCTGCGCCCGCTGCCGGTCCAACAAATTTATGAATGTTCATGAACATGAGCCCGACGACGAGCCCGACGATGACAGCCACCACAACCTGCCCCATGATATCGGTTTCCGGCTGAGAGACGGTTTGTTCCGAGGCTTGATACGTTCCTTCGATCGTCTTTAAAACGGCGCTGATCCCCGCAGTCACTCCACCTGGGATATCACCGGCACGGAACCGAGGTACGATTTCATTTCTAATGATTTGAGCCGATCGAGCATCGGTCAACACCCCTTCCAGGCCGTACCCGACTTCGATCCTGACCTTGCGTTCCTCGATCGCCACCAACAACAGCACGCCGTTGTCCGTCCCCTTCTGACCAAGTTTCCAGGTTATGGACACGCGGTGGGAGAATTCTTCGAGCGAGTCACCTTCGAGGGACGGTACGATCAGAACGGCGGCTTGATTACTCGATTGCGCTTCATGTGCGGCCAGTCGAGCCGTCAGCGACTCAACCGTGGCGCTTGGCAGAATATGGGCAAGGTCGACGACCCGCCCGGTCAACTGAGGAACGTCCAGGGCAAGGGCAGGTATGACCGATGAGAAGGTAGCGGCGGTCAGGAAGCAGTACAATGCGAGGCGGCTGATTCCACGTCGTATCACCTTCTCCTCGTCACAGGCTCGATTCAAAACTTCACTTCGGGCGGCTTCGCCACCGCGTTCTCATCGGCAACGGTAAAGTTCGGCCGCTCCTCAAGATTCAGCAAGAATTTGGCCGTGAAGTTGGTCGGAAAATACCGCACCATCTTGTTGTAGTCCGCGACACGATCGATATATCGTTTCCGAGCCACCGTAATCCGATTTTCGGTCCCCTCCAGCTGACTTTGGAGATCCCTGAAGTTTTGATCGGCTTTGAGGTTCGGGTAATTTTCAGCGATCGCGATCAGTCGCCCCAACGCCGAGGTCAAGCCTGATTGGGCGGCTTGAAACGCTTCGAATGCCTTGGGATCTTTTAACACCTCGGGCGTCACCTGAATTCCGGTCGCCTTGGCTCGGGCGTTCACGACTCCCTCAAGGGTCTCTTTTTCATGAGCCGCATATCCTTTGACCGTCGCGACAAGGTTGGGAATGAGATCCGCACGGCGTTGGTACTGATTGATCACTTCACTCCATGCCGCCTTGGTATCCTCATCCAGTCCTTGCAGATCGTTGTAGCCGCAACCGGACACAGATAACGCACTGATCATTCCTAAGGCAATTACAGCTGTTGTCCACCACCGACGCTCCATCGTTCCCTCCTTGAGCCAAGCTCGGATGCCGTGTCTCCTCATCGAGCGATCATGCTACCATGGGCATCATCATCTAAGATATGCTGGTCAAGAGGTATTATGCCTAGAAGAAAATCCCTCGAGGGAAGCGGCGGGTTTCAAGTTCGGCATCGGACGCTAGGAATCTATCAAGGCAGCGCGATCGACCTGGCCTTCTGGCACCCATCATCGAACATGCCGGAACATGGCCTGTGCCGATTTGCGACCAGAGAGAGCGCACAAGCGTTGATCGACGTGCTCTGTTCTTCGGAGTGTCTAGATCCGATGGCTGAACAAGACTTCACGATCGAGCCGTTCGATATCACCGAACATGATCGCTTGACGACCGACTACCCGCTGCCGTCTGCGTGGGAAACACCGACATAGGCGATGAGACAACAACTAGCCGGCAATCGTCGGTTCGACGGCTTTGGTAAGCGTAGAAGAGGTGGATCCGGAGCGTGATTGAATGAAGGTCAGCAGTCGTTTATTTTCTTGCGCCTTACGCAGAAATTTGAATGCAATCCCACGCGCACTGACCGACCGAACCATAGCGGCCACTTCAACCGGCGGTTCGTGTTCGGCAATGACGATCTCCAAATAAAAAATGTCGTCAAGATGCACGTGCGTGTCGCTCTTGATGATGCATCCGCCCAGAGACAGATCCATCACGATACCCTCACCCCTGACTTTCCCTCCCGAAAAGGATAGGCAGAGCTTGACTGGTATGCGGAGGTGTTCGCGGCGGTCGACGGCGTGTGAAGACCCCGCCGTACGCATGCGACGGGCAAGAAACCGGTGGTGACAGTGCTGACATTGGAATGGGACCATCCAAACCAGCGACGCCACAAGTTCACGCGGCGACTGTGGCGGCACACGAAATGCTCCCCCCTCCCGGCATTGTGGACAGACTATCCGGTGACTCATCCCGTGTCATCTCCGTCAAACCTAGACACACGCCGGGTCCCTGATGGCACTATAAAGGCCTTTCCTTCACAGTCAAGCTCATTGCTATCTGGCGCAAATCAGTCTCCATCAGCCCTTTATGCCGTCGATGGATCGGACTGATGGAAAATGAGGTGGTCTTCGGTTTTGCTAGGTGGTCTCCGCATGCGGAGACTCCGGCTCGCTGGGAATGCCGGATTCGACGATGCCGGCGCGGAGATATTCGCGATTGAGGTTGGCGATGAAACGCACACTGATGCTTTTGGGACAGACGGCCTCACACTCATACTGATTGCCGCACGAACCAAATCCTTCGCGATCCATCGCCTCGAGCATGGCGCTCACACGGCGTGTTCGCTCAGGCTTCCCTTGCGGTAAGACCGCGAGGTGTGACACTTTTGCCGCGACGAAGAGGGTCGCCGAGGCATTCTTACAGGCAGCGACGCAGGCCCCACACCCGATACACGAGGCCGCATCCATCGCGGTTTCTGCCTGGTCCTTACCGATCAGCAGAACATTCCCATCCACCGCTCCACCCGTGTTGACCGAAATATATCCCCCTGCTTGCATAACACGATCCAGGGCACTGCGATCAACCACTAAGTCTTTGATGATCGGAAACGCCTTGGCCCGCCAGGGCTCAATCGTGATGGTGGCCCCATCTGGAAACCGTCTCATGTACAACTGGCAAGTCGTGATGCCACGGTCCGGGCCATGCGGGATGCCATCGATGACCAAAGAACAACTGCCGCAAATGCCCTCACGGCAATCCTGCTCGAACGCCACAGGCTCTTCACCGTTGCCAAGCAACCTCTGATTCACACCATCGAGCATTTCGAGGAACGACATGCCGGGATTCACATCGTGCGCCTCATACGTCACAAGCCCGCCTCTCTCATTCGGGCCCTTCTGCCGCCAGATTCTTACGGTGAAATTCATGACCTAGTCAGACATCTCCTTGTGCGCCTCACGAAATCCGTTTCACCCCCTACTGATAGCTTCTCATCGTCGGCTGTACGAATTCGAAGGTGAGAGGCTCCTTGTGCAAAATGGGCGCGGCTCCATTCCGGTACTCCCATGCCGCCACATGGGCGAACCGGGCATCGTCGCGCTTTGGTTCCCCATCGTCCGTCTGATATTCTTCGCGAAAATGCGCGCCGCATGATTCCTGACGATGCAAGGCGTCGTGACAGAGCAATTCTGCAAACTCAAGATAGTCCGCCACCCGTCCCGCATACTCCAGTTCTTGGTTGAAGGCGTCTCCCGACCCCGGCACCATCACATCCTTCCAAAACTCCTCCCGAAGAGTCGGAATCGAGGTGAGCGCCGTCTTGAGCCCTGCTTCATGACGAGACATCCCACAATGGTTCCACAAGAGCCTCCCGACTTCCCGATGAAACGAAGCTGCCGTTCGACGGCCTTTTGCGCTCAACAGGCGCGTGATTCTACTCGTCACACGATGAAGCGCCGCACGGGACTCCGCGTGGTCTTCTGCAACGGGTGGCAGCGTCGCGGTCGCCACATAATGACCGATCGTATACGGCAGAATGAAATAACCATCGGCAAGCCCTTGCATCAGGGAGCTGGCTCCCAGCCGATTGGCCCCATGGTCCGCAAAGTTGGCTTCCCCGATCACGAAGAGCCCCGGAATCGAGCTCATGAGGTTATAATCCACCCAGAGCCCCCCCATGGTGTAGTGGGGCGCCGGATAAATCCGCATGGGTGAGTGGTAGGCATCTTCTCCTGTAATCCGATGATACATCTCGAAGAGATTGCCATAGCGCTCACGGACCACATCGAACCCTTGCTGTTCGATCACACCCGTAAAATCGAGGTATACCCCATACCCGCTTGGCCCGACGCCACGACCTTCGTCACACACAGCCTTCACGGCGCGTGACGCGATGTCGCGTGGTGCGAGATTCCCAAACCGTGGGTATCGACGTTCTAAAAAGTAGTCACGTTCTGCGTCCGGAATGTCGCCCGGTGAACGGCGATCTGCCGCCGTCACAGGCACCCACAGTCGCCCGTCATTGCGAAGCGACTCCGACATCAGCGTCAACTTGGCCTGAGAGGCATCACCCGGAGGGATCGCCGTAGGGTGGATCTGCGTAAAGCACGGATTGGCAAACACCGCCCCCTGCTTCCACGCCCGGTACGTGGCCGTCACATTGCAGCCGCTCGCATTGGTCGAAAGATAGTAGACATTGCTATATCCCCCCGTCGCCAGCACGACGACATGGGCGGTGTGAACGCTGAGACGCCCAGTGACCAAATCTCGAACTACGATGCCTCGAGCCTGACCATCGGCCACAATCAGATCGAGCATCTCAGTGCGCGGATGCATCGTGACCTGACCCTGTTCAATCTGCCAGCAGAGGGCCGAATAGGCGCCCAAGAGCAGCTGCTGTCCGGTCTGTCCTCGACAGTAAAAGGTACGAGAGACTTGGACACCCCCAAATGAGCGATTCGCCAGCTGCCCACCATATTCCCTGGCGAACGGAATGCCGAGCGCCACACACTGATCGATGATTTGCGTGCTGACCTGAGCAAGCCGATAGACGTTGGCTTCTCGAGATCGGAAATCGCCACCCTTGATGGTGTCATAAAACAGCCGGCCCACACTGTCTCCGTCATCCTGGTAATTTTTGGCCGCGTTGATTCCCCCTTGTGCCGCAATGCTATGTGCGCGACGAGGACTGTCTTGGAAGCAAAAACATTCCACCTGGTAGCCGAGTTGCCCCAAGGTTGACGCGGCGCTCGCGCCGGCGAGACCGGTACCGACAACAATAACGGTCAGTTTCCGCTTATTGTTGGGACTGACCAGCTTCTCACTGAATCGATGTCGATCCCATTTGCTTTCCAATGGCCCGGATGGAATTTTGGGGTGAAGTTTCGTCATACGTGCACGATTCCCAAAAAGACCGCGAGAATGATGGCAATATTTCCAAGAACCACCAGCAGCCCGACCGCAGGGCCGGCGGCTTTAAAGAGGCGATCCAACGCTGCATGTTCCAGTCCCAACGTCTGTATGCTGCTGGAAACGGCATGGCTCAGATGCAAACCAAGCCCCAGCTGACCTACCAGGTACAGCGCCACCACCAGGGGATTCTGAAACGCATGAATCATCTTGCCATAGACATCTCGGTAGCCTTCCGCATCAATACGGTCGGAGTTCGGAGAGCCAATGACTCCGGCCGTCAGATGCAGAAGATGGAAGACGATGAAGAGGAGCAGTACCATCCCGGACATCGCCATTGTTCTGGAAGCAAAGGATGCCTGACGATATCGGTGGATCGCATATCCGATCGGACGCGCACGATGGTTTTGCAGACTCAGCTGAATCGCGAATACGATGTGAAGAGCCACGATGCAGAGTAATCCAATGCGAGCGGTCCATAGGAGGATCGGCATATCGCGGAGGAACGCCGCATAGCTATTGAGTGCATGAGGCCCTTCGAATACTTGTAGATTTCCCACCATATGCAAGATGACATAGGTGACGAGGCCAAGCCCGGTCAGGGCCATGACGACTTTTCTGCCGACTGAGGACTGGAGATGGCTAACGAGGCGAGTCATCCGTAAGTATTATACACTTCCTGAATCCAAGAAGAGGCAACGGCGACCTGTTGTTGTCAGGCACGCACTTGCGGACTGTATGTGACCCAATAGAAATTGTTTATCGAGCCGTCGATGAGCTGGAGCGTGGGGTGACCCGCCGAACTTGAAGTTCAAGTTGTTCAGCAGGATTCAATCCCGGCACCAACACATCCATTGCCATCACACAGTTGCGGCCACCCTCTTTCGCGGCGTACAAAGCCTTGTCTGCTTGATCGATCAGCTCCAACGGAGTCTGTGCGCCAAACGTGATGGCCGACACCCCGATGCTGACCGTCAGGACTAAGCCGTCAGCCATGCGCACTCTGCTGCCGGCCTCTGCGCCGATACGAATTCGCACACGTTCCGCCAGCTCGGATGCTTCAGCTAATGTCGTACGTGGGAACATCAGACTGAACTCTTCTCCCCCGTAACGCCCCACCATATCCGCCAATCGCAGTCCCGCGTGGAGGCAGTGCGCGACGGCTTGGATGGCTTGATCTCCGACGGCATGTCCGAATCGATCATTCACGCGCTTGAAATGGTCGATGTCGACCATCAGACAACACAGCTCGCTTCCCTGGTCGCGACTTTCAGAAAACGCTTTCTCAAACAGGGCATAAAACGCACGGCGGTTCAGACACCCGGTCAGCGGGTCTCGAGAGGCCAGGCGTTCCAACTCGCCGTTCTGTTGCAGGATTTCCGCCTGTGCGGCTTCAAGATCCGCCACAGTCCGCACCAGCGCACCGTTCATCTCGGTGAGCTGCCGATTCGCGTGTTGAAGCTCTACAGTCCGTTCGTCGACCAGGTGGCTCAATTCATTGAGCCGTCCAACGGCCCTGTTCGCCAAATCCCATTTTCGACACAACGCGGTGGCTTGCTGTAGGACTTCAATACTGTTAAATGGTTTCTGCAGGATCAATAACTTGTCGGTTCTGCCTATACGATCCCTGACTTCCTCCCAAGGCTGATCCGAGTAGGCTGAGCAGACGACCACCTGCAACGTGCTATCGACTTTCCACAGATGTTCGATGGTTTCCAACCCGTCCCACCCAGGAGGCATCCGCATATCGACAAACGCAACGGCATAGGGTCGTCCGACTTTGTCCGCGGCTTCAACCAAGGCCAGTGCCGTCCGCCCTTGATCCGCGCAATCGACCTCAAAGGGTTCATGAGGATCGATCGCGGAAGTCTCCCCAAAGAGCGCTACACGCGCTCCAGCCAAAACTTCTGGCTCACCGTCAGGTTGGAAAATTCTTCGGAAGTCATTGTGGATCGACAGATTGTCGTCCACGACCAGGATTCGATGTTTATGATGGCTGTTAGAAATACGCACCGTTATAACAGCTTCAACTTGGTTCTATGAACGGTTATGTTCGCTAAGCGGCCTGCGATTTAATGGTTGGCAGCCACTGGGCAAGCGTGCTTCGAATCTCTTGCAGCCCTGCCGGTTTCGACAGAAAACCATCCATACCGCCTGCAAGGCAGGCATCTTGATGACTACTGAGCGCGTAGCCGGACAGTGCGATAATCGGGACTCGTGTACCGTCTGCACGTCGAATCCCCCGTCGGCGAATTTCCGCAGTGGCGGCGAGTCCGTCCATCTCCGGCATTTCACAATCCATCAAAATCAGGTCGTATCGGAACCCTTCCAGTGCATTGATCGCCTCTCTACCCGTCCTAACCACGTCGACTGATTCCCCGCAGAGCTCCAGCATGCCACGGAAGACCTCTTGATTCGTCGAATTGTCTTCGGCCAAAAGAATACGCGCATGCGACCGTGGCTTCGTGGAAGTTCTGCTAGTCCCCCTACTGATGAATACGTCAAGGTTTGTGCACGAATCCACCCGCTTCTTCTCTCCCCCAATACCTTCGCTCGCCCGCTGTTTCTCAAGACAGACTGTAAACCAAAACGTGGAACCCCGTCCTGGGGAACTGGTCAAGCCTATGTCTCCCCCCATTAATGCGACAAGCCGTTTGACGATCGCGAGCCCCAACCCTGTTCCCCCAAATCGCCTCGTCATCGATCCATCCGCCTGGGCAAAGGGATCAAAGATCTTCTGCTGCGCATCGAGCGGGATGCCGATCCCGGTATCGCACACTGTGACTTTGAATAAGGCGTTGTCACGGTTATTCTGAATCCGCTCGATGTGAATCAAGATGCTACCTTGTTCCGTGAACTTCACGGCGTTGCCCACCAAATTGGTCAGAATCTGCCGGAATCGTGCGGCATCCCCTCGCCACACGGTGGGCAGCTCAGGGTCGATCTGACATTCTAAACTGAGCCCTTTTTTCTGTGCCGGCGCAAAGAACCCATTAATAACAGCATACACAGTTGCCACCAAGTCGAACCCCGCGATGTGGAGATCCATTTGCCC
Source organism: uncultured Nitrospira sp. (assembly GCA_902500745.1). Taxonomy (GTDB): domain Bacteria; phylum Nitrospirota; class Nitrospiria; order Nitrospirales; family Nitrospiraceae; genus Nitrospira_D. The sequence goes on from CABVRS010000057.1 coordinate 13,421, forward strand.
GGCTTCGATCTTGGACAAGTCGAGGATGTCGTTGACGATCTGAACCAGCTGCTCGCCGGAATTATCGATGGTTTCAGCAAAATGACGTTGTTGGTCCGTCAAGGAGGTTGAGAGCAGCAGCTCATTCATACCGAGCATGCCGTTCATCGGCGTTCGGATCTCGTGGCTCATACGGGCCAAGAACTGCGATTTGGCCTGGTTGGCATCATCTGCCTCCGCCTTGGCTTCTTTCAGTGCCTCCACCGTTCGCTGTAATTCTTCGTTACGCCGTTGAAGCTCTGCGGTCCGCTCGGCCACCTGCTGCTCAAGGAGTTGGTTCGTGGCCTGGAGTTCTCGATTGCGAGTATTGACCTGTGCCACGAGGTCTTCGATTTGTAGACGGATGTCACGCCCTAATTCCCATTTCCTGGTCAGTGACGCGGCGATCTGCTGCACCTCGATGGCATCGAACGGTTTTCGCAAAATGAGGAACCGGTCGCTGGCTCCTAAACGTGCCGCAATCTCTGCCCACGAATGATCCGAATAGGCCGTACAGATCACCACTTGCAGCCGTCCGTCGGCTTCCCAGAGGCGTTCCACCGTTTCCAAGCCATCCCACCCAGGCGGCATCCGCATATCCACAAACGCCACCGCATACGGACGTCCCTCCCGGCGCGCCATCTGGACCAGGGCCAATGCCGCTTGCCCTTGATCGGCATAATCTAGTTCGAATCGCTCAAGGGCTTGCACGAGAGGCTCTCCGAAGAGGGCTGCTCGTACTTTATGAAAGTCTTCATTTGCGCGCTGTATTTCGAGGATTTTACGAAAATCATCCTGAATCGACGGATTGTCGTCGACTACCAAGACTCGAAGGTTTTTACTTCCCGACCTCATGGTCATTCATCCTATTTAGTTTGCGAAGAAGCTCATCGTTACTATTGAGGTCCTCGAACTACGTTCCAACTCAAGGACAGATCGGCTGAGAAAATGTTCCGTTCGGCAGAGGTAAAGGGCTCGAGCACCTGCCGCCCGGTGAGCAAGGACTGGGCAACACCGCCGGGGAAATTGTTCCGACCATCAAATCCGGCGTTCGCGGCCAGACGGGGCAACATGGCGTAGTGGGAGAGATCAAGCTGCGTCTGCGCCAGCATCTTGTGCATCAGCTCGACGCGGGCGTCGAGGTTGTATTTCAACGCTCGCGCCATGGCCTCGTAGAGATCTACCGGGCCATTGAGCGGCTCTTGCTCTTTCGTCAAAACGGCCCGATCCTCGTTCACCCGCACCTGGACCTCGCCTTCCGTCAACGGTATTGGCTTGATGGCGCACCCGTTCCCACTGACGACGGCCATGACCATCAGGACCAGCGGGAAAATCCGGCTCACGCGACATATCCCCCCGGTTGAAGCATTGCCCTTTATCGCCACGCGCGTGATCCTTCCTCTCATGGAAGAAATATCGTCCCTGGTTTCGGACAGGGCTTTCCCGCTATAATCGGCTAGCACCTACTTGATAGTGCGTACCGTA
>CABVRS010000058.1 GCA_902500745.1 uncultured Nitrospira sp.
GCGAACGGCTTACGTACAAAGTCTCCTGGCTCAATATGACAGCGGTGACTGCCGTGATGGAAGTGGCACCGATTCCGGGCAGTGCTGATCGCGAGGTGGCCAAGCTGGTAGGCACGGCGCAATCGACCCCGATCCTCACCAAATTTTTCCCGGTCGATAGCCGTGTGGAGTCGGAACTCGATCTTGATACCCTTGCTCCGGAGCATATGACGTTCCGTCGGCGCGAAGGAAAAAAGAAGGAAGATATTGAATACACCTTTCACCAAAAAGAAGGGTTAGTGACGACGGTCCGAGGAGGCATGACCGAGTCGCTCCCAATGCCGGCGGGAACTCAGGACATTCTTTCGTGCCTGTATTACACACGCACGGTCTTGGAGCCCACGCCAGGTGCGTCGCTCAAAATGAACGTGTACCACGACAAAAAGAATCGTCCAGTTGAGGTGCGTGTCGAGGGCATAGAGATGATTGAAGGGACATGGGGTCAGGCAGAGACCGTGCGGGTGCTCGTGATCATGCCGTTTCATGGTCTCTTTATGAATCAAGGTAATATCCGTGTGTGGGTCACCACGGACGAGCGGAGAACTCCATTGCGGATGAAAGCGAAGGTCGTGCTCGGATCGATCGTTGCGGACCTGGTGGAACCCAGAACCGTCACACACGAAGACTGAAGAGAGATTGTTGTTCGCGCGCATTAAACTCGCTATACTGACAACAGCATGAGAGAGTTTCCCCTTACATTAAGCCGCTTTATCAGTGAGAGCCAGGCCTCGCATCCGGGTGCCACCGGCGAATTTTCCAGTCTGTTGACCCAAATCGGCCTCGTCGGCAAACTCATCGCACAAGATCTTCGACGCGCCGGACTGATTAACATTCTTGGAACGACCGGCGAGACGAATGTGCAGGGTGAATCCGTCAAGAAACTGGACGCCATCGCCAACGACGACTTCGTCAAAGTCTTTCAAACCAGCGAATATGTCTGTGCTCTGGCCTCGGAAGAAATGGAGAAGCCCGTTTTCTTACCGGGGAATTGGCCGCATGGGAAGTACATGCTGCTCTTCGATCCCCTTGATGGCTCCTCCAATACGGATAACAATATGCCGCTTGGGGCCATCTTTTCCGTCCTCAAGTATGACCGGACCGATCGGTTGCCTACGGAGGCGGAATTGATTCGTCGAGGGACCGAACAAGTTGCGGCCGGATACTTGCTGTACGGACCGAGCACGATGCTGGTATACACTGCCGGACAGGGTGTGTATGGGTTTACGCTGGAACCCGGCATCGGCGAGTACCTGCTGTCGCATGCGCAGATCAGGATTCCGGACAAGGGCAAAGTATACGCCACCAATGAAGGGAACTCGAACCGGTGGTCAGAGGGGACGAAGAAGTACCTTGATTCGCTGAAAGTGAGCGACAAGGCAACCGGCCGTCCATACAGTGGCCGATATTCGGGCTGTTTGGTGGCCGATGTGCATCGCCTGTTGCTTGGGGGTGGAATCTATCTGTATCCAGGGGAGATTGATAAGCCCGAAGGCAAGCTTCGGTTACTCTACGAGGCGAATCCTCTGGCGCTTATCGTTGAGCAGGCCGGCGGCAAAGCCTCGACGGGGACCTCGAGAATTTTGGAAGTCGAGGCCAAGAAACTGCATCAACGTGTGCCGTTATTCATTGGAAGCCGCCACGATGTCGAGCAGGCCGAAAGGTACATTCAGGGAAGAACCTAAGCATTCAGTTATGTGGTACTGTACTGTTGTCGGGAGGAAATCATGGGAGACCGGGTACAAGAAATTCTGAGTTGGTACGGGAGTGATAATGCCGGGACGAAGACCAATATCGCGCGTTTGTTGCGCTCTGGTAAATTAGCAGGGACCGGAAGGTTGGTCATTCTGCCGGTCGATCAAGGCTTTGAACATGGTCCGGCAAGAAGTTTTGCCCCAAACGCACCAGGCTATAATCCGCACTACCATTTTCAGCTTGCCATTGATGCGGGATGTAATGCCTACGCGGCACCTTTAGGATTTTTGGAGGCCGGTGCAAGCCACTTTGCCGGGCAGATTCCTCTTATCCTCAAATTGAACAATCACGATGTGCTGCATGATGAGAAGGATCCGCTCCCGTCGGTGACCGGCAGTGTCAAGGATGCCCTTCGTTTAGGTTGTTCTGCCGTTGGGTTCACGATCTATCCCGGTTCCTCCCACTGCAACGCGATGTATGAGCAGTTGCGTGCAATTAGTGAAGAGGCGAAGGAGAGCGGTCTTGCCGTGGTGGTGTGGTCCTATCCGCGCGGGTCGGTCTTGAGCAAAGAAGGAGAAACGGCGATCGATGTGGTGGCCTATGCCGCGCAAATCGCCGCGCAGCTTGGGGCACATGTGATCAAGGTCAAGCTCCCGAGTGCCCATCTTGAACAGGCTGCGGCCAAAAAGGTCTACGAAGCCGAGAAGATTCCGATCAAGACGCTGGCTGAACGTGTCAAACACGTCGTGCAGAGTGCGTTCGATGGCCGTCGAATTGTAATTTTTTCAGGCGGTGCAAAAAGCGAAGATAAAAACGTGTTCGACGAAGCGCGGGCCATCAGGGATGGAGGAGGATTCGGGAGCATCATTGGGCGAAATTCATTCCAACGTCCGAAGCCGGAAGCGGTCAAGTTTCTCCACACCATTATGGGAATTTATGCCGGTGAGATTCAGTGAGCGTCGTCGGGTCTTTCATCGCAGTCAATTGAGGCTATGAATCAGGTGGATGTCGATAAAAAACCGGTGCAGGGGATCAGAAGATGGATGGTTGCTGCCACCTTGTTGACGGTGGGGGTGATGATTGGCGTGGTGGTTGCTTCGGATCTTGGGTGGCTTCCCACGGGACATGCGGTGCCCGATTCATCATCGATTGCGCCATCTTCTCCGGTTGTCAGGCCTGTTTCGACTGCTCCCCAGCCGACGCTCGCCGGCGGCAGCCAAACATTCGTGGAAATTGCCAAGTCCGTGAAGCCGGCGGTCGTCAATATCTATGCGACCAAGAGCGGGCACAGCGGTGGGTCGGGCACGACACCGTTTGATGATCCGCTGTTTCGGAAGTTCTTCGGCGACGAGTTCTTCAGGAAGTTCGACCACCAGAAGGAACGAAAAGAGCGCGGCCTTGGATCCGGCGTGATCGTCGAGTCGAATGGCTTGATCATCACCAACAATCATGTCGTTGGCAAAGCGGATGAAATCCGGGTCACGCTGTCGGACAAGCGTGAGTTCAAGGCAAAGCTCATCGGGACAGATCCAAAAACCGATGTGGCGGTCGTGAAGATCGATGCAACAGGACTTCCTACGGTCTCCTGGGCGGATTCCGACAAGCTGGAGGTCGGAGAGTTTGTCCTTGCCGTCGGCAACCCGTTTGGGCTGACACAGACCGTCACGTTGGGGATCGTCAGTGCGTTGGGGCGCGCGGCCGGCATCGCTGAGTACGAGGATTTCATTCAGACGGATGCGGCTATCAATCCTGGCAACTCCGGTGGCGCGCTCGTCAATGTCCGGGGCGAATTAGTCGGGATCAATACGGCGATATTCAGTCAGAGCGGCGGCAATATGGGGATTGGGTTTGCGGTCCCGAGCAACATGGCGCAGTCCATCATGGGACAGCTCGTACAGACAGGAAAAGTCGTCCGCGGCTGGCTCGGCGTCTCGATTCAAGAGCTGACTCCTGAATTGGCCTCTCAATTCGGCGTCGGGGATACAAAAGGCGTGTTAGTCAGTGATGTCATGGACGATAGTCCTGCAAAAAAAGCTGGGTTCGAACGGGCCGATGTCATCCTCGAGTATGACGGGAAATCGATGGACTCACCGACCCATCTCCGTAACGCCGTCGCCCAGACGCCGGTCGGGAAGAAGGTGGTGATCAAGTTTATTCGTGACAAAAAGACGAAGACCGTCGACCTCACGATCGTTGAACAGCCCAAGTCGATGTCCCAAAGCGGTGAAGACGATGGAGGTGAATCCGCCACCGCGACGGGTGTGCTCTCCAGCCTTGAGGTTCGAGATCTGAACGAAGAACTGGCGAATCGGTATGGGCTCAAATCGAGCGAACGTGGCGTGGTGATCGTCCGAGTCAAGTCCGGCAGCACGGCGGAAGAATTGGGTGTCCGTGAAGGGGATATTGTGCTGGAGGTGAACAGACAAGCCGTGACATCAGTGAAGGTCTTTGAGCGGATTGCCGGGAAATTGCCGAATGACCACGCGGTATTGCTCTTGTTAAAACGGCAGGGGCGGACGATCTATCTCACGCTCCGCCCATGATGTGTATACCTGGCGGTAGGGTCAAGAGTCATGACGCCTAGATTCAATCCGTGAGTCATCGTACCGTGGCCCTCGTTCCTGCCGCTGGACGAGGGCTTCGTATGGGCGGCCAGGTGCCCAAACAGTTCCTCTCGCTTGGTGGCCAGCCTCTTATTCTTCATTCTCTCCGCGTCTTGCAAGCGTCTTCTGTCATTCATGAGATCATCCTTGCCGTTCCTCAGAACGAGATGGACTATTGCCTTAAGGAAATCGTCGCCCAACATCACTTCACCAAGGTGACCAAAGTGGTGCCTGGAGGTGCGGAACGGCAAGATTCAGTTCGGCACGCGCTTGAGGCCGTGCATGAGGATGTCGATGTTGTGCTTGTGCACGATGCGGTTCGGCCGTTCCTGACCGAGCGAATGATCGAAGAGGTGGTGTTGAAGGCTCGTATGAAAGGGGCGGCAATTATCGCCCTGCCGATGAAGGATACGGTGAAACAGGTTGGCGCAGACCTTGTTATTGAACGAACGGTTGATCGGCAATCCTTATGGCTGGCGCAAACCCCGCAAGCCTTCCGGCGAGAGTGGTTGCTGGCGGCCCATCGAAAAGCACATGGGGAGGGGGTTCGTGCAACGGATGATGCCTATTTGATGGAATGGTGTGGCTATCCAGTCTCGGTGGTCGAGGGGAGTGGAGAAAATATAAAGGTCACCAGGCCGGAAGATATGGGGATCGGCGAAGCGATCTTGGCGGCGAGAAGCAAGAAGCAGATAGGCTGACAAGTGGGTAGGCGGACAGGGTGCAAGTTGGTGGGTTCTTGACCTGTCAGGGTTCTTTCGTGCCAGCTTGTCAGCAGAAGAAAGAGAGGAACCATGCGCATTGGCTATGGCTACGACGTCCATCCGCTCGGCCCAGATCGCAAACTGATACTGGGTGGCATTGAAATCCCGCATACCAAAGGGTTATTGGGCCATTCTGATTCCGATGTACTGGTTCACGCCATCTGCGATGCGCTTTTGGGTGCCATGGGAGAAGGTGACCTCGGTCGGCACTATCCCAGTTCAGATCCCAGATATAAAGGGATCTCAAGTTTGAAACTGTTGGAAGATGTGATAGCGAAGCTGAAGGCCAAGGGATATCAGGTGGGAAACATCGATACGGTGATTGTGGCGCAAGCGCCTCGCCTCGGCCCGCATCTTTCGGCGATGCAGAAGAAAATAGCCGAAACGGCCGATATCGATCCAAGCGTAGTGAATGTGAAAGTGAAGAGCGGAGAAGGATTGGATGCGGTCGGGCACGAAGAGGGGATGATCGCGCATGCGGTCTGTGTGATCGAACCGGTTTGACGTCGTGCGATAATCACCTGATGCTAGTAACGATCAAACAAGATCTCCAAGCCGTCTTCGACCGCGATCCAGCGGCGACCAGCAAGTTGGAAGTGATCCTCACCTATGCTGGTTTCCATGCGCTATTAGCCTACCGTATCTCCCACTGGTTGAAGGAGCATGGCGTTCCTATCCTGCCGCGTGTCCTCTCACAGCTCGCTCGTTGGCTGACTGGTGTGGAGATTCATCCGTCGGCCACAATCGGCACGGGGTTTTTCATCGACCATGGCATGGGAGTGGTGATCGGGGAGACAGCTGAAATCGGTGATTACGTGACCCTCTTCCAAGGGGTGACGCTGGGAGGAACAGGCAAGGAGCGTGGCAAACGGCATCCGACGCTCGGCAATCATGTGGTGGTCGGTGCCGGGGCAAAAATTCTTGGCGGAATCACGATCGGCGATAATGTGAAGATTGGAGCGAATTCCGTGGTGCTCAAGAACGTTGCGGCCAATTCAACCGTAATCGGCGTGCCAGGCCGTGTGATCAAGACTCAGGGTGAACGCCTGCCGGATGCGACGATGGACCAAGTCGATTTGCCGGACCCCATCAGCGATCGTTTCCTGGCGCTCGAACAGGAATTGATCGAACTCCGAAAAAAGCTCGAAAATCCGAACGAGCGCTCTGCTTCGTAGCGGTTATCAACATAGACTGACTTGCCGACAGGGTGATTTCGGCGCGGCGTATGCCGCGCCGGGTAAAGGGATTACGCAGATAGACAGTCACTCATAAATTTCTTCCGATCATCGCCCTTCAAGTTCTTCTCGCCTGCCTCTTTATTGCACGTCTTCATCTTATTCTGCTGAGTGGCCTTGCCACCTCCGCCTTTCGCTGACTTAGCGGAAAGGCATTCCTTCATAAACGCCTTCCGCTCATCGCCTTTCCCCTCGCCAAACCCCTTTTCATTCGCCTGTTCGTTACACGCCTTCATCTTGTTCTGCTGTGCGGGGGCCGCGATGGCCAACGGTGTGACTGCGAGACTAAGCGCAAAGAACGCAAACGTTAAGGTGCGTACAACTGTCTGCATACCGGATCTCCTTTTGGATAAGAGTGAAGTGCAAATGTGGACCGTATCATAGCAAAGAAATACGTATTTGTCGTTAGGAGAGCGTTGCGGGTTCTGGCACGTGAGAAGACAGGATGATTTCTCGAAGGGAAAAGGCTATTCTCTACAGTCGATCAACGCATGACCGTGTCGTCGGTCTTGGAGTGGTTCATCTAGAAGAGGGAAGGTGAGGTATGAGTTCAACGCCGATGGTCGCGCCAGCACGCCAATTTCGAAGCCTTCTCTTGTCCGAGCAGTTGGAATTTATCTGCGAAGCGCACAACGGTCTCAGCGCAAAAATCGTTCAGGAATCGGGATTCAAAGGCATTTGGGCCAGCGGGCTTTCCATCTCCGCCCAGTTCGGAGTTCGTGATAACAACGAAGCGAGCTGGACACAAGTCCTGGAGGATCTGGAATTCATGTCCGACGCGGCCACGATTCCGATTCTTCTCGACGGTGACACCGGATACGGCAATTTCAATAATATGCAGCGACTCGTCCGCAAACTAGAGCAGCGGCACATTGCCGCGGTCTGCATTGAAGACAAGCTCTTCCCCAAGACGAATAGTTTCATCAAGGGGGACGCACAGCCGATGGCGGACATGCACGAGTTTTGCGGCAAGATCAAGGCTGGTAAAGACGCGCAAACGGATCCGGACTTTTGCATTATCGCCAGAGTGGAAGCCTTTATCTGTGGGTGGGGTTTGGCGGAAGCGCTGCGTCGAGCCGAAGCCTATCGGCAGGCCGGCGCGGATGGCATTCTCATCCATAGCGCCCTCTCGGTACCGGACGAGATCCTCGCGTTCAAGCAGGAATGGGGAAATCGCTGCCCCGTCGTGATCGTGCCGACCAAATATTATGCAACCCCCACGGAAGTGTTTCGGCAGCATGGGATTTCAATGGTCATTTGGGCCAATCACATGTTGCGGGCGGCCGTAGCCGCCATGCAGAAAACTGCTCGCACCTTAAAGGAGCAGGAACACCTTCTCTCCATCGAGGATAAAGTCGCGCCGGTATCTGAAATCTTCCGTTTGCAAAACGCAGCAGAGCTGCAAGAGGCCGAAGAGCGGTATCTTCCCCGAGGTGCCGAGAATACCAGTGCCATTGTGCTGGCTGCCTCTCGCGGTGAAGAACTTCGAGAGCTGACAGAGCACCAGCCTAAAACGATGATTAAAATTCAGGGCACACCGATCCTTGCCCACATCGTCGACGCGTACAACGCCGTGGGGATCAAGGACATCACGGTGGTTCGTGGGTATAGGAAAGAGGCCGTCAACCTGCCCAATCTTACCTACCTCGATAACAATGAGTTTGCCGAAACGGGTGAGCTGGATTCGCTCAATAAAGCGTTGTGTGCACGGAAAGGCCAGGCTAAGGATCTGATCATCTCGTACGGTGATGTGCTGTTCAACAAGTATATCCCTCAGGCGCTCTGTCAGGAAAAAGAAGACGTTGTGATCTTTGTCGATAGCGATTGGCAAAACCAAAGCAGCTATGCCCGTTTGGGAGGTTTTGTCGAATGCTCATTGCCGAATTCGAAAAAAGCCTTTAATGCGAAGGTCTATCTCAAACAGCTCGGGGAGGGGGTTCCCAAAGACAATACGCATGGAGTCTGGATGGGATTTCTTAAAGTATCTCCGGCTGGAAGTGCGCTGCTCCACACGATCCTTGCGACGATGATGGCCGATCCGGCTCATCGAAAAGCCGGGATCCCTCATCTGCTGCAAGCATTACTGAGCTGTCAGCAACCGATTCGCGTGCTGTACACCGTGGGGCATTGGCTCGATATCAACAGCCTCGACGATGTGATTCAGGCCGGAAATTTTTGATTTTTCAGAGCTCGACGCCTCAATTGTAGTCGACTCGTACCAAAAACAGACCTTGTGGAGGAGCTGTTTTCCCGGCTGCCGATCGGTTGTGTGCATTGAGGATCGCCGTCAGACTCTCAGGCCGGCGTTTCTTCAGACCAACTTCGACGAGCGTACCGACGATCGAACGCACCATCTGTTTAAGAAACCGATCAGCGTAGACTTCGAGCCGTAATCGGTCTCCCTCTCGGGAGACAATAAGTCGCTGGAGATGACAAATGGGATCGTCATTCTCAGTGGGTTGAGTTTGGAACGAAGAGAAATCGTGTGAGCCGATCAGGTTCTGTGCGGCCTCATTCATTGCGGTATCGTCGAGCGGCTGATGGATATGCCAGCGGTAGGTACGCTCAACCGCCGGGCGCTCAGGGCGGTTCAAGATTCGGTATTCGTATAGTTTGCCTCGTGCCGAGTGTCGTGCGTGAAAGGAATCCGGCATGAGTGCGGCTGCGCGTACCACGATGTCGGCAGGGAGATGAGCATTCAGAGCTCTGGTCCATTCACGGGGTGTCATGTCCCGATCGATGCGGAAGCTCGCCACTTGCCCGAGTGCGTGAACCCCTGCATCGGTGCGCCCGGCTCCAATGACCGGGACATGGGTTTGCGTGACACCGACGATGGCCGCCTCGATCGCTTCTTGAATCGTCGGCTGGTCGGGCTGACGTTGCCAGCCTGCGTAGGCCGTGCCGTCATATTCAAGGATCAGTTTGATGGTAGACATGAAACGATAGGATTCTGACGATCAAGAGAACTATCGAAGGGCTCATCTGTTATTGGCCAGAAATGAGAGGACCCCTTGGTAGAGCGATTGAGCAACCGCATTGATGAATGTCGGGTTTCTGAGGAGCACCTCTTCGTCGGGGTTGGAGATAAATGCAATCTCCGCCAGGATGCTGGGCATGCTCGTAAATCTCAAGACGTAAAAGGGAGCCGTTTTGACCCCGTGGTCGGTGACATCGTACTGTCCATTCATTTTGGTGACCATCGCCTCTTTCGCGTTCCAAGCGAGTTCCAGTGACGCTTCGATCTTTTTCGTCGTCAGGAGATCCGCGACGAGGTATTCCCATCCGACTCCAGTGTTACTGATGGGCGTGCCGTTCTCCCGCGCCGCCACCTCCAGAGCTCGCTGATCCTTCGCTTCTCCAAAGTGATAGACTTCAAGGCCCTTCACCAAGCGCGAAGGATGCGAATTGACATGGATGGAGACGAACAAGTCGGCTCCATGCCGGTTCGCAAACTGAGCACGTTCCTCGAGCTCAACATACACGTCGCGGTCTCGAGTCATCAACACCCGCACGTCCGATCGTTTGCGGAGAAGTTCCTTGAGCCGGAGGGCGACTTTCAGTGTGATGTCTTTTTCTTCGGTCCGCCGAAGACCAAGTGCTCCGGGGTCCTTCCCGCCGTGGCCGGGGTCGATCACAATCGTTGTGTAGTTCTTCGTGCGGGGCTGCGTCGGCTGAGCAACTACAGGGCCTGCCTTCGGCGGTGGGGCTTGGGGCTCCTCAATCAGGTTTGGACTCTGTTCTTGAAGCGGTGTCACATCGATCACCAACCGAGGCGGATCGGATAGCGTGAACTGTTTATAGGTCTCAAACGCCGTCGCCGGCAGGGACACAGCGACGGCATCTGGGGTGATCTGCGTGATCACGAAGGGAAACGGGACGGTGCCATCTTCCACCTGTGTGCGTGCGGCGTGACTCAGCGAGGCATTCGGCAGCCCAATGATCACACGACGCGGATTGTCTACTCGCTGCTCGGTGACCTCAGGCTGACGATCTAAATCCAGCACGAGCCTGGTTTCCCGTGAACTGCTTGTGGCGCGGAGATTGGTGATGGTGATGGGCGCGACAGAAGCCGTTGTCCCCTTCACGCGAGACTGTTGTGATGAGTGTGACGAAGTTGAGAGCTTAGAACGCCGATGATCTTGGGTGCCGGCCCAGACGGCTTGAATTACGAACGCCTCGGCCAAGAAGACAAGGAGGACACAAGACACAAGGACAGGATGGGGCTGGACTGACAGCAGTCGTGAAACGCAATTCCTCATGGATTTCATCGTGAACGAGAGATTTTAAACTATTCTCAGATGTTCGGCAGCTTGTCAAGAATTACGCCGGTTGCGCAGGGGTTGCACCCATATTGACTGTTCGGATAGCCCCGCGTTAGCGTCGGGGATGCCGACGCATCTGATTATCGATGGATACAACCTCTTGGGAGGTGGCGGAATCCGCTCGGGGCAGTCAGAATCCGCTCGTGAAATGTTGTTACATGATTTAGCGGCGTATCGACATCGCAAACATCACTCTATCACGGTCGTGTTCGATGGGTGGCAACAGGGCCGATCTACTGAACAGCGGGAGCATCGAGCCGGTGTACAGGTGATTTACTCCAAGCGAGGGGAGCGTGCCGATCAGGTGATCCAACGGTTGGCGCGGGAGTATGGGACCGACTGCGCCGTTGTCAGCTCCGACCATGAAATCATCAATGCGGCCAAAGCCCATGGGGCCTTTGTCATGGGAGCGCAGGAGTTTGCCGGGAAGCTTCGCGGATCGTCATCTGCACCCGCCGCACTGCCGTATAAGGAACTGGATCCAGGGGATGACGTTCGTTCAGGCCGTGGTCCGGGGAAAAAGGGAAACCCCAGAAAACTCCCGAAGTCTCAGCGACAACGCGACCGCCAGTTCAGACGATTTTGAAGAGTCGCTTTGCGTTGTCGCTGGTCTGTCTGCCGATCTGTTCGAATGACAGAGCCGGGCCATGAAGGGACGCCAATTGTTGTGCGACGTGGGACACGTAAGCCGGCTCATTGCGTTTCCCGCGATAGGGAACCGGGGTGAGATACGGGCAATCGGTCTCGATGAGCACGCGATCCAGCGATGTCTGCTTGGCGATCTCGCGTAGCGCCGTCGCATTGTGAAACGTTAAGATCCCAGAGAACGATAGATAAAACCCAAGTTCCAACGCTTCTTTGGCCAACCAGGCATCTCCGGAAAAGCAGTGAAACACCCCGCCGATCTCTGAGGCGCGCTCCTCCTTCAGAATAGTGACCGTATCCTCCTGGGCTTCTCTTGTGTGAATGATCACCGGCAGCGCGAGTTCGCGTGCAAGCTGAATCTGTTCGCGGAATCGATCCCGCTGTTCCTTTGGTGAAGAATGGTTGTAGTGGTAGTCGAGTCCGATCTCGCCATAGGCGACGACCTTTTGGCTCCTCGCAAGGCGACGAAACTCATCGTACCAGGTGTCCTGAATATGTTTGACCTCATGTGGATGGACCCCGACTGATGCGTAGACAAAGGGATAGTGCTCAGCAAGTGAGACGGCCGCTTGGCTGGTTGCGAGATCGCAGCCGATGGTGAGAAGGGCTTCAACCCCGGCTTCCCGCGCACGGGCAATCATGGCCTCTCGGTCGTCATTGTAGCGTGCGTCGTCGAGGTGTGTGTGGGTATCAATGAGCATGAGAGATATCCTACATGGTGCAGTCGTGAGGTCGCTAGATCTTTTTGATGAGTACTATGGAAGAGCCCAACGTCTTTAGATCTGATTTCAATGACATGTGAGTACAAGCAGGGCAGTGATCTCGGCGAGGGATGTAGGCAGCTCGTTAGACCTCCGGCAGTACATAGCCGAGCAACATCTCCTCCACGAGGCCGTCGCACTGCGTCGCCATGACATGATCATTGCCCTGACCGATGCGGCAGCGGCGAAGCGGCACGGAGCCTTCCACGGCTGTGGTGTAGGCATAGCCGACCGGTCCCATGGGAAAGTGGCCTTCGCAGCCGGGATCAGTGGTGAGCCAGTTGTGAGCCTCCACACGGCACTCAAACAGCAGCACGGTGTCGGCAGACGGTTCGCGCAACAGTCTCCAGCTCTGTTCCATCACGAACCCAGGTGGCAGGAGCCGCGTAGAGGCCCAGTGGCCACGCCCTGCGTGCACTCCTCGGACGAGCCGCACGTAGGGCAGATGCTGAAAGCCGCAGGAGAGCTGAGGGGGCGAGAGGTCCAGTCGATTGGCGAGCGCCCATGTGGTCCAAGCTGGCTTTGGCGATCCATTGGATCGTCGAAGTCCCACACCCAGCCCATGTTTCGTCTCGTCCGGATGATCTGTCATGCGGTGATACACATAGTTTTCGATCCCCGGTGTGGCCAGCACGTTGTGCAGGGAGTTGCAGACGCCCCTGGCTTGGGCCGCTTCCGAGGAGGGGGCCATAGAATTCACACCGCTCTCCGTGAGCTGTACTTCCCAGGCGGTAGGCGCCTGGGGGAACGTTTGCCGCAGCCAGCCGAGCAGTATGCCGATGTTTCCGTAACTCACACGTGGAAAGTCATCTGCTGAGAACTCGGGGCGTAGGAGGTTCGGCGGATAGGGATGGAACGCTACGCGCCAGGCTCGATCGCCGATCCGTTCGGAAAAGCCTCGCAGAAAGGTCATGCCGGAAAGGAGCGCGTTCCGGGCCGTCGGTCGATCGAATGCGGTGCCGAAGTGATGATCAAGCGAGACGAATACTTTGGCCGTTGGTTGCTCAGCCATGATCGCATCATGGGCCGCGATCCAGTCTGCCGCGTACGCATCCATCCATTGTTCCTGATCGCAGGGCCTGCCCTGCCCGCAGCCGATGTCGTACCAATCATTGGCGTTGACCTCGTTGTGGATGACGAAGTCAGCGATCCGTCCGCGACCATGGTGACCGTCGTACCGACTGGCAAGCATGCCCACGAAACGCCCAAAGTCGGTGGGATCATTCGGTGAGCAGAAGATCTCGAACCCTGGCGCGACGGGAGAGCAGATCCGTCCGGCACGTGCCCATGACGGCACGCCATAGACGACGGCTGTGATTACGAGTCCCCGTGCCGTCCAGTCGGCGATCGCGTCGTCCACTTCGCCATCGACGCGAAAGCAATGTCCTCCGTATTCTCGTTCTCGAGTGGGGGTGCAAGGGGGATTTTTTATCACCGGCTCCCAGAAAGCCCAGACGAGGTTCATGGACACGCCCCCGGTGTTATTGATGGCGATGTCATCGGGGTTCGGCCAGAAGTCCGGCTGGAGGCTCTTGATGTGGTACGAGGATCGTGTCGGATAGGGCAGTGGCCCGCAATTAGTTTCGCAGACCACTTCGTCTTCCGTGGCGAATTTTGTCGGGGCACGCTCGTTCCTCCCTTCGGATGGCGGCTGTTCGCTTGAGCAAGCCATCGCTGCTAGCAGCAGCATGGGAGGGAGGCACCGGAGCAGATTGGTGAGCTGAGAGGCCAAACCGGATGGAAGATACTGTACGTGGAACTCGTCCAGACGTCGGCTCGTCACACCGCCTCCTGAGGCAAGGTACTGAATCAATTCCGCCCGTCCATTCGGTGGATAAGGCGTATGTCATCGTATCGGGGTGCGCGGTGTGGGCAAGGAATTTTGAAAATTCAAACAGTGGGGTTCTGCAGATTCCATCGCGTGGATGGAATGGTCATCGATCGCTTCCGTCAACAATAATTAAGGTTGTTGAACTAAGCTAGTATGCCTATTGGTCAGCCTTCGCTGAAGATATTGATTGACGAGTCAGTCATTGGAGGAAGCGCGAGCCTGTTGAGGCTGGTGAATAAAAGGGGCATTGATTGAATTTTGTTATACCGTGACTCGTACAGACGCCGGCACAGTTTGGATCGGTCTGGGGCAAATATACGGTGCAAAATGGGATGTTCAAAGGGTTGGGCATCGGTGGTGGAGCGCGATACACAGGATCAACCTATGGCAATGAGACCAACACCTTTAATGTGCCGAGTTTCGTCTTGGGGGACGCAATGGTGGACTACGTGTGGAAGAACTATCGGCTTGCGGTCAACGTCAACAACCTTCTCAATCAGGATCACTATGGGTGCTATGTGCGAAGCGGGACCGATTTCTGCAGCCCCGGTGCGCAGCGGACCGTGGTGGGGAGCATCACGTACCGATGGTGACGGCTGACAAAATGAGATCAGGAGACGGGCTTGGGTGTGATGGCAGCGGCGAGTTCATTCAATAAATGTTC
>CABVRS010000059.1 GCA_902500745.1 uncultured Nitrospira sp.
AGATTCGGCGAGAGCCAGCGTTCAACCGTGCGAAGATCCATTCCCTTCCGACGGGCATAGTCTTCCACTTGATCTTTGCCGACCTTGCCGACGGAAAAATACTTTGCCTCCGGATGCGCAAAATAGAACCCACTGACCGACGCCGTCGGCAGCATCGCAAAGCTCTCTGTCAGGGTGATCTCCGCCTGTCGCTCGACCTGCAACAGGTCAAACAGCAGTCGTTTCTCCGTATGGTCCGGACAAGCGGGGTACCCCGGCGCCGGACGGATTCCGCGGTATCGCTCGCGGATGAGATCGTCGTTCGTCAGTCCTTCATCCTTTCCGTAGCCCCACTCTTTCCTGACTCGTGCATGGAGAAATTCGGCAAACGCCTCAGCCAGTCGGTCGGCAAGAGCTTTCGCCATGATGGAGTTGTAGTCATCATGATCCCTATCAAACCGCCTGCAGAGCTCGTCGAGGCCGATGCCGGTCGTGACCGCGAAGGCTCCGATGTGATCCCGGCGATCTGACTCCTTCGGTGCGACATAATCGGCGAGTGAGAGATTGGGTTGGCCTGTCGGCTTTTCCGATTGCTGGCGCAGGTGATGCACCGTGGTGAGCACGGTCTTTCGAGACGTATCCTGATACAGCTCGATATCCTCGCCCAGACTGGCGGCAGGGAACAATCCATACACGCCCTTGGCCTTCAGCTGTCTCTTCTGGACGATCTCATCCAGGAGACGTCGCGCATCGTCATACAGTTCTTTCGCCTTTGGCCCCACCGTCGAATCGTCCAAGATGGTCGGATATCGTCCTTTTAACTCCCACGTATGAAAGAACGGCGACCAATCGATATAGGGAATGAGCTCCACGAGTGATTGATCCGAAATCGTCTGAATACCCACCCTCGCCGGTGTGGGAATATCGGTGTTGGCCCAGTCTGACTGCAGACGATTCCCGCGTGCGTGGGCGAACGACAGGAGCGGCTTGGGGCCTCGCTCGTGATGAGATTGCCGGACTCGCTCATAATCGTCTCTCACTTTGCTTACGAACTCGTGTCGCTGCGTGTGGCTTATGAGACTGCCCACGACGCCCACTGCGCGTGACGCATCGAGCACATGGACAACACCGCGCGCATAGGACGGAGCGATTTTGACCGCCGTATGGGCCTTACTCGTGGTCGCCCCGCCGATCAAGAGCGGCACCTCGAACCCCTCGCGCGTCATTTCTTTGGCCACATGGACCATCTCATCTAATGATGGCGTAATGAGCCCGCTCAGACCAATGATGTCGGCCTTATTCTCCCTGGCGGCAGCCAAGATTTTTTCACACGGCACCATGACGCCGAGATCGATCACTTCATAGTTATTGCAGCCGAGTACGACTCCGACGATATTTTTCCCGATATCGTGCACATCGCCTTTCACCGTCGCGAGCAAGATTTTCCCTTGTGACTGAAAATTGCCGGTTCGCTTTTTCTCCTCCTCCATGAAGGGCATGAGATAGGCGACGGCCTTCTTCATCACACGAGCGCTCTTGACGACCTGAGGCAAAAACATCTTGCCCGACCCGAACAAATCTCCGACGATGTTCATGCCGGCCATGAGCGGCCCCTCGATGACTTCCAACGGCTTGGGGTATTTCTGACGGGCCTCTTCCGTATCGACATCGATATAGTCGGTAATCCCTTTCACGAGTGCGTGGGACAACCGCTCCTCAACGGTGCCTTTGCGCCACTCGTCATCTTTCACCACCACCTTCCCTTTCGCCTTGACGGTCTCGGCAAACGTCACTAAGCGTTCCGTCGCATCGGGCCGACGGTTGAGCAACACGTCCTCGACAAGGTCGAGTAGGTCTTTGGGAACTTCTTCATACACGGCGAGCTGCCCGGCATTCACAATGCCCATATCAAGCCCGGCCTGAATGGCATGGTACAAGAACGCCGCATGCATCGCCTCGCGAACGCGGTTATTGCCACGGAAGGAAAAGGAGATGTTACTGATCCCTCCGCTGACCTTCGCCCCAGGGAGATTCTGCTTGATCCAGCGCGTCGCCTCGATGAAATCAACCGCGTAGTTGTTGTGTTCTTCAATCCCCGTTGCAACGGTCAAAATATTGGGATCGAAGATGATATCGTGTGGAGGGAACCCCACCTGCTCTGTGAGAATCTTGTACGAACGAGCACAGATCTCCTTCTTCCGTTCCAGCGTATCCGCCTGACCTTTCTCGTCGAAAGCCATGACGACCACCGCCGCGCCATAGCGACGGACAAGTGTGGCCTGTTCGATGAATTTCTGCTCGCCTTCCTTGAGACTGATACTATTGACGATCGCCTTACCTTGAATATTCTTCAGCCCGGTCTCCAATACCTCCCACTTGGAGCTGTCGACCATGATCGGCACTTTACAGATATCAGGCTCTGAGGCGACGAGACGAAGGAACTTTTCCATCGCCGCCTTGGAATCGAGCATTCCCTCATCCATATTGATATCGATAACCTGCGCGCCGCCTTCTACTTGTTGGCGCGCCACCGAGAGGGCCGCCTCATAGTCCCCGGCCAAAATCAGCTTGGCGAACGCTGGTGAACCCGTGACGTTGGTCCGCTCACCGATATTGACGAAATTCGAATCAGGCCGGATCGTAACGGCCTCAAGCCCGCTCAATCGCGTGTATGGATCGATCTTCGAGAGCGCATGTGGCTTCACCCCACGCACGGCTTCGGCAATACGTTTGATATGGGCCGGGGTCGTCCCACAGCATCCTCCGACGATATTCAGCCATCCGTTTTCCGCCCAAGTCCGCAGCTGAGGGGCCAGGGTTTCCGGCGTTTCCGGAAACCCTGTCGGTAACAACGGATTCGGCAGACCGGCGTTGGGATGGGCACTGATGTAGATCGGGGCAATCTGGGACAATTCTTCGATCAGCGGGCGCATTTCCTTTGGACCCAGCGCACAATTCATCCCCACGCTGAGCAACGGCACATGAGATATGGAATTCCAAAAGGCTTCAACGGTCTGTCCGGTGACGCCCCGATTGCTCCCGGCTTGGATGAATGTCACCGAAGCCATAATCGGCACCGGTCGCACACCCGACGCGAACGCCTGTTGAATGGCGAAGAACGCAGCCTTCGCGTTCAGCGTGTCAAAGATGGTCTCGACGAGGAGCACATCGGCGCCGCCATCGAGCAAGCCTCGCACTTGCTCTTCATACGCCTGGACCAGCACCTCATACGTCGTTCCACGCGCAGCAGGGCTGTTGACATCAGTCGAAATCGACGAGGTCTTGGTCGTTGGGCCAATCGCCCCGGCCACAAAGCAACGCCGTCCCGGCTGTTCTCGTTGCACCGCGTCTACCGCCCGCTTGGCACATTCTGCACCGGCTTTGGACAGTTCATACCCCAGCCTGTCCATCCCATAATCAGCGAGTGAGATCGCCTGCGAATTGAACGTATTGGTCTCAACAATGTCCGCACCAGCTTCCAGGTACTGCCGGTGAATGTCTTCAATGATTGTGGGTTGGGTAAGATTCAAGAGATCATTGTGGCCTTTCAGATCTTTGGTCCAATCTTTGAATCGTTCGCCTCGAAACGCAGCCTCGTCCAACGTACGCTGTTGGATCATCGTACCCATGGCTCCGTCGAGGATCAGGATACGCTCCTGCAAGAGAGTCTGGATGGACGTGGCATGATGTATCGACATGATCACCTTATTGAAGAATGTAAGTTGGTTGGATTCCGTTCGCGATCATACTGGAAGGACTTCATGGCGAGCAAGCCGGCGGCCCTTTCTTGACAGGCATTTCATGCGCTGGCTAGGATGCCAAGCGATGTCGTATTCATCGGCCTTGCGAATCACGACGCTCATGATTGTTCTCTGTGCGCCAGCTCTTCCGGCATGCACCTCGCCGGCCCTCGCCGATCCGTACTTCGAGGATGGATTTCTCGGACTCTCTCAGAAAGAATTGCACGACAAACTCGGCATGCCCCAGGCCGTACGAGATCGGAAATCCGCGCTGCGTGTCTTCACCTATTACCCGATTACCGATTGGTCCAAGTATTTCAGTAAGTTGGTTTCGCCGGAAAATGGGGAAGATGTGTACAAATTCACACGTGAGGGTGTCGATATCCGCTATTCATTCAGCTACGCCGTCGACCCCAACGATGAGAGTGAGGATCGCCCGTTGATCGTTCGACTGGTCGATATCGAGTTTTCACCGACTGTCCCGCTCAGCCGCATCCCGGCCTTAGTTCCCGAATTTCATCCTTCAACGGATCCCGGATCCCCCGCCTTTCGATCCAATATCTGGCTACTGTTGTTCAAAGGCACCGCTTCGTCAGCGGCTCGCTTCATCGTCAAAGAGAACGGAAAAGACCTGCTGGAGT
Source organism: uncultured Nitrospira sp. (assembly GCA_902500745.1). GTDB lineage: Bacteria > Nitrospirota > Nitrospiria > Nitrospirales > Nitrospiraceae > Nitrospira_D. Next base: position 4,361 of record CABVRS010000059.1, read on the forward strand.
GGACTCTCTGCTTCCAATTATTCTCGATGCAGGGGCTTCCTGCACACCTGACCACCAATGTGTCGATCGATCGCATGGAAATCAGCACGCAGAGCCTGCAACTCGTGACGCATCGCCAACAGCACACCCATGAACGGATTTCCAATCCTTATGCTCACCACGTCGAACAAGAACGGGTTCCTGCTAAGCCGCTACCCAGACCAGTCCCGGTTCCTCGCTACGCGGAATAGTCGGCAGAGCATGTCGGAGGAAGACTTAGTGAGGGGATGACTGTAGACGATCCTGTTGAGCGTGCCCTGACGCCGCAGCCTTTTTCTTCAATACATCCATGGGACCACCGTCGCTCGTATACATCAGCACAGGCGTTCCGATCCCAAGAACAATCAACAGGCCCAGAGCCAACAACCGGATCATCGGGCTATTCTTGCTGAAATAGATAATTACCAGCAGAACGATCGCTGCAATGCCCGCATAGTTCAGAATGGGCGCCTCGCCAAGACTAAGATTTTTCATCTGGCCTCGAAGCGACGGCATCGTCCATCCAAGAGACTTCGCTTGGCCCTGAAGCTTTTGTTGCACTGATTGCGGTTGAGCGGATGCTTTCGATCCGGAATCCGGCTGTTCATGCATCTTCACTTTCGCCCGATATTTTTCCGGTATCGTCTCCAGCGAATCGGTGAACACAGGATTACCCTGATCATCGATGTAGGAGTAAATGGTTGTTGCCCAGAGCTCAGCAACGGTGCCATGTCCAAGCACAGCACACAGACACATCAGTAATATCCGGTATTGCATCGTGCCACGCCATCCGTAATAGTGTGTGGTGAGGTCGTACCCTGCTCAAGCAAGTATAGCGCCTCATTATATCGCTATGATTTTATTGACCTTTAACAGCTCTTCCTTGACTCTCATAGAACTCGCTTGTTAGCATCCACACTTCATTTTATGAATACCGAATCGCAACCCCTTCCCTTCGATCCCAATGCCGAAGAACCGTCGTTCATTCGGCGCCGCCCGGTGAGGATCATCATTTATGTCGGGCTTGCACTCTTTCTCCTCATGGCAGTGATCTGGCCGATGATTGTTCAGCTTGGCGACCCAAAGTTCGAGAAGCACATCGAACAACATCGTGTGATGGTTGGGATGAGTAAAGAACAAGTCCTTCAATCCTGGGGTGGACCTCAGACCATCAATACGACCTTCACGAAGGACGGGATCCGGCAGGAAGAATGGATTTTCGAAGACTGGGAGAGTTCAGCCATCGTCCGCCATCGCTATCTCTATTTTGAAGAAGGGATCCTCGTCGGAGGATGGTATGAGGGAACGCGGGAGCGACATTTCCGCGACCTACCTGCAGAGAAACCCCACCCACGCATTCAACCGTAACTCACGCGTTTGAGAAAGAATGCGTGCGATGACTCAACCGCACACGCTTCCCTGCTCACCTCTTTACGGTTGAAACCCGCTCTGTGATTGCACTTTCCTGCCCATCTCTTTACACTCGAACGTGGGCTACGGCGTTTCCGTGATTCGCGCGCGCCGCTCCTGACCTGGACCGCCGGAAATCGTGAGGACGCGTTTCCATTCACGAATTTGATAGATCGCCCATGCGTTCGGCTGTCCTTGAAAGAAAGCGGTAGGGTCCTCGCCGCTCGCATTGAGGAAGATGGGTTCCGTAAATCCTTCTTCTAAGACATAGTCGAGTAAGGATTCCGTCGTAAAACCGGTTCCTCGAAGCGTCACATCGGCCAGGACAGTGAGGATTTCGTCGGGGTTCTGAATGGTGAGTGGATTCATCGGCTGTTCGCGTATCATGTGAATTCTACCGATGGATCACCTGAGAAGGCAAGTACTTGTGGCAACACGCATGAAAAAATCCACGTTCCTAGACTCCCTCCTCACGGTCATGGATGGGAAACACCATTGGGCGTGGGAACATTTCTCATCAGGTCGTCTCACCAAGGCTCAGCTCAAGACCCACTTTCAGCATGAGTATGCCGTGTATGTTCGAGACTTTCCTGTCTTCTTAGCACGAATCCTAGGGAAGAGCCCTCCTGCGTCAGTCCGCCACATGCTGGCTGAGAACATTTACGAGGAAGAAACCGGCGGACTCTCACTGGGGCAGTCTCACCCCGAACTGTTCCTGACGATGATGGAAGGATTAGGGTTCACCCGCAACGATTTCGAGCATGACCGTCTCGTACCGGCAGCCCGAACCTATCGAGCCTGGTTGGACAAGATGTCTCGCCACCAGCATTGGGTCGTGGCCGCGGCAACATTCACCGTGTTCGTTGAAGGCAGCGTGAAGGATCGCCAAGAACTTCGTGCCACGTCGAAGAAGAACCGTGCGAAAGATATTGACTCCATCATCAGTCGTCATCCACTCGTCCGATATCATGGAGTCTCACCCAGACGTATGGGTCTGGTTCGAGCCCACCAGCTGGTTGAAGCGGGCCACCGACATGATGCCTATGACATGGTCGTCAACTACACACCGCCGGCGCTTCGACCATTGGTCCTGACTAGTGTCACAAAAGGCTTGGCTCTATGGCTGAACTATCGAGATGCTGTCGCCAAAGCGTGCGGTATTCCCAAACCTTCATGATACGGCCCTTCCTGAGCTTGTGCGTGCCGTTCATCATCTTTGGTCTTTCGCCGTCAGCACGTGGTACGGAAATCTCGTCAGCGATGGTACTCATTCCTCCGGGAGAGTTTACGATGGGAACGCCCGAAGGAAGCGATGGGTTTCCTGACGAACACCCCGAACGCCGTGTGTATCTGAGTGGGTACCTCATCGATCGCTTCGAGGTCACCAATCAAGCCTATGCCGCGTTCGTCCACGCAACGGGTCATCGCGCACCGGAAAATTCGAACCGTGCTGCGACGCTCTGGGTCAACAATCAACCGTTATCAGGCATCGAACAGCATCCCGTCGTCAATGTGAGCTGGACCGATGCCGATGCCTATTGTCGCTGGGTCGGGAAACGGCTGCCCACCGAAGCCGAATGGGAAAAGGCCGCGCGCGGAACGGATGGTCGGCGCTACCCTTGGGGAAATGAGTGGGACATTACCATGGCCAATAGCGCGAGCTTCTGGGCGCAGCGAACGATCGAGTTCACCAGTGGAGCTGATTGGGATGCCTTCTGGCTCAAAGGCGACGGCGCTCGCCTGGCCAAAGAAAAGGGGATACAGGGCGAAGTCTTAACGATGCCGGTGGACAGTTTCCCACATTCGGTCAGCCCATACGGACTCTTCGGCATAGCGGGCAATGCCGCAGAATGGGTACAAGACTGGTACGACCCCAATTATTATCGACAGGCACTTCTCAGTGATCCATCCGGCCCAAGCCGAGGCGCAATCAAGGCCATGCGCGGCGGATCATGGCTGAAGCCGGCTGCAAGTCTCCGCACGAGTGATCGTGATTGGGGAACGATCGACAGCCGTCCCAGCGGCACCGGGTTTCGCTGCGCAAAGGACGCGTTGTGATCCATCCGTGAGGGTTCGCTCCCACCCAGGTCACCTCATACCCGCGTGTTTGGCAATAGCGTCGCGTTGGGTGGGATCAAACGGGTGGAAGGTCTCGACTAAGACTGTTGCCTGCTCAACCCCTATCCACCAATACAAGCCCACACTCGATCGTAGGAAGCCCTCAAGGACGTCACGCCCGGATGATCCTCCGTGAGCACACCTATTTCAATGAGGACCATAAGCCGAGGAGCAGGGTTCAGTCGACGCAGGTCGAACTGCGTGAGTCCTTCCGTATTCAGCGCCTTTTCATAGGCATCAAGCCACGATTCGGTCACGGCGCGCAAACCAACATCGGTCGGTTTCATACGACCTAATCGCACTTGCTGTAGAAGCTTGATAAGCGGATCAGATTGCGAGATAGCTGAGATGGCGCCTTGCAGCGCCTGTTCACCTGGCAAACCCATCGGACGTTCAGTTCATCGAACAGGCGCCGGGCCCGCGCGGATCACCACAACTGCCGCACGCGCCAGGACTGCCAGACGGCGCCCAGCCACCCGTGGCTCCGACCCCAAAGGCTGAAAACTGTTTATCGAGCTTGGTTGCCTTGCACTGTGGACAAGCCGCCTCTGTGGATCCCTGGATCAGAAGCTCAAAACGATGATTGCATTCACCACACACATATTCGAAGATAGGCATAGGCAACAACTCCTTCATTCGATTATTGGCGTATTATAAGATCATCTTTACCGAATCGCAACGACAGGGACTCTATGTACCAGGAAGACAAAACGTTTGCGCTCCGTTTCACGCTCGAAGCGTCGTTTCCCGACGAATACGCCGGCGACGAAGATGAACGGAATTGGGTTCGGGAATGGGAAGCCACGATCAAACCGCACTTGATTAAGTCAATATTTGAATCTCTTCGCCGACATGGAGGGTGGACCTCTCACATCCGAAATCGCGGGGTGTCGCCGGCAGATGAGATTGAGATCGTCCTCACCAGAGACTTCTCAAAACCCATTCTCTTTCCATTCGACAGATGATCTCCTCGGACGCCATCGGCTTGTACATCCATGTCCCCTTCTGTCGCCGTCGCTGCCACTTCTGCGCCTTCTATCTGGAAATTGCTCAACCTGATCGGATGGCACGATTTCAGTCGGCCCTCCTCCGAGAGATTGCACTCCATGGCCGCCAAGAGTTTCTGAATGGACGTAGCTTGCACAGCATCTATGTTGGTGGAGGGACACCCACGTCACTCCCCACTGAATACCTGACGACGCTTCTGGACGTAATTCGAACGACATGGTCGACCAGCCCGACCACGGAGATCACCGTGGAAGCGCATCCATCTTCTGTCACCTTCGACGATCTCACCGCTCTTGTTAAGGCTGGGTTTAATCGAATCAGTTTTGGAGCAGAATCCATGAAGGACCAGGATTTCCTCTCCATCGGGCGATTCGGACGGGTTCGAGACACGGCGACGGCTGTTCACGAATCGCGCCGCGCTGGGTTCACGAATATCAACCTCGACTTGATGTACGGACTGCCTGGCCAATGCTTGCAAGACTGGATCGATACGCTGGAATCACTTGTGATACTTGAACCAACTCATATCTCCTGCTATGCCCTGACGGTTGAAGACGACACACGATTGGCTCAAGACATCGCGCGGAAGGTCGTATTACCACCCGATGATGGACTACAGATCGAGATGGAGGCTGCTGCAGAGCATGTCCTGGCCGAGGCTGGATTTACTCGCTACGAGATCTCGAACTACGCCAAACCGGAGTATGCGTGTCGCCACAATCTCCTTTACTGGACCGACGGTGAGTACCTGGGACTCGGCCCCAGCGCCCAGTCTTATCTTGCGGGAACCAGATTCGGGAAAATCGCGGATCTTGAATCGTATATGAACGCACTGGACAACCGGCTTCTACCGATCACCGATCACACTATACTGTCGACGACCGAACAACAGCGCGATGCACTTGTCTTTGGGTTGCGCCTTCTGCGCGGTGTCCCTCGACTGATCAGCCGAGCTGCCGAGCGAGATCGCCAGGTCAGCGAGCTACTTATGAAAGGCCTGCTCGATTCGGATCATGATCGCCTCTGGTTGACCCCTTTGGGACGGCAATTCGCTGATACCGTGGCAGAGACCCTGTTTTGAGCGCGGCACACCCTCGCCTATTGAGCTTCCTGTAAAATAAAACTCCAGCATGAGCGGTTTTTCTCCATCCGACTATCGTCCGATTGACAAGACACGCGCAATCGGAGGAGACTACATGGAGTCTCAGAGGGTGATAATGCCGGTCAACATGGACCCTGCAAAGAAACGCCGCCGCTCCAACCAGGCGACAGCACCGACAGCTCAGAAGGCGCACACAGACGCAGCCTCGTCACTGTCGCGCACACTCTTTGGAACAGAGACCGATGAGGACCGAGAAAAGGAGTTGGCGGATGCCGAGCTGAAGAACCTATGGGACGCAACCGAAGTCATCGATATGGACAAGGTCTAAGCGTGGGTTGGATGCGATGACATGGTGCGGCTCACACAGAAATCGGCTTCCTCAACTTCCCTAGAATTTCCACTGCATGCCGACACCTGCTACACCAGAGACGATTCCCGATATTACCGAGGATATTCAAACCGGTTCAAGCACGGGGTTCGAGTCCCGTGTAGTCGTCTACAACTGCGATTGCCATACCTACCAACAAGTGATTGAGCTGTTTTGCCGATTCATTCCCGGCATGACATCAACCAAGGCATTTGAGTTGGCCTACCGAATCGATCATGACGGGGAAGCCATCGTCTTCACCGGGTCATCGGAACATGCCGAAAATATCGCGGCAAAACTGGCAGGAGGCGGACTCAAGGTGGCGGTGCAGTAACTTACTCTTCCATTACTTCTTAGCCCTGGGTTTACCTTTCGCCGGTGGCTTGCCTGCTTTAGCAGGCTTCTTAACAGCCGTTTTCGCAGGAGTTTTAACTGGTGGCTTGGCCGTCATTGCTGTGGCGAGTTTCTTGTCCCCCTTGGTTGATGGAGGAGACAACTTTTTCCCTTTTCCCGATGACCTCGACTTCCCGCTCTGCGAAGGCTTGACCGGAACCATATAGGTGGAGGTTCGATTGACCTTGGCCAATTGATCTCCGCTGAGCACCCGCACTTGATAGAGCTCAAACAGTTTACTGATGGCTTTCGTATCGCCTCGTCTCGCCGCATTCAGGAGCTTCCGGCGTTGGTTCATCTCTTCTTCTTCGGTATGCGAAGCAGCTCGCCGTTCCATGCCTATCCTTTCTCGACTAACGCCGACGGCCGACCAGGGCCTCTCATCTATTGAATCAACGCCCGGACCCTAGGAAAATTGCTGGAGTATATCAGAGTCCTGGGATTCTTGGGAATATCAAACATTGTGCCCACTTATGACGCAGGCTTCCATTCGCAGCCGCACAATGTCCGACTTTCTTGAAATGAGGCTTGAGCCTTCTCTCACAATCCCGGTATAAGTATAGACAATCCAATATTTTTTCTGAGAGGAGATTGATGATGCACCCACAGCAAGAAGCCTCGACAGTGGCCGACGACCCACAGGCCCGCGACCTCCTCCGCCGAGCCTTTGAAGCAACTGCTCGCTGGCCCAAAGACTTTCAAGGGTTTACCGCCGACCTCACCGTCAATGTGAATGGCAAAGAAACCAGCGGCTCGGTCATGGTCAAGAGCCCCCGCGAAGTATCGGTCCAGCTCGGCGACGGCGAGATTCAAAAGTGGGCCCAGGAACAACTCGGCATGATCGCGGTCCATCGTGGCCCACGGAGCTTCGAAGAATCAGACGGCAAGTATTCACTCACCATGGAAGAAGATGGCCACCCGTTCGGGACAAAGCTGAACATCCATGGCTCCAACTCCTTCTACCGGGTCAAGGATAACCGCATCACCCAGATCAACCGAAAAATGGCTCATCCGGGCATGAATCCGTTTGCGTTTACGATCAACGTGGAAGAAAGCGCCGTCACGCAAGACCAGAAAAATCTCACGACCAAGTACACCGTCTACTACTATTCCCCCACCGATGGGAAACTCACCAATGTCGAGAGTTTCACGGATACTCACGTCCGAGTCGGTGCCTGCGATCTTCCGGCTACCAGACGGATCATCACGTATGCGGATAACCAGGTCGTGGTCAAAAACCTGACCTTCAAGAACCACACGTTGCTCTGACCATGGATTTGCGAAAGAACGTCCCTCGCAGCATGCGGGTTCAGCTGGTGGGTTATGCCCATCTGGCTCGCATGATCGACAAGTGCCGCGCCGTCCTTACGGGAACCGAGGGCGAATACATCTATCCCTGCCCGATGGACGATCGGCTACTGGAGTTTGCGGGCATCACCAGCGAACAATTCACCGCCGCCGTCAAAGCCAACCAGACCGATGACGGCGTCGCCAACTGGTTTGAGAAAACGGCCAAATCACACCAGCCTGCTGAATTAGATGAATGGAATGAGAAGTTGCTGGCACGGGGACCAAGTTCCACTGAAAGCGCAGCCAGGTTTAAGAAATATCTGGCTGCCATCGATCCCTCACGCACCGACATCACTGCCTGGTCGGATTTGCAAGATTTAGAAGAAGGGCGGATCGTTCCGAGGCGAGAGCCAGCACATCAATCTCAGTAGGTCAACGCCGGGCATTTGCCGAGATAGGTAGGATGCTCCGCCTGTGCCACCATGAAGTGCGCCACATCAGCACGAGAAATAGCCCCCACTTTCATGCCTTCCACCAGTTTGTCCAGCACACGATAGCAGCCGGTCATGGCACCGTTGGTTAAGCGACCTGGGCGGACGATCTCCCAGCGTGGATACACCTCGGCAATTATGCGTTCCTGCTCACTTTTATCCGCATAGACTTTCTTGAGAAGCAGTGTGAAGAGGATCTTCATGGAAAAGGCGTTGTAGCTCCAGCTGTCGCCTGCACCAAAACCGGTGAGTACGATAAGCGTTGGTGACAAGCCCTTCTCCTTGAGGACCTGCAGTAGGATGCGAGCCGAATCGGAGAATAGCGTGGTTGCGAACGGGCTCTTCACACCGAGTGTCACTAAAATGGCATCGGCTCCTTCCACGGCGCCTCTGACATCGTCTGGGTTCGTCGCACTCCCCTGCACTCTCTTGAGATTAGCGTGATCCGGGAGCGAAACTCTTCGACGCGACAAGGTGGCGACCTCATGCTCCCGTTCCAGTGCGAGACGCGCGGTCTCCAGTCCAATCCCAGCCGAGGCTCCGATGATGGAAATTTTCATGTTCCCTTGCTGTGTTGTCAGTGACTCAATAATGCGGAGCTGGACCCGCGTGGGTTGCGAGCGCTTACCTTACGACGCATTCTCAGCCTGTCCAGAGGCTCCGGTCAAACGCCGCTGAGGTCCCAAATCATCAGTCGCTTCAAATCATGACTCCACGCTGAGGACCTCCCGCCAGACCGCGGCCAGATCGTGGAGCGCTTTGCTTCCATCACCCACGAAGACTGATCCATGCATGGTCGCCAACCGTCGTGGCTGGAGTGCCGCCAGCCGATGCAACGTCGCATCCGTCACCGAACAATAGGGCACGTAATTCGCCAACGGACCCTGCTGATAGTCCACGAGCGTTTTCCGACAACGATCGATGATGTCTGATTCCGTCATCGGTTCGACATCTCCCTCTTGATGAAAGAGATCCGAACAGAGGAGCGTTCGTTCCGTCTCTTCAAACAACAATCCTGCTTCCCAGCAATGCGGCACATGCGGCGTCGCAAGAAATCGGAAGCGGTATCGTCCCGTCTCAAGCACCTCGCCGTCGACCATCCCGCTAGCGGGACGAATCGCCAGACAATCATCGACGCTGACCATCTTGCCCACCAGGCTACATACTACTTCTGAATGTGGAGCCAGGTGTTGCCACTCCGGCACTGTCGCACATTCATCGGACTCGAAGTGGCTGAACCCGATCCAACGCAAAGTCTGTGGGTCGATGAGTGACGCCACCGCGGCTTTCATCTGTGGAAACAGCGCGCGCGGGCCGGTATGGAATAAGAGTGGCTGCTCATCACGCACCAAGAACTGGCTGAACTGAAGATTGATCGTTTCAACAAACGTTGTGATCCGGAATAGGTCTGGAGCGATCTCCGTGATCTTCGCCATGGCACCTCCTCAAGCATGAAGCCGCGCGATCATACGCATCGACGGACAGAGGTGCAGGGCGGATGAACAAGCCAAAACGCATGTCTTTCTTAGCCCTTAACGTTTCTGCCCCGCCCGCGCAATTAACTCTTTGAGTCCATTCAAATCCAACGCCCCAGGGACCAGTTCGTTGCCCACAATGAAGCCGGGTGTCCCTGAGATGCCGAGTTCCTGGGCGAGAGCTCGATTCTTCGCAATCACAGCCTGCCACTGAGGATGAGCCATGTCGGCTTCCAGGCGTTTAGTGTTGAGGCCAACGCTTACCGCGATCTTCATGACCTCTTCCTTGCTTATGTCGGCATGAGAGGCGAGTAACGCCTCGTGGAAAGCTTGGTGCTTGCCTTGCGCTTGAGATGCGA
>CABVRS010000060.1 GCA_902500745.1 uncultured Nitrospira sp.
GATTCAACATTCAAGACTGGTGCAGCTGGGGTGGAGGCTGTGCTGGTCGGTTCAGCTGGTTTGGTGTTCTTGTCTAAGAATTCCTTCAGCTTCTTGAAATCCTCTTTCAACGTGGGAAGCAGATTGCCTTGGTGCAGCGCTGCGGCCGGGTGTAGGAGCGGAAAGAGGACGAACTCTTTCATGTAGAAGGCTTGTGCCTTCACTTTGGTGATGCCGACTTTGCGTTCCAGTAGGGTCTGTGTGGCCCAGTTTCCTAACGTACAGACCAGTGTTGGTTTGATCAATTGGATTTGCTGCAACAGAAACGGTTTGCACGTTTCGACTTCATCCTGTTCAGGATCTCGGTTATTCGGTGGCCGGCACTTGATCACATTCGCAATGTAGATCTGGTCTCGCGAGAGTTCTGCCGATGCCAGCAGATCGTTCAGCAGCTTGCCCGCCGCCCCCACAAATGGCTCGCCCTTCTGATCTTCGTTGAAACCTGGCGCTTCTCCGACAAACATGATACTTGCGTGAGGATTGCCGACGCCGAAGACAACTTGGCTGCGCCCCAACTTCGCCAGTTTGCAGCGCTGGCAATCATGAAGCGAGTCGGCAAGTGCTTGGAGAGGAGTGGGTGTCATGAGCGATGAATGTGCAAGAAGTTCTGGCGGTATCTTAGGAACGGCGAGTCGGGATGTCAATCGAGATGAGAAGGCAAGAAAGCGGGAGATGTGGCTATGAAAGTGATGAAGATGGGAAGTGTGGTGACCCTGCTATTTCCCGCATTAGCCACTGCCGCGTCTGTGGAACTGGCGGTGTATGTGGATAAGCCGTTCTGTGAAGCCGTAGCTCGATTGACCGGTGACCAGTTCGTTCTCGAGAGCGGTCTGTCACGGACAGTCGAGTGGGAGCCGGTTGAGTTGAAGGGAGAGGGGCCAACGGTGAGGCGCTGTTCGAGCCTCGACAAAACGATCATTGATTTGGATAACGATGGACAATCAGAATTAGTGGTGAAGACGACATTCTGTATGAAAGAGGACCCGAGCGACAGCCTCTATGTGTTTCCTGCCAACAGTCAGGCGCTTGAGGAGGCGAGTTGGCAGGACTTGAGTCCCCTCTTGGCGACTCACGACAAGTTCGAACGAACCGGCGGAACCTATCCGCTGACGGCGCTCCGTATTGACAAAAGCCAGCCTCTTCTCGCGTTGAGAACCACCTTTATTCTCCAACCCTTTCTAATGGATGGGAGAGCCTACGTTGGTCTGACCGATGCCAGGCGGGAATGGCTGGTGATTGCGAAGTATCGAGGCGGTGAACGGTTTGAGGATCTGTGCTATCTGCGCTCGGCTAATTGAGCCGGTATCCTTTTGCCGAAAGACACGTATCCCGCATGGCGTTGATGGTCGAAAGGCCATGTAGAGCGCGGGCATGGTCGGCGGGGCTCTGAGGGCCAGGGCTGAAGGGGAAGGGTGAGGTCTGGCTATAGAAGTGATGCTCGTTGGCTAATCTCGCCTTGTACTCGCACTCCATATAGTCGCGTTCCACATCATAGCGGCTGAGGCCAGTGGGGTACCCCCCACGCTCATAAGGGCTCTGGGCACACCCAATGCCAAGCAACAGAAAACCCGTCAGGGCACATATAGACCACGAAGACATGTAGGTGTTAGTACCATGCGGACCAAGCAGGGTCAAGTCGAGGGGTCAGTGACGATCTCTGCACAGCGACGAGCGCTGACCAGCGCACTTTCGAGATTGGCAGGCCAGCCAGTATCCGTCCAGGCTCCAGCGACGAGCACGTTGTTGAGAGGACTTTGCGGGAGCGGCCGGAGCCGTGCCGTGCCCGGCGCGAGCGAGAGCGCGGCATGATGTGCGTGAATGATTTCACGGGCGAGTATGTCTTGTAGCGCTATGGTGGGAAACATCCGGCTCAGTTCGGCGATGGCAGCGTCTACCAACTGATCAGTATTCAAGTCTGCAAGCAAGTCGGCTAGAGCGGAGAAACGATAGCTGATTTCGCCAGTTCCTAATGGAGCGACGGTCAACTGGTGAAACGGGTGTCCTGTTAACAACACCAGTCGAGGGTCGCTACTGGCTGCCCGGCACGTCAGTTGGACGACAAGCTCATCGAGGTCTTTCAGCTCAGTCACGTGGGCAAAGTAGGCATAGCGCGTCAACAGGCGGTCCGGCAGAAGCGCACGCAACTGGTGAGGCGACAGTGCGAAGACGTACCACTGTGCCTGTAGGGTCGTCCCGTCCTGGAGCCGAATGTCGCACAAGCCGTTTCCCCCAAAATGAAGGTGTGGACGAGCTGTGAGGGTTCGGAGCGTCATAGCCTCATGACACAACGCCTGTTTGATCGGTGTCATGAGCCTCTGTTCGACCGATCCGGACACATAGGTGAGCCTGGCATCCGACGCGTCGCTGAGAAAGATGGTGGAGAGCATTTGCACAAAGGTCGCGGCGGAGAGGCGCGCGAGATCGTTTCCCGTCAGCCAACGAGCGAGTGGCCCCCAAATCCGCTCTAGCGCTTGGACGCTTTGGCCGGTTGCTGCCAGCCATTCGTGCGCCATGCGATTTTCTAAATCTGTCGGGAGGGTCTGCGCTTGCTCCCAAATCTGCTCGACGTGAGAGAACAGCTTCCAGCGGTCCTGCCAAGCCAGGCCTTGGAAACTGAAGAGACTCATCATCCACTGAAAGGCTCCGGGAAGGCGAGCGGACTGGTAGGACACGTCTCGTCCATCGGGCAGCCGAAATTCGAGTGGGATGGGTCGGTCGTGGTGTGTGGGTGGCTGCTGATGTAGCGCCTGGATGAACCGGTGGCTCTCGTGATGACACCCCACGAGAATCGGTGTGGGATCGGAGGCGTTGAGCCGAAATCCGTCGACCCAATCAGGGTGATCGAGCAGCGTGATACGGTAGCCCTGTCGATGGAGATGATAGGCAGTTGTGAGACCCACCAGCCCGGCGCCGAGGATGAGAATGGTGTCTGAGGTTGAAGCGGTCACGAGAATCGGGAACGGAGCCAAATGCGTAACGCGATGAACACCCGTTGTCTGGTGGTCAAACTGATTCGTTGGCCGAACACCTGATAGTTCGATCGTTCAATGTGGTCCAAGATTCGGCTGTAAATGCCGCGCATGATTTCTGCCACCGTCAAGGCACGACGTTCGAGAGGCGATAGTCCCTGCAGCGCTGCGTCGGCTCGCTTATAATAATGGTGGGCGCGCGAGGCCTCGTATTCCATCAATGCGCAGAATTCCGGTGAATAGCTCCGATTGAGCATGGCCTTTTCAGGGTAGTTCCACTTCCGTAGGTCCTCGAGCGGGAGATAAATACGGCGTTCGGCGGCATCAGCGCCCACGTCGCGAAGAATATTGGTCAGTTGGAAGGCCATGCCGAGCGCGACCGCATAGTCCTGTGCGCGAGCAGACGTGACCCCAAAAATGTGCAAACAAATGAGCCCTACCACGGAGGCGACGCGGTAGCAGTAGAGCGATAGCTCGTCGAATGTGACGTAGCGGTTATTGAACAGATCCATTTCAACGCCTTTGATCAACTCTTCAAAGTATGCTTTGGGTATGCCCATAGTCTTCACATGATGGGCCAGGCTGATCATGATAGGGGTGGTCGGCGTTCCAGAATAGACCGCATCGAGCTCGCTCAGCCAACGCTTGAGTTCCTCTTTCGGGTCGCTTCCAGCAGCGGGTTCATCGACGGCACTGTCAACAGCCTTGCAGAAGGCATAGACGGTATACATGGCTTCTCGTTTGGCTTTGGGGAGGAACAGGAAGGAGTAGTAAAAATTGCTGCCGCTGTTCTTTGTATAGGCAGTGCAATAGGCTTGCGCTTCAGCGGTTGTCATGTCGCGCAATCTCCGGCCAGGATCGATGCTTCAAGTTTGATGGCTTTGACAGGGTCAATCGGGTGGTGGGGATGTGGATGCAGAATCAAATCCAACAGTTCGACGCCATCCACCAAACGAGGCCCGGGTCGGCTGAAATACGATGCAGCATCGACGACGTAGAGAGTTGGCCACTGCGCATAGATCTGTCGCCATGTCGCTTGAGCGGACCCGCGCTGTCTGAGTTCGTTCATCGTGCGATCAATGGTATAGCCACAGGGCATGACGATGATGACATCAGGTTGTGCAGCTTCTACTTCACGCCATGTTGTTTCATACGATGGAGCATGCGTGGATCCTAGTACATCATGTCCACCAGCCAAGTCTATCATTTCCGGAACCCAATGCCCTGCGACATACAGAGGGTCCAGCCATTCAAGGCAGACGACACGGGGACGGGCAGGGATGCTCAAATTCCTTTGTTTGATGTGGTCTAATCGACGACGAAGTGACGAGGCGAGCGCCTGCCCCTGTGCGAGTCGATCAACCATTCTGGCGATTCGCTCAATATCATGGATCATGTCTTCAAGGGTCGTTGGGCTGAGCGTGAGGATATCAGGTGGAGGTTGAAGTAACTGGATGGCGCGCGCGAGCTGGTCCGGCGTCACGGCACAGACGTGACACAGGTGTTGTGTCAGAACGACATCGGGCCGGGCCTGATGAAACGCCTGCTCGTTGAGGTGATACAGTGGGCTTCCCGATGCGACTAATTCTTTGACCCGTTGATCGATAGCCAGGCTTGTTGTCCGGTGGGCCTCCACCAGCGGTTGAATCATGGCTGGAGCATGTCGAATTGAGGGAGGAAAATCGCACTCATGGCTGATGCCGACAAGATGGTCAGCCAAACCGAGGGACGCGACGACTTCTGTGGCTCCGGGGACGAATGAGCAGATTCTCATAGCGGTCGTCAGCCTAGGTGGGCCACAAGCGAGCGCGCACGTCCGTTAGGCGTGTGTCACGCAAGCTCTGGCTGATGGCATCGGCCTCGTGTAAGTCTTGCACGGTATGGGTATTGGCCACTGCCAACACCTTCATACCCGCGGATTTTGCCGCCCGGATGCCGGGACGGGAGTCTTCGATGACCAAACACGAAGTCGGTGACAGCGAGGTGGTGGTATGTTGCCGGTTCAATCCGGCCAGCGCATGAAGGAACGGTTCAGGATTCGGTTTGCCATGGGTCACATCTTCGGCACTGGTGATGTGACGAAACGCTTTTCGGAGCCCGATGCATTCCAGCACCAACTCGATCTCGGCTCGTAATGCGCCTGACGCGATGGCGACGGGGCACATCGCGGCGGCTTCTTCGACAAACTCCCTGACGCCCGGGAAAATGACCAGATGGTCTTTGATCGACGCCAGGTACGCGGTCGCCTTTTTGGCCATGAGGCCTTCGAGGAGAGAGGTGGAGACTGGGATCTGGTTGACACGCAGGGCTTCCAGAATGCATCCACGATCATCGAAGCCTAGATAGTGAGCGTAGTAGTCGTCTTCCGTCAACGTGATGTGGATCTCTCCCAGCGTTCGACGCAACCCTTCAAAGTGCAGCGGCTCAGTGTCGGCGATGACGCCGTCGAAATCGAAAATTACGGCCTGCATGGAATCCTAATGCGTACGATGTATCACCTATAAGATGGAGGCGCGATCGGGCGGCATTATAACACAGAGGGTAGTGATACGATCACTACCCTCTGTGGACGATCTGTATTGTGGAAGCGGATCGATCAGGGTTTCAGTTTAAGCTGATGCTCAGGCAACCAACCTGTGGTGCCGTAGTTGCTGCGTACGGAGTAGACCCAGCCGGTCCCCTGAAGATCGCCGTCAAGAATCGTCAGGACGGTTCCTGGCGGAATGGCCAGCCCAGGCCGCGATCCCTCTGGATCCTGGGTGAGCACGATTTTCTCGCCTGGAGCAGCGGGGTTGGGTAGGACGCTCACTCGTTGCCCCTCACTGAATAGCGGAGGGGGTGAACTGGTCATGGGTGCATCGGACGTTGGAGCTGGCACTGGAATGGCCTCTGCCGTGGCCGATGGGGTCGGCATCGGTGGAGCAGGGGGCGGCATGGGAGCAGGGGCTTGAGGTGCTGTTGCGGCTTGTGGCATTTCCGTCGGTGCAATTACCGGCGGTGGAGTCGGAGCTGCGTCCATAGGCTGAGGTGGTGGAACCACAGGCGCAGGTTTTGGTAGCACTGGCCGCTGCACGACGGGTGTCGGAGTTTCGGGTGCCGGCGACTCACCAAGGAGTGGCTCGATATACTCCATGACCATCTCTGGATCCATCGCGACGTAGGCACCACCGCCGATCAGCACCAGCAACAGCACCCACAGTAGGGGACGACCGCTTGATTGCTTGGGCGGTTTCTTTGGAGAGGGTGAGCGGACGGTGGTGGTTTGCTCCAATTCTTCTTCGGTGAATTCAAGATCGGGCTCAGGTTGGCGGGCAAAGAATAGGTTCCAGGTCAGAGGACTGCCGCCCAGCGATGGGTTTCCGGCGAAAGCAAACATCGAGCACCTCCCTCTAGCGGACTGCATCGTACAATCTGAAAAAGTACTTATCACCAAGGCCATGGACTGTCAATTTTGTACGAATATTCAGCATTGGCCATGCTGAGACAATTTTAGCTTCACCAGGATTATATATCAGGGGAGAAGGGCACATGTGATGTGATCGCATGGAAGATGGATTCGAATGAAGTGCCGGGCCTCTTGCATGTCGGTCAAACCGGCAGGCACAATGGGCTGATCGACGAACATGAAATCCTATCGTGAAGAACTCTGGTTTGAAACGAAGACCAGACGGGCCTACCTGAATATCACGCCACAAATCGCGGCACTGGTAAAGAAGAGTGGGATCCGGGAAGGCCTGGTATTGGTCAACGCGATGCATATTACCGCGAGTGTGTACATCAATGATGATGAACCGGGACTCCTACAAGATTATGACGAGTTTCTGGAACGCCTTGCTCCTCATGAGGCTCGTTACCGGCATAACAATACGGGCGAAGACAACGGAGATGCGCATCTGAAGCGGCAAGTCATGGGACGAGAAGTCGTGGTTGCGATCACAGAGGGTGCACTCGACTTCGGGCCATGGGAACAGATTTTTTACGGAGAGTTCGACGGGCGTCGTCGCAAGCGAGTGTTGGTGAAGGTCATCGGAGACTAAAACCGGTGCCGAGCGGCGGCGTGCCTGAGTTTCGAGTACGAAGAATCGTAACGACGCTTGCATGGGTATGAAAAGTTTGGCAACATGGATTCTGAGGTTCCGAGCGATCTACCTCAGCTCGTGTCGTAGGGAGCAGCAATGTTAGCCTGGTCTCGCCCCGATCCACTCACGCGCGATCTCATCCATCTCATTAATGCTCGCCGTCACGATCATGGCGACACGGATGATGCGATCGATACGCTGCAGGCCTTTCTTGAGCAGGGACGTGAGCACGATCTTCTGACGGTGCTTGCGGCGCTCGACGAAGAAATGGCGGAATGGCTGTTCGATCTCGTGGCAGAGGCGAGTTGTACGTTGCTTCTGGATGGGCCGAATGATGAAAAGCCTGCCTACGCCACGATCGCGGCGTTAGAGTTACCCCTGCAGGCGAACCTGACCTCTCCGCTCAAGCTCAAGATCGATCCCATCGCGACCGCCGATCTCCTGCAGCGGAATCTGCAGCTTTCTGCCGGGACGGTCGTTCGTGTCGAGTCGCGACTCTTGACTGATGCCACGTTGGAGATGCTCAACCTCCAGATGTTCCATGACCACCTGGTGACGGTCGCCGATTCACGGCGCGCGCAGTCGGTGGCAGCCCGGCTTCTTCCTCCTGTCGAGAACACCGCTTTTCTCTTGTTTGAGTTGATCGGTGCGCCGGACCCGGGGTTGCCCGACTCATGGGAGGACCATCAGCGCCGTGAGATTCTCGAAGGCCTGGTCAAGCAATGTCCGGAGTTGGCCTGTGCGCCCGATACGATTGAGGCGCCGGTGTATGCCGCCTACGCCATGTTCGACGCACAGAATGCCGTACGGCTTCACCATTTGGCTGATGAGACCGCTGCTGTGTGGAGAGAGTTGGACCCGCTGGTGAGGTCCCGCACGATCGTGCATCTCCATACTCAATGTGGAAACGGGGTGTACATGCCCGTGTGGACCGACCTGTTCGATCCGGAGCTCCCGGAAGAGCACGGCCCAGTCTGGACCTCTCCTGACGTCTGGGTCTTTACGGCTGACTTGCCCATTGAGTGGCCGGGAGAAATGTTAACGAATCGGTTACTCGCAGAAGGCTGTACCAGGTTCGAGAATCACATCGTCGAAACCCCTGACAACTAATTCAATCTCCTCCTCGCCTTGGGGCCTGTTCCAACACGCGCTTGCGTTGGTCAACCAGCACGCTCTGTGAAAAACTGCCGTTTCGGTGATTTTTCGGCGGCTTTATTTTATTCTGGTCTCGATGAAGACGACCACGACCAAGGAGCGATCCGGGAAGGTCACCACACGTCTCGTGTCTGTGGCCGGATTGATCTTCGTCTGGGCAATCGTGTGGGCCAATTTCCCTTCGAAAGAAGAGCTGCTGTCGGCTCAAGCAGGGGCATCCTCTATCGAAGCCACGCGTGCACAGGCTCTCGACTTGACGATTCCCGGCGTATCCAGTCTGCCAGCCACCAACTCGGCTGGAGTTGGAGAAGCGCCGTCTGTGACGACGCTTGGTGGGTTATCCGTTCCACGCGACCAGCGTGCCAGGCAAATTGCGGAGGTCAAGTGTGACGCGGAGGTTCAACAATACTGTCCGGACTCTCTTTCTGGAGAAGATCGCCGCCGCTGTGTGATGCAGCGATTCAAGCGATTTGCGCCGCCTTGTCAACAGATCATGCAGCAGCGATTGGTGCGTTGGAAAGAAGCCGATGGGTATAAGTTGTCGTGTGCTGTAGACGTGAAACGCTTCTGTCGGACGGTTCCGCCTGGTGATGGCCGTATCTTGCAGTGTCTGCAGGAGCACGAGCAAGACCTTTCCGACGGGTGTTATCAGAGTTTGCCGAAAGGGCGGCTCCAGACGCGAAACTAGAATGCCCCATGGAGAATGAGACGAGCCGCCAGCCTGCCCCTATGCAGCCAACCTATCGACACAGGAACGGAGCTCCAGTGCGAACTCGCTGGCGCGACGATATCGGTGGACAGGATCTTTATGGAGCGCACGATCCAGAACATCCTTGAAGGCGGGTGGTAAATCGGGTCTGATGGCTTTCAGGCTGGGATGAGGTGTGTGAGCGATGGCAAACAGCAGTGCCGAAACGTTGTCGGCCATGAACGGTGGACGGCCGGTCAGCAGTTCGAACATCACGACCGCGAGAGAAAAAATATCAGAACGGCCATCCACCTTTTTCCCGGCGATCTGTTCCGGCGACATATACGTAGGCGTGCCCATGACGATATTCGTCTGAGTCTTCGACGACGTCGCCATCTTCGCGATGCCGAAGTCCATGATTTTGACGACCTCGTCGTTGGTCAGCATGATGTTGGCCGGTTTGATGTCTCGATGCACGACGCCCTGCTGGTGGGCATAATCCATCGCCTCGGCCACGGTCGCCAGGATCGGCAGCACTTTTTGGAACGGCATCAGATTCGGCTTCCTTGACCAATCTTTCAAGGTCGTCCCTTGAAGGAGCTCCATCGCGATGTACCCCAAGTCATGTTCCTCCCCAGCATCGAAAATTGTGACGATATTGGGGTGAGCTAAGCGTCCCGTCGATTCAGCCTCTCGAAAGAACCGCGCCTTCACGTCTTGAAGTTTATCAGTATCGTCGATTTCGTTCAGTTGCATCGTTTTGATCGCCACGAACCGTTGGATCGTCGGATCTTTCCCAAGGTACACCACTCCCATTGAACCTCGCCCCAACTCCTTCAGGACCTTGTATCGGCCAAGCATGGGAGGTGGCCCGTTCGGTGCAGCGTGGAGATCCATCGTGGGTTCGTCTTCACCGTTCTCTTCTTCCGGATGGACTTCGTCGGGTTCCTCAGTCGGTGCTGCTGTTTCTTTGCGACGGGTCGATGGGGAGGGGTTTGAGAAAAACCGGTTGAGCGCATCATGATTCAATAGCCAGGCAGCCGTGATCCAGATACCGGAGAGAGTCAGGAGGCCAGCGTAGGTGAGGTTATAGCGTGCGGGGCCGAGTTGAGTGATCATCGACTGTCCGACAGCTTTAAGGGTTTTGTCCACTACGATCACAATGAGCAGAGTCGTCACAGGCAACACCAGCTGGCGCAGAAACGAGAATCCTCGCCCATTATCCGGCATCTGTCGAAAGGCGCGGATCGAGAGGAAGCCAAGCATGGTCAGCCCGGTTCCTTCGATAATGAGGCGGATGGTGTGAGCGCTGCTGAGTCCGAACAACATCAGAGGGAACGACTGCGCACCGGGCCATTTGCTCAAGATAGGACCGGCAAAAAGCGCGACAATCGCGACCAGAAGATACTGAAAGGCCCAACTCGACGTGTTGGTCATGGGTGATGAGGTCCGAAGACCTCCAAAGTCTATCGGATCCTAAAAAGGAGTCAATGGATCGGAGAAAATAGGCAGAGGATGAGGGTTTACCCTCGAGCCACTAGATCTTTCATCTTCGGAAGCAACGAAGTCGGAATATGAAGAGATCCCTTGCCGATACCGACTTCAATATCGGGTTTCGTGAGACCATGAAAATCGCTGCCGCCCGTGACCAACAGGCCGAGTTGTTGAGCGAGGCTGAGGTATTCTCGGGTTTGCCGTGCTGCATGGGTGCTGTAGTAGACTTCTACGCCATCGAGTCCGTCCGCTTTGAGCTGGCGAACCAACTCGACCAGCGATTGATCAGTACACCTCACCCAGGTCGGATGGGCGAGGACGGCGAGGCCTCGCGCTGCCTTGATCCAGTGAATGGCTTCGGCGGGACTTGGGAGATCGCGAGGCACGTAGGCCGGTTTCCCGTCGGCCAGAAAGCGATCGAACGCCTCCTTGGCCGAAGACACTACTCCTTTATCCATAAGGGCACGGGCAATATGTGGTCTGCCGACCGAGTCGCTTCCGGCCAGCGCGCGGACTTCGTCGTAGGTGAGATCAATGCCGAGACTTTGGAGCCGCTCGACGATTTTTGGATTGCGACGGTGGCGACTGTCCCGCAAGGTCTTGAGCCGTTCATCCAAGTGAGTGTCCTGCCAATCGAGAAAGTAGCCAAGAATATGTAACTCGGAGTTCCCGAGGCTTGAGCTGATCTCGACGCCAGGAATGACCTCGATTCCCAACGCCTCCCCGGCGGCGCTCGCTTCGACCAGACCGGTCGTGATGTCGTGATCGGTAATCGCCAGCGCTGTGACTCCAGCTTGGTGTGCCAGTCCAACCACCTCCGTCGGTGTACAGCTTCCATCAGAGTGCGTGGTATGGAGGTGCAAGTCCAAGCGACTCATGTCGAAAGTCCAGCAGGTAGAGGTTTCTGTGCAACAAGTTGTGCGGTATAGACCGGCTCTATACCACGATGGCCTTCGTGAGCCCCTTCATCGTAATGCAGGATACGAAGACCAGCAGTCAGGTTGATCAGCTCGTTGTGTGCCAAGCAAAACTCCTTGCGTCTAGGATGCTGATATTGAAGATGGTTCTCGATGAGGAAGGTTTCATAGAGCAGCACGCCACCTGGCCTCAGCGCGTTGATGAGGTGAGGAAAGAGCGGACGAGTCAGATAAAAGAACACGAGGATGACATCGTAGATATCGTGTCCGAGGGTCGGCGTGTGTGGCGGAGGCAGTTCCAGATCGACCGTCTGCGTTGTGATTCCGGTGAGATGCCTTGCCTGGGCCGTTGAGGACAGTTGCGCCAGGGCCTGGGCATCGCGATCAGTCGCGTCAACCTGGTAGCCTCGCGAAGCGAGGAACAGGGTGTGGCGTCCGGTGCCGGCGGCAACGTCGAGGACGTGCCCTTTAGGAAGGCCAGGAAGCTGCTGGACAAGAAAGTGAGCAGGCGGTGGATCCGTGTGCAACAATTGGTGTGCGTGCCTGGTACGTTCCAGCGTAATGCCGACCGATTTTGTGACAGAGGTGATTGGGGGGTGAAGCTTCCGCAGCCAGAGTTTCGCACGATCCACTGGAAATTCATCGAAGAGGGCGGCCAGAAACCGTTCAGCCATCGCTTCCAATAGTCGAGAATCTTGACCGGTTCCAAGTTCTATCATGCGCTGCGCTACTGACGCATAGTCGACGGTTCGTCGAAGGTCGTCGGAGAGTCCCGCCGGCTCAAGGCGACAATCCAATTCCAGGTCGATGGCTAACGGCTGTGGACGCGCTCGTTCTTCGGGCGTCACGCCACAGCGACCGCGAAATTCAAGTTGCTCAATGATGATCTGTCCGCCCATCAAGGTATTGTCGGAGATCGTCTTTCAGCCTGTCAAGCAAGAGGTGGCGGAGGAGAGCACGGATGCAGGGCGGAACCGTGTCGAGCGGGCAGACTATACGAAGTATCGGCTCGTATCGAAGTTGTATTCCGTGGTGTCGACCAGCCGGATAATACTGTGCCGGTACGCTCCGACCTCGTCCTTTTCGGTGAGATCAAGCTCCTTGCCAGTATCGATCGGCGTACCCTGTTGGTCGGTAATGACTTTGACAAGCGGGCGCTCCGCGTCGGACTTGGTCACGGCCGGTTTGAGCACGACGGCAAGTTCTTCGGTATCCAGCACGACCAGGCTTCCGATCGGAACGATCCCGACGCAATTGACGAATAGCTTGAGGAGGGTGGCATCAAAACTCTTTCCCGACTTTGAGAACATCATATTCAAGACCTTCGACGGCGACATCGGCTCGCGCCGATACACACGGGATGAGGTCATCGCGTCATAACAATCGGCGATCATTAGAATCCGACCAGTCAACGACAGTTTCCATGGCGTTTTCAGTTTAGGATAACCTGAATAATCGAGGTTCATGTGGTGTTCGAACGACGCCGCCGCCATGCGCGCCGGAAGGTTCGTGATGCCACGCAGTTGAGTAAGACTCAAGACCCCTTCAGTCGGGTGGTTCCGCATCATCGTCCACTCGTCCTCCGTGAATTCACCGGGCTTGTTCAATACTTCAAGGGGAATGGCGGATTTGCCCATGTCGTGAAAGAGGGCCGCCAACCCAAGATCCGCCAGCTCGACTTTCGGGTACCCGGCACGATTGGCGAGTGCGAGCGATAAGAGAGACACGTTGACGGAATGGTTGTGCGTGTATTGATCGTGACAGCGAAGCGTGGTGAGGCCAAGGAGCGTCGACTCATCCTGCATCATGAGGTCGACAATGTTTTGGATCGCTCGTTTGGCTTGCTTAAAATTCAGGGTGCCTCCGTCGCGGACGGACTGAGTCAAGGTTCCGACCTCGCTGGCGGCCTTTCCGTACGCCGTCTTACACTGTGCTTTATGGTGCAGCTTTGCGCTGGCTTCGGTTCCTGGACCATGACCGCCGTCTGATCCCGACGTGTCTTCTCTGATGGTCAGTTCTCGAGGATCTTCAAGCTGAATATTGGTGATGTCACGGGTTTTGAGTTCCTCTCGAAAATCTGTGAGTGCTTTGGCAGTGGGGTCCAGTGTCACGAAGAGATACGCAAATTCGCGAAGATCCGATGAGGTCGTCGTGCCGGTAAACGTCAATCCACCGATTTTCCACTTATTCATCGTGTCGATAATGCTGGACGCGACCAGCATTTGCTGAGCGCTCACCTTCAGGTGGCGTTCGCCGAGAAACAGGAAATCGTTTTGAATCCGGAGTGTGACGGGCTGATCGTGCGCCAGGGTTTGGATCAGGGTCAGCATGGTCTCGACCGGTTTATCGAGCGCGGCGTTGGTCCGTCCATGAATCCGCGATGTCTTGATCAGAGTATTCAGCTGCGTGATGAGCTGAAAGCCCAGCATGGCGAGCTGTTGATCGAGGATATCCCCGGCTTCGGAGCCTTGCCCGATTTTTCCGGCCAGCGACCGTTCATGTGTCAGCAGCGGTTCAGTCTGGTTGTCGCTGTGTTTCGGTGGCACTGCCTTGGGGAGTTTCATGAGAGCTCTCCGTCTTCTGCCTGTGAGGCGGGCTGCTTCCCTCGCTGATGTTTTTGTGATTGCGCAAGGGCCACGGTGCAGGCTTGACGAACTGCGGCGCCTCCTTTTCGTGCGCCGAGTTCCAACGCGGCGATTGCAGTGGGGGTCGCAAGTTTGCCGAGGGTTTCTGCCGCGAGGACAGCCAACTCTTCCTTTTTTTTCCTGTTGGTCCAAGCCCAGGCCGTGAAGAGGTTTTGCCAATAGGGAACAGCTTCGTCTCCACAGGTGGCACGGATGGCCTGAAACATTCCTCGTCGTTCACTGATGGGGCGGTCCATGAAACCGTCATCGGACAACAGGGGAGACCACTGAGCAAACGGAACGGTATATTGGCCGGACATCAGCAGCTTGAG
>CABVRS010000061.1 GCA_902500745.1 uncultured Nitrospira sp.
TCCACCAAATCTCTTCTCATATACTATCGACCATAGTGGGCTAACCCAGCGATCAGCCGTCAGGCACTAGGTGTGCCCCCACGAATGGGGAAATATTGTGAGGAGACGGTGTATTTAGGGAGAGTTGAATAAGGGAGAGCTTATTACCAGTGAATTTTAACCGCATCAAGGGAGAAAAGCGGTTGAACATGGGAAAGCGGGCCACGCCGATGTTGTCACAAAACATCCTGAAGCTGCGCTCACACATCTGAATGAAGTCAACTAAGAGACCCTACCGTTGTGCCGAACGCGAGGGTCAGATAACGGACAGGAGAAGCTAACCCCGCCAGCCTATGACGGGCTGATGATCGCTTCAGCATCTGCCTTGGCTGAATCAATAAAAACCCGCCGCCCTTCAACTCGTAGGCGACCTTCGGCAAAGAGTTGCACGGCACGAGGATAGATCTTGTGTTCCTGAACGAGAATTCTCGCGGCGAGGGTTTCGGGAGTGTCCTCGTTGAGGATCGGCACAGCAGCTTGGATAATGATCGGTCCTTCGTCCACACCTTCAGTTACAAAGTGCACGGTGCAGCCCGCGAGTTTGCACCCCCAATCGATGGCCTTCTTCTGTACGTCCAATCCAGGGAAAGACGGTAGCAGCGAGGGATGGATGTTCATCATGCGGTTCACATAGGCGTTGACCAGCACCGCCGTGACAATTTTCATATAGCCGGCGAGTAAGACAAGATCGACCTCATGCTGTTGCAGTAGCTCCAGCAATGCACGGTCATAGGTCTCACGACTGTCCGATTGTCCGGCAAAGGGTTTCGGGTCGACAAACACATCCTTGAGCCCGTGTTTCCGAGCCCGCTCCAATGCTCCCGCATCTTTCTTGTTACTGATGACGGCGACAATCTGTGCCTGTACCCGTTCCGCTTCAATCGCATCAATGATGGCTTGTAAATTAGAGCCACGACCAGATGCCAGCACCGCCACTCTCAACGGAGTTGCTCGGTTAATCGGCATAATCGACCTCCGGCTCGCCGTCTTTCGCCACCACGATTTCTCCGATCGGCCAACCTCGATCGCCAAGCGTCGCCGCACGGTCGAGTACTCCGGACACCAAATCGGGCGCCACCACAAGAATCAACCCGATCCCCATATTGAACACCCGATACATCTCCTCACGATCGACCTGTCCTAATCGGCTGATGACGTCGAAGATGGGGGGCACCGACCAGGCCTTGCGGGTAATCCTTGCTCGCACACCCTTGGGAAACACGCGTGGGAGATTTTCTGTCATACCGCCACCGGTAATGTGTGCAATGCCCTTAATCGAAAATTGCTCAACCAGCGCTAAAATCTGCTTTGCATAAATTCGAGTGGGTGTTAAGAGAACCTCGCCGATCGATCCATCAAGTTCGGAAAGACGACTCACAGCCGTCAGTTTGGCATGCTCAAACAGCACTCGCCGGGCCAACGAGTACCCATTACTATGGAGTCCGGATGATGCCAGACCAAGCACGACATCACCTGGAACAATGTTTCGACCATCAATGATCTTGGGGCGATCCACCACTCCAACCGCAAATCCAGCCAGGTCGTACTCTCCGTCCGGATAAAACGAAGGCATCTCTGCAGTCTCACCGCCGATCAAGGCGCACCCGGCCTGCCGGCAGCCTTCGGCTATCCCTGACACAACCGCCTGAGCCTTCGACACCGACAATTTTCCCGTCGCGAAATAATCGAGAAAGAACAGTGGTTCCGCACCGTTCACTGCGATATCGTTCACACACATCGCAACTAGATCCACCCCGACGGTATCGTGCTGATCCATCATGAATGCAATCTTGAGTTTTGTCCCAACCCCATCCGTCCCGGACACAAGCACGGGTTCTTGATATTTGCCGGCCTGAAGGCCGAAGAGACCACCAAACCCACCTAAATCGGTTAACACTTCAGGACGAAATGTCGATCGCACCAACGGCTTGATACGATCGACAAATTCGTCACCCGCATCGATATCTACACCGGCATCCCGATATGTCGTCATGTTTGGAGGTTCTGAACAATACGGTTGCGGGTCAGTTTGGACGTAACATCGTACATTTTCGTGAGCGCATCTTAACGGAGGGTACGGCAGAGGTCAACGCGCCCATTAGGGTTTCGCTCAAACGCTATCGACCCATAGCGTTCTGCTTTTTCCTTGATGCCCTAGAAATATTGCCTATACTGACGGCAGAGCCTGATCCGCTCAGGATCCAGGGTTGAACCCATGCGAATGGCCATATAGATGGGCATCCTAATCGTTGATGACTCACCCGACGAGCGCTTGCTCCTTCACCATATCCTGAAGAACGCAGGCTATCGTGACCTTGTCACGGTCTCCTCTGCCAGAGATGCCTTTACACAGTTGGACTTAGATCACTCCGGCAGCAACTGCCTCAATGTTGATCTGATCTTGATGGATATCAAGATGCCAGACTTGGATGGAGTCGAGGCCTGCCGGCGCATCAAAGCAGTTCCGGCGTTTGCATTGATTCCCATCATCGTGGTGACGGCACGCAACCAGAAGGACTTTCTTCAGGCCGCATTTGACGCCGGCGCAGAAGACTATATTCGGAAACCCGTTGAGTCGGCCGAACTACTCGCTCGAGTTAAAGCGGCATTCAAACTCAAACAAGAATGCGAGGCACGAAAAAGCTGGGAAGAAGAGGTGACGAAAACGATCGCCGAACTTGACCGAACATTGAACGACTCGGAGGCCCTACAGCAATTGATTCCTGTTTGCCCGACCTGTAGAAAATCCCATCCTTTAAAAATTTCTGAGGCCGCACTCAACGAATACGCCCAAGCCCATCCTCGAATGAAATTTCAAAGCCTGCCGTGCTCGACGTGTACGACCTAACTCTTGTTCCGTTCAGAATCTAGCTTTCAGGCCGCATCTCCACATCCAGCAACTTGATTTTTCTGTGGAGATGGCTTCGCTCGATTTTGAGGTCTTCTGCTGTTCGAGAAATATTCCAATGGTGCTCACGAAGTTTTCGGCTAATGTACTCTTTCTCGAATGCATTACGAGCATCCCTGAGTGAGTCGTATGATTTTGCAAGCAGAGGATTAACGGTAGGAACGGGCGCTGTAACAGCTCCAGTGGTTCTTCCCTGTAAGGACATGACGGCCTGGGAAGCCTCGATGACATATCCGGGAACCATGATCATGAGTCGCTCGATCAGATTTCTTAGTTCCCGAATATTACCCGGCCAATCATACTGCTGGAGTACTACCATTGCATCGGGCGATACCTCTTTCATCCGTAGCCCTTGTTCTTCGGTATGCGCCTTCATGAAATGTTGTACCAGGGCCGGAATATCCTCGCTCCGTTCGCGTAATGGAGGCACCACGATAGGAACAACATTGAGACGGTAGAACAAGTCTTCTCGAAATTGACCTTTGCCAATTTCTTTTTCCAAGTCTTTGTTGGACGCCGCAAGCACCCTCACATCAACCCTCAGCAGCTTGGTTCCACCGACTCGCGTAAACTGTTGCTCTTGTAAGGCTCGTAAGACCTTCGCTTGGGTACTGAGGCTCATGTCACCGATCTCGTCGAGAAATAAGGTCCCTCCATCAGCCTGCTCAAACTGACCGCGCTTCATCGAGGTGGCTCCCGTAAATGAGCCCTTTTCATGACCGAACAGTTCGCTCTCGATCAACGTCTCGGGAATGGCGGCACAGTTGACGGCGACAAACGGATGGTCCGCGCGCGTACTATGCATATGAATGGCTCGAGCGACCAGCTCCTTCCCCGTTCCATTCTCGCCTCCGATCAATACCCGACTATTCGTAGGGCCGGCAGTCTCAATGAGTTCCCGTAGCCGTTGCATGGCCGGAGAATGCCCCACCAACTCGAACTTCTGTTGGACTTTCGTCCGTAGAGACCGATTCTCCTGAGCCAATCGGTATTGCTCGAGGGCGTGCTTGACACGGAGCGTGACATTTTCCAACGACAACGGTTTTTCAATGTAATCATACGCACCGAGCTTGATGGCTTTCACAGCCGTTTCAATGGACCCGTGCCCGGAGATCATCATGACTTGCGTGTTGGGCACAAACTCTTTCACACGTCGCAAGGTTTCAAGTCCGTCCATTTCAGGCATCCAAATATCCAGAATCATGAGATCCGGTGGGTCCGCCCCATAGATCTTCAGTGCCTCAGCGCCAGTAGCTGCAACCGCCACTTCATACCCTTCATCTTCCAGGATGCTTCGCAAGGACGTCCGAATTGCTTCCTCATCATCCACTATGAGAATCGATGCCGACATCTTTCCTCCGTACCGTCTGTCTCATGAGCATTCCCACGAGACGCTCCGTCGATCAATTACTTGTATGCCGATAACCGCTGACATTCTTTTTTCCGTCTATACCGGTAAGTCAAACGTAAACACCGCTCCCCTCGGTTGATTGTTCCCCGCTTGGATCTGTCCTTCATGATCCGTGATAATCCGGCGGACGATCGCCAGCCCTAAACCCGTTCCTGTTTTTTTCCGGGTAAAATAGGGCACGAACAGGCGTTCCTGGTCTTCAGGGGCAATCCCAGGCCCCTCGTCCGCAACCGTCACCACGGCGCGCCGTCTTTTCGTGTCGTATTTGGTGTTGACCCACAATCGCCCACTTTGATTCATCGCTTGAACCGCGTTATCGAACAGATTGACAAATACGCGGCGCAGCTGTTCTCGATCGAAGTTGAGGGACGGCAGATCCTCATCCAAGTCAAGAATGAGCTCCAGATCCTTCTGTGCTTCTCGATACAACGTCGCCACTTCTCGAACCACATCATGCAGTGATTGCCGCGTCATTTGCGGAGCAGGAAGACGGGCGAACTTTGAAAACTCGTCCAGCATTTCTTTCAAGCTACCGACTTCGTTAATGATCACATTGGTCGCATCGTCAAAGACTCGATCAAGATCCGGAGACTTTTCGAAGAATTTCTTGCGCAGCCGCTGTGCTGACAGCTGAATGGGTGTCAGTGGATTCTTGATTTCATGAGCCACGCGCCGCGCAACTTCCTGCCAGGCCGCAACCTTCTGGGCCTTAATTAATTCCGTCAGATCTTCAAATACCAATACAAACCCTAAATCCTTATTGGCTTCATCCCGCATACGAGAGCCTTTTAAGCCGATCGTAATGAGTTTCCCTCGAATGTCCAGCTGTCCTTCAAGATCCAGATCGCCCAGCTCGTCGGCCAACATTCGATCATAGGCCGTCTGAAATAAATCCAAGCCGAATTCCTTGAACACCTCATTGGCAAGCATTCCCCTGAACTGATCAGCCGCTAAGCCAAGAATACGCTCAGCCGATGGGTTAAATGTCGTGATGATCCCATTGCGATCGATCGACAACAGACCGGCGGCAATCGTATCCACGACTGTTTCGATGTAGGCCCGGCGTCGATCCAACTCGACGTTCGTATTCCGGAGGGTGAGGTTCGCTTCTTCCAGCTTGGACTTACTCCCCTGCAGATCCTGCGTCATGCGATTGAATGAGTCGATCAATGTTCCGATCTCGTCGGTTGCCTTCGCATCAATTTGTATGGAGAGATCTCCCTGGGCCACCGCCTCCGTCGCCTCTGCGAGCCGTTGGATCGGAACGGTAATACCACGCGCCACGTAGAACCCAAACCATGTCGCACTGAACAAGATCAGCACCGTCACCACGGCAACGAATAAATAGGCTCCGGCTTTGATCGGATTCTTCATCGCCTTGATCTGTTTATACTCCGCGTATTGTCGACCGATCCCCTCCATTTTCGTCAATAGGGACTCGGGGACGTAGGTCTCCACCACGACGACCCCCTCTAAGTCACCCCGCCGATTGCCGGAAGCTACCGGAATCGCCGCACGGACTAATCTGCCGGTCTGTGCCTCCTGGACGGACGTGAACTCTTGCTTGCCATTGATGACCTGGAGCACCAGTTGACTGATCGGCAGCTCCAACACACCGAGAGGAATGTCAGTATCAAGCGCTTTGGTCAGTGTTTCCATCTTGTTCGAAAAGACTTCAATCCCCGCAACTCCATACTCCATCCGTTTCCGAGCCATCGCAGCGATTAAGAGATCGCGCTGTTCCGGAATGAGCATATCTTCGCGAAACAACTCCTGTGAGATCGCTCGCGCGCTGTTCACCGCAAGCGAGACATGCCCCGCATGCTGCAGGCGAGCGACCTCATAGGAGTCTTTCATGACTTTCTCAATATGCTCGCTGAACCAAACATCAACGGCCTTATTGACCAGCCCACTGGCTAGTAACGCTAGCAGCACCGTGGGAATCAACGAAAATCCGATAAAAGCAGCGATGAGCTTCGTACGAAATCCCGATCCGACGAGCCGATGTCGACGTTCGAAATACGCTTTAATCAGATTGCGCGATAACAACAGCACCAGCACAACGAGACCAATGAGGTCCAAATTGACCAGGAGAAGCACCAGAGCGTAACTGGTCGTAGGAAAGAAAGAGCCGGACTCCGGCACGTCTGGCGCCGCAATCTGTGAGTAATACAGCGTGAGAGCCACGCAAGGGATCAGGAGAATGAGGACAATCCAAACCGGGCGAAGGTGAGGTCGTTTTCGCTCAGACTGCTGGGCTCGATTGGCCAACGGGGGCCTGTTGAACAGACCGCCAATCACGGCCGGCTCAAGATCCTTGTCTTCTCCCAAAGGAGATCTTCCTGCCCTCATAGGATGGTTCGGCCTAAACATTCCCACGCCTCAACACACCATCGCTGTCAGAAAAAGCCAACACCTATCGTCGGCGTCCAAAATCGTCTCAACGCTACACACACAGATTGCGAGGTATCGAGAGTTAGGCAACGAGCAGAACAACGGAATCTTATTTGGGTGAGGCCAACGTGACATACTTCATACGAAGCGCGTAGAGCATATCACGCAAAACCGTCTGCTCATCAGGGGTCAGATTACCCTTGGTCTTGTCTTCCAAGACAGACAACAGATCGATAATCTCTTTGGCTTGCGGCAGGTTCACAGGCATGGGAGATTGTTGAGGGTCCAGTTGCTCGCCCATCAGCATGAGCGACGATGAGCCTAATGAAATCACAAAAGAAGAGAACGTAACCGGGGGCGCCGATGCTGCAGGAGATGATTCAGCTGATGCAGCAGTAGAAGACGTTGCTTCTTTTGCAGTGGAAGTTTTCGCCGGAGCGCTCTCCCCCCCTGCGCTTCCTCGCCTGTCACGAACGACGAATCCTTGCTCCTCGTCGACCATTCCTCAACCTCTTCGTTGGACCTCTAGCTACCGTCGGTACCCTATCATAGGGCTTAGTTGCTCGCAAGCCAATCACCGAGATTGAAGAAAACCTCACCGTCGGTATAGAGTGGCGCCAGTGCAGGGCCTGCAGTGGACAGTCGGGAAGGATATCGATTCGATGTCGACACCGTTCGTCAAAGTCGTTGAGTTGATGGCTACATTGCGCGCGCAGCATGGCTGTCCATGGGACCGGAAGCAGACCCATGAGTCACTGAAGCCCTACCTGCTCGAAGAAGCGTATGAAGTCTTGGAGACAATCGATCAGCATGACGCCCAGAAACTTCGAGAAGAATTAGGGGATGTCCTGTTGCAGGTCGTCTTCCATAGTCAGATCGCCTCAGAGGCCGGAACCTTTACGATTGATGAGGTGCTCGAGACGCTCGCCATGAAACTGATTCGTAGACATCCTCATGTCTTCGAGATCGACGGACGAGACAAACAGGTGACAACTAGTGAGCACGTGGTGGCCCAATGGGAGGACATCAAGCGCGCGGAGCGTCAAGCTACCGACAGTGCCCAATCGGCGCTCGAAGGCGTCCCCAAAACCTTACCGGCGTTGCTTCGAGCCTATCAGATTCAGGCACGAGCTGCTCGAGTCGGCTTTGATTGGCCACAGAACGGGGAAGGCCTTGAGCAAATTCTTGGAAAAGTGATGGAAGAAATCGATGAACTGCAGGAGGCGCTGGGGCTCAGCCAAACACCTGCTGACGCAGGGGTCACGCAACCTAATCGTCGTGAACAGATCGAGGCAGAGATCGGGGATTTGTTCTTTTCGTTGGTCAACCTCTCTCGTTTTCTCAATGCCAATCCTGAGGATACCCTACGCCGTGCGACAAATCGTTTTGTCGATCGGTTTCATCTTGTGGAAGCACAGGCTGCGGGGCAGGGTCGGTCATTGACAGATATGACACTGGCCGAAATGGATGTCCTATGGGAAGAAGCCAAGCGTCGGTTGGAACATCCATCACCCAAGACACCCCCACCCATGGAGAATCGTACGACATGAGCAAGAACGAAGACCCCTATCAAGAGGGAAAACGCGCTGGAGCTCATCCGCTGCTCGTGGTCTTCGGCACCCTTATCGGGTTGTGGTTATTCGTCGCCTTGATTGTCCCAAGTTCGAGAAACAAACAAGCGACCGGCACCGAAGGTCCCACTGTGTCGGTCATCGAAGACCCGGACGCAGCTCCGGTCATGTTCAAGGTTCACACGACTATCCCGGATATGAATACCCTCGGGTTGGTCGTGCCCACTCAAGCAACAGATAGTCAGATCGTCGCGCTCTTGAAACGACTGAAAAATGCACGATTGGATGGAACCCTCACCGAACAACTCCCGTCCACGACACCAGGCCATAAGCTAGGCGATCACGCCATCGCAGACATTTTCATTTTTTCAGATAAACAATTCGCGGAATTGGAGACGATCCGCACGCTGGCACGAGGGGCTCACGCTCCCGGCACACTGTACCCGAACGCAATTCCGTTCGAGGTGGCGATGGAACAAGTCCGTGGTTACTACCGGATCGACCTCAACGACACCGGTAGTCCGGACACCGGATCTCTTGGATTTTCCGACGAATCCGGCGTACACTCCAAACACTACCGAAGAATCTTTTAACGCCTTCGCCAAAAGTATACGTGAATGAAACAGCCTACATTCCTACCCGCCGCTTGATCTCTTCACGGACAGACATCTGATCCCCTTCAAACAAGGTTTCCAGCTTGGGAAACAGATGGCCCAACGGGCCGACAAACGGGGCCAGCATCACATCACGTCGTTCTGCCAACAAGCCTTCCTGGTCGGCAACCCGCATTTTCGAATCGGCAATGGTCTTGGAAAGAATGTTACTAATCAGCAACTGCTGTCCGGGCGAGCCGGCCACAACCCCTAACAGACGCTTCTTGAACGGCTCCAGCTCATCCGGTATAGAAACCTTCACCCGCACGGCATGCGGCGTCGCCCAAATGGACCGTTGTACCGAGTAGTCGTACGAAAAGACCTGTTCCCTCGGCTCCCGAAATGGACCACTGACGTCCAAGATAGTAAGGGTATGATCAGTTGATGGCATGATTCAGTCGATGTCCTGGGTGAATGTGTGCTCGCTCTGTATGGCTTGTACTATAGGAGCTTGCGATCGAATAGGACAAGAGGCTATGTATAAAGATTGACAGTGAGGAATGCTGAGCGTTGATACAGGGGCGAAACAAGGGAAATCGACCATACTAAGTAAGTTAGATAGCGCTCGCACAGCCTGATAGACTGTACCCAAGAACTCTGTGTGACCACGGCATGGCCAAGAAAGACTATCCCGGACTCGTCATCGTACCGCCCAGCGATCGGACCCTCTTACGACGTCGAGTGGTCCGGTGGGGTCTTGTCCTCATGGCCGTTCTGTGGATCGCCTCGACGGTCATAGAGTGGCCCCCCACATCACACAACGACACGGGCTGCCAGAGTACGACCCGCGAGGATAACCCTGAATATCGTTCAGAAGAATGTGGCCGGTCCAATGAAGTAACCGCCACCGAAAAGACCAACGAGGAGGACTTCAGCCTTACCCAAATCTCTCAAGCTGAAAGTTTGACTCAGTCTCAGCCCTCAATCCCCTCAGTGCCCCCTGAAAGCAATCCGCCCGCACCCGAATTCAATCGCCCTGAGAATCCGCCGGCGACGCTATCGGCGCCGGCGGATCCTCCAGCACCCCGCACTGAAGTGCGTCCGCGTGAGGAGAAATCAGCATCAACCGTGTCCACAAAAGTATCACCATCACACCCGACTTCTGATCTTCAATTGGCGGAACACGGTGATGCATTTGCGCAGTATCGCCTTGGCAAATACTATGAAAAACAACACGGACGACACGCACCGGAGTCCATTAGTTGGTACAAGAAGGCCTCTCAGGGATTGCGCCGCCTAGCCGAGGCTGGAAATGGACAAGCGATGTATGTCCTCGGCGTCATGTATGCCTATGGACGAGGAGTGGCAAAGAATACGGAAGAAGCGCGCCGCTGGCTGACCCACGCGGTTGAACAGAACGTGAAAGCGGCTCAGCCGGTTCTTGCGAAACTAGAAGTAAAACAAACGGTTGATCATACGGTTAAAGGCAGAGGGCCAACCCACACCTCTCCACGATAACGCTCAACCTGTTGAGGCAAACCATGACGTCTTCCACTGCCCGCATCAAGACTAAGACACCGAGTCCATACAAACTGCTCCATATCGAAACCGACACCCACGACACAAAGACTTTTCGGTTCGAACTGGCTGCCGATGCCACACTGGATATGCTGCCCGGTGACTTTCTCTACATCCATGCGACATCGAATGGGAAACAGCTCAAACGGGCCTATACCCCATCCTCGCTACCTGGCACCACGGGTTTCTTTGATCTTACGGTGAAACGGTATGATACAGGCGTTGTGTCGAAGTACCTCCACGATCAGCGTATTGGAGATACGGTGCTCATGAGTGGGCCAAACCCAGGTGGGCATTGGGTCGATGGCATGGCAACGCGTGTAGGATTTGTGGCGGGAGGTACCGGGATTACCCCCATGATCTCCATTATTCGGTGGATTCTGCACCTGAAGCTCGACGTAGAGCTCTTCTTAATCTTTGCGAATAAGACAGAAGCGGACATTACTTTCCGACAAGAATGGGAAGACAATACTCAACAATTTGCGAACTTCCATTGTCACCACGTCTTGGAACAGCCCCCACCAGGATGGTCTGGCGGCACAGGCCGCATCACAGCGAACATGTTGCAACAACACCTCCCTGCGCCATCCCCTGACACCTGTATTTTTCTCTGCGGCCCGCCACCGATGGTTGACTCCGTAGAAACCACGCTCAAGGAGCTTGGGTACCCGGAGCAGGCTATTATTCTCCCATGACAATGCAGACATAGCGACGTCATCCTTCCTGGAAAATGCCCGAACTGTGAGCCGAAACCACGAAAGACTGACGTCTGGGATGCAGTCCCTGAGTTAGGCTGAGTCCGCACTCACAGTGGGGCGCCGTCCATGGCTGGTTTGCCCGAGAAGATCTTGAATGACACGATCAGCGGCAGCTGCCCCGTCACGGATACAGTCAGGAATGCCGACTCCTCGGTAGCCCGCCCCGGTGAGAATGAGTCCAGGATAGCGGCTCACGGCCGCATCCAATTGTGCCAGTCGGTCCAGGTGGCCGAGGGTGTACTGCGGCATCGCCTTCCACCACCGATTCACTTCCGTGTAACTTGACTCCGCTCTAATCCCGCATATGGTTGCAAGTTCGGCTCGGACCTTCGCCGTCAATGCAGCATCATCGAGTTGCAGAATATCCTCGCGCCCCACTCCACCGACATAGCAACGCACCAGTAGCTGATCCGATGGCGCACGATGCGGCCACTTGAGCGACGTCCAGGTGGCCGCGATGAGATCACGTTGCTCTGCCCGAGGGACGATAAATCCAAAGCCTTCGATCCCGCTCATCATCGCCCGAGGAAATGCCATCGCAATCGTCGCGGTCGACGCATAAGGAATCAAATCCAATAGTCCTCCGGCAATCGGTGTTAATGGACGCAACAGATCAGCCGAAACATACGCCGGTGTCGCCAGCACGACGCTTTCCGCTGAACGCGCTGATCCATCGTGAAGGATCAGATCGTACATCCAACGACCCAATTCATGCGATCTCACTCGAATCGCCTCAACACGCGTCCCCAACCGAAGCTCTACTCCCTGCTCTATCAATCGGTGCGTGAGGGCCGTCACAAGATCACCGAGCCCATTTTTCAGACTCACAAACATCGTCCGCCGTGGGAGTCTGGACGACGCCGGTGAAACGATCTTCTTGGCCTCCATCATGCCGCGAACCACGCTGCTATGCTGTTGCTCCAGCTCAAAGAATCGCGGGAACGTGGCTCGCAAGCTCATTTGCTCGGCATCCCCCGCATAAATTCCTGCCATGAGCGGCTCCAAGACCCGCGCGTAGGCCTGCGTACCGAACCGTCGCCGAAGGAAACCGGCAAGTGACTCATCGCCTGTCGAAGGACCAGGGGGAACCGCGATTTCCAATCCCATACGAAGAAGGCTTGTCCACGTGAGCAGTCCGCTCCGAAGGAACGGCATAACCTGCTTCGGAACAACAGACAGCAGCCCTTCCGGCAAATCATGGAGTCGTCCTTTATACAGGACACAGGCCTTCTTGCCAGTCTCATTGGTATTGATAAGTTGATCGGCAAGACCCAGCTTCGCGCAAAGCTCAAGGCCCGCCGGTTTTTGCGACAGGAATGAGTCCGGTCCTGCCTCCGTGACTATGTCACCAACCCGATGCGTCACGATCTTCCCGCCCCATGATGATCCAGCATCGAGGAGGGTACAGCGAAGGGATAGACCAGCCGATGACGCACGTTCCAGTAGCGCATGGGCTGTGGCCAGCCCAGAAATACCACCGCCCACGATGACAACGGTACGTGGTCGAGTCACGACTGAATAGAGCCGGATGATTCGTGTGTGGCTAAGACGTTGTGCAACGTCTCGATGAGGGCGGGTGAGTCGTTCAACATCGCGATGCGCTCAAGATGCATGCCTTTACTCACAGCCAATTGTTTTAATTCAATATCGATATCGAAAAGCGTTTCGACATGGTCGCAGATGAACCCAATGGGGGCCACCAGGACAGACCGATATCCCGCCTGCCGGATAGTATCTAACAAGCCTTCGACCGTCGGTCCAAGCCACGGCTCGCTTGATCGCCCCTGACTTTGATACGCAAAATACGTCGGTTGGTTTCCCAAGATTCGTGTGACGGCCTCAACGGTTCCCTGCACCTCGTCCGGGTACGGATCCTTCATAGCGACGATTCGTTCCGGCAAACTATGGGCGGTGAACAACACCGGCACCGTCGCCCGCACCTCGACCGGAAACTTTTCAAGCGCGTGCCGAATATTCTCAACGATCGCCGCGACCAGACGTGGATGTCGATTCCAACTCCCGACATAGGTCACAGGTGTCTGGTCCTCCAGCATGGCACGAGCCTCTTCAACTTTTTTCCGGTAGGCTCCGGTGCTCAAGGAGGACTGTTGCGGAGCCATACAGACCCCAATGACCTGTTCCGGCGATGCCTTCAGCAGCTCGGCATAGGTATCCTTGATGAAGGGATGCCAATGCCGCAACCCGACGTAGACTCGATATCGGCCGTCGCTAGATTCATTCAGCTGTTGCTCCAGCTTTTTTGCAACCTCTTGCGTGACCCCGACAGCCGGTGATTTTCCTCCGGTGGCTCGATATCGTTCGCGAATCTCCTCCATAAGCTCCGGCGGTGTCGGTCGGCCCCCGCGAACATCACGCAAAAACGGCTCCACGTTCTCCAGACAATCCGGTCCCCCCATCGCCATGAGCAAGATAGCCGTATGACGCGGCGTCGCTAGCATCGTTCCTCGTCGTTCGTGAAGCGTGAAGCGTTTGAATGCAAGGTGCGCTTCACGCTTCACGCCCCTACCGTTGGCTGAGTTTATGTACCATATCGATCGTCGCGGCTACGTGATCGACCGGCGTGGTGGGCAGGATGCCGTGGCCCAGATTGAAGATGTGACCGGGACGCCCCCCGGCTCGTCGCAAGATATCTTCCACGCGGCGCTCGATTTCATGGAGCGGTGCAAACAAGACGAGTGGGTCGAGGTTTCCTTGTACGGCACGATCGTGTCCGACCGTCGTCCAGGCTTCATCCAGGTGCACCCTCCAATCAATCCCGATGACATCACCGCCCGCTTCGCGCATCTGCCGAAGAATGGCCGTCGTGCCGGTCCCGAAATGAATCATCGGTACTCCTTCCCGCTTGAGCCCTTCAAAAATCAGCTGGACGTGCGGCATCACATATTCGGCATAGTCACCCGCCGAAAGACATCCGACCCAACTAT
>CABVRS010000062.1 GCA_902500745.1 uncultured Nitrospira sp.
TACATCTAACTCGTGGTGGTCCGGCGGGGAGATGTTCAAACTATAACGGACTTCGCGATCGCATCGCGACCAGGTCCAGTTTGGAGCTACACCCAGCCCGGTTGTTTCTCCCCTCGGTTCTCTGATCCCGTCATAATGCGATCAAACTGAAAGGATAGTTTAGTGGATACGTCTGTTCAACTCAATTTTCACGCCCTCGGTTTATCCGAGGCCATTTTGCACGACCTGGCTGATGCCGGGTTCGCTTCACCAACTCCTATTCAAGAACAAGCCATCCCTCCTGCTCTGGCGGGGCGAGATGTGATCGGATGCGCCCAGACCGGCACGGGGAAAACGGCAGCGTTTGTGATTCCGATGGTGGAACGGCTGTCCACCTTACCGAAAGGGCAGCCGAAAGCCTTGATTCTCGCACCGACGCGTGAGCTTGCCTTACAGACCCTGACCACGATTGAGAAACTTGGGCGGAGTCGGCGCATCTCTGCGACCGTTATTGTGGGAGGCGCAGATATGCAAGCCCAAGTGCGAGGTTTGCGGCAGCGACCGGACATCCTGGTGGCGACGCCGGGTCGACTTCTTGATCACATGTGGAACGGCACGATTTTGTTGTCGTCCATCAAGATGCTGGTGTTGGATGAGGCAGACCGGATGTTGGATATGGGATT
The DNA here is from genome assembly GCA_902500745.1 of uncultured Nitrospira sp. Classification (GTDB taxonomy): domain Bacteria; phylum Nitrospirota; class Nitrospiria; order Nitrospirales; family Nitrospiraceae; genus Nitrospira_D. The sequence goes on from CABVRS010000062.1 coordinate 663, forward strand.
TGCGCCGCAAATCAATCAAATCCTTGATGCATTGCCGGAGGAGCGGCAGACCTTGCTTTTTTCGGCCACGTTGCCGGCGGATCTCGCCCGGTTGGTTCAGGCCAGCATCAATAACCCTGTTCGCATCATGGTCGCCCCATCAGCGACGACAGCTGACGGAGTGACTCAAGCCGTGCATCACACCTCGCATGCCGACAAGTCCGATCTTCTCTTGTCTCTCTTAGGCGCCGATAAGGATTCTGCGCTGGTCTTCACCAGGACAAAGCACCGGGCGGATCGGTTGGGACGCATGCTGGGGCACGCCGGCCATCGAGTGGCGGTGTTGCATGGAGACCGGAGTCTGTCGCAGCGGCGTGCTGCGTTAGAGGGCTTTAAACGTGGGTCATTCCGTGTGCTAGTTGCGACGGATATTGCCGCTCGAGGCATTGATGTGGCGAACATCGGACATGTGATCAATTTTGATCTGCCCAATTGTCCGGAAGATTACGTACACCGTATCGGTCGCACAGCCCGGATGAAGACGACCGGTCGCGCCACAAGTTTTGTGACAGGCGAAGATCAGCGGCAGCTTCGAGATATCGAACGGCTTCTGGGACATACCGTTCCACTCGCTCCTGGAAGTCGTCCTCCGTCATCGGTCGTGCATGCAGAAGTCAGACACGCCCATCGGAATGATCGTTCTACGCCGAATCAGGTGAAGAGCTCCGGACGTTTCCGTCGTCCGAACTCAAGAGGCGTTCATGCTGAACCCTCCGCACGCAATGCTTCGGCAACCATGCGTCCGTAAAGTAAGAAAATAGTTCGCGAAATCTACTTCGTGAGATACAGTATGTCTCACGAGGTAGATTGGCATGCAGACGATTCAGCAGCCGAAGCTGGTTCGCCACCAAGTTCGTCGATACTCCCGAGTGCGCATCCCCATACCGTTTAGCTGTTCTCTGTCTTCTCGAACACCCAGATGGTGGTTTCGAAAACCGGTTCATGACGTTGGCCTGGTCTATGACCTGTCGCTACATGGCCTATGTGTGAATACCGACGCGGCCATCAAGCCGGGTGACCAAATCTCTCTCAAACTCCGGCTGAACAAGGGGACTCCCCCTGCTGAGGTAGCGGTCGCCACCGTATGCTGGACGAGCTATCCATTCCATGGACTCACGTTCAGCGCCCTTTCGCAATCGTCCTTGAGACAGTTGGCCGAGTACATACATGTCTCAGATATGGAGAAAGAGTAAATCACATGGATGATCTAGATCTCCGAACCAGCAGTAAACCAAGTACCCCACAATTGCGTAAGTATCCGCGTGTACGTGTCTCGGCTCCCTTTCCCTGTTCCATGGCACGTGTAGGCCGGATGAAGAAGGGAACGGCCGAACAGGGGTTGGGGATCGTCTATGACGTGTCCACCAAAGGTGCTCGTGTCATGACGGAAGCGGTGATTACGCCTGGAGATCGAATCGCGATGAGGTTGCGATTGCCCGATCAGGCAACCTCAATGGTCATCGAATCCGCCACGGTACGGTGGGGCAAAGAGCACACCTACGGTGTGGAGTTCGAGGGCCTCTCTCCCACCGTGAATAAACATCTCCACAACTTCATTATCCACCTATCCCAGCCCCGACCCGCCCTGACGGTGTGACGGTCTCCAACAATGTGTCGATTGCCACGCGGTTTCCGCCGGGAATGAAGTGGCTCACCGGGAAGAGTGTTCTGGCAGAGACACGAATTGCTTGCGGAAGGTGACCACCTTCACGAGGTAATCCCTCGTCTCCTGGGGTAGGGAAGGTTGTTGCGTAACCGGTCATAGACGGCCGGTGGTTCGAGGCCGTTGATTTGATTGATGGCGGACGTGGAGTTGGCCGCGAACGCCTTGAAAACATTTCCCGTTCCAGTGTTATATGCGGAGATGACACAATGCTCGCGTGAGACCTCGTTATCGACCTGCTCAAGCAGGTTGTATGACAGGACATTCAGATAGGCACTGCTCAGTTTGATATTATTCTCGGGATCGAGCAGATAGTCACGCGATGGAATCGTACTTTCCCCTTTGGCCTTTCGGTACGCGTCTCGCCCACCGCTGGATGGAACCAACTGCATCAACCCATATGCCGGGCACTCATACTGGACAGCGCGCCGTTCTACACGGATGTGAACAAGAAGTGAAAGGGCCAGCCTTCTGAAGGTGGTTAGATAGGCGGAGAATGAAAGAATCTATTTGATTGCGACTGCTTTGACTTCTTTGAAGGTGGTATGGCCTTGCAAGACCTTGTGAATGCCGTCTTGAACGAGTGTGGTCATACCCTCTTCGAGTGCAGTCTTGAGCATGTCTTCGGTACGTGCTTTCTGTTGCACCATCCGTTTCATTTGGTCCGTGCCCAAGAGGAGTTCGTGCAACGCTACTCGTCCCTTGAAGCCGGATCGATTGCATGTCTCGCACCCTTTCCCGCGCGAAAGCCGGAACGTATTATCTTGCTTGATGCCGAGCTTGTCCCAATACTCAGGGTTGTAGCCTAATCGGATTTCTTCATACTCCTCTTTGCTTCCGATGTATTGCTCTTTGCATTCTTTGCAGATCCTACGGGCCAACCGCTGTGCAAGAACTCCCAGCATGGCATCGGCAAAACTGAATGGATCGCAACCCATGTCGAGGAGCCGCGTGACCGTTTCCACCGCGCTGTTCGTGTGCAACGTACTCAAGACCAAGTGGCCGGTCAGGGATGCTTCGATACCCGTGTCCGCCGTTTCCTTATCTCGCATTTCTCCCACCATGATGACATCGGGGTCGGCACGAAGAAATGCGCGCATGGCGGTGGCGAATGTGAGTCCAATCTTCGGCTGGACCTGCACTTGGCGAAGACCATATTGCGTGATTTCGACGGGATCTTCGGCTGTCCATATCTTGATGTCTGGCGTATTGATGTTGCCGAGCACCGAGTGAAGGGTCGTTGTTTTTCCTGAACCAGTCGGACCGACGCACAGAATGATTCCGTATGGCCGTTCGGATATCTCTTTCAGCACTTTGAGGTTTCGGTCCGAGAACCCCATCTTATCGAGCGGGAGCGGCTCACTGGCGGCGAGAATACGCATGACCACGTCTTCGTTGTACCCGGCGGTCGGAAGCGTCGCGACGCGGAGCTCAATTTCTTTTGACTCGGTGAGCTTGAACTTGATTTTCCCGTCTTGTGGTTTGCGGCGCTCGGCGATGTCCAGGCTCGCCATGATCTTCAGCCGAGAGACGATGGCACGACGGTAACTCTGCGGAATCTTCATGTATTCGAAGCATTCCCCGTCGACGCGGAAGCGCACCAGTGTTTCTCGCTTTTCACCGTAGGGTTCGATGTGGATGTCCGACGCATTTTGCCGGTAGGCATCGGCAATGATTTGATTGGCTAGGCGGACGATCGCACTGTCGTTTTCATCCAGCCCTCCGCCTCCGGCGGAGTCCTCCATGGCTTCCGATTGGGCTTCGGTGACAAGCTCACCGAGAATATCGGACACGTTTTCGTCGAGCTTGCGCCCCCCAACGTCACTCTGCCCGGTAGCTGAGCCGAGAAACTGTGAGATGTCTCGACGAAGGCTGACGGCGAAGCGAATGTTGAGGCCGGGGAAGGTCCGTTTGATGTCTTGTACGCGGTCAAGATCGCCCGGATCGTCGGTGAGAATTTCGATCGCCGTACGGTCGCGTTTGAGCGGCATCCAATGATTTTTTCTCAGGTAGTCGACGTTGAGATTCTTTAAGAGCTCGATATCGACAATGGTACGCTCGCTGTACTCGATATAGGGACATTTATAGAACTGGGCGAGCGACTTGCCGATATCAATCTTGGGGACTTTGTACTTTTCGATCAGGATGCTCTCAAGATCGCTCATCCCTTTTCGAGAGTCGGCGATGGCTTGGTCGAGTTCATTTTGAGTCACGCGACTATTGCTGACCAGGAGATCAAACTTTGTCGGATTCTTCTTTGATATCTTTCGTAGATTGTAGAATGCAATCCCGAGTGCCTTTGCGATTTCGTCGACGGCCTCTTCGTCTTTTCGGGTAAAGCGGCTCCCGCTCTTTTTGTTGAGCAGCTGGAGTACTCCCATCAAGTACTTGTTGTCGGCGACGATCGGGTAGGTCAGAACCTGTTTGGTCTTGAAGCCGGTCCGTTTATCGTAGGACGTATCATGAACCAGAGACGGGTGAGTGGCTTGGAGCTCCGGGATGCTATAGGCGTCGGCAATGTTCACAGGGCGGAGATATTTGGCGCAGAATCCGGCGAGACTTTGTTCGGTAATAGGGATACGGACTTCTTCTACGCCATCGATGTGTGGCACTTTGGAGAAGATCTCTTTCTTCTCGGCGTCGAACGCGAAGAGGGTTAAGTCTTCCGCGTCGAACAAGCTGAGGATATCTTTGTGAAGGTCGAGCAGGATCTGGTCGAGATTGCTGGCCGCATGAATCTGAGTCGTAATGCGTTTGACATGCTCCGCGTGCTCGACTTTTTGCTGCAATTCTTGAACGTTTGGAGTCACGGGCTTGGCTTGCATCCGACTCTGCTTTCTCTGTCGTCGCGACGTGAAACAGTCAGGTTGTATGCTGGGTCAGTGGGTGCCTGGTTGCACACAGGTCATTGAGCTGTGAATCGAGTTTCAGTCTAGCCGAAAGAGGGTGGAAGGCAAGGAAAAGACATTTTCCGTCGGTGGAATTCGAAGGTGAGTGAGCCAGGGGCAGGGTGCGGAGAGATGAGTTATGCCGTGGGGATGTCGGTTGCGGTGCACAGTGTTCTGAGGTGGGTCGACAAATTGCCTGGGGCTATGCGCGACTTGTCTCCTCCCCTTCGGATCTTCAATTCCACGATGCCGTCGGCAAGGCCCTTGTCACCAACGACGATCTGGAAGGGGATCCCGATCAAATCGGCATCGTTGAATTTCACGCCGGCACGATCCGAGCGGTCGTCCCATAACACGTCGAACCCGGCAGCCGTCAGTTCGGAATACAGACGCGCGGCGGTTTCGGTGGTCCTTTCAGATTGGCTGACCGTCAGCAGGTGGAGATGGAATGGTGCGATAGGAAACGGCCAGATGATGCCTTTGTCGTCATGATGTTGTTCGATTGCCGCGGCAGCCGTACGTCCCACACCGATTCCGTAACAACCCATAATGGCAAGGCGCTCTTTGCCGTGCTCGTCTAGGATCGTGGCGTTCATTTTGTCGCTATACTTGGTGCCAAGCAAGAACACTTGTCCGACTTCAATTCCCTTGGCAAGCGTCAACACACCAGAACCTCGGGGGGAAGGATCCCCGGCCTGCGCATTTCGAAGATCGGCAAACTGTTCGACGGTAAAGTCGCGATCAACGTTGGCATTCTGATAGTGTGTATCCGCCTTGTTGGCGCCGATCACCACATTTTTCATGCCTTGGACGGCCCAATCGGCAAGGATGCGTACCTGTTGGAGTCCGATCGGTCCGGCAAATCCTGGAGGGCACCCCGTGAGCCGTTGTACCGTCTCGGGATCTGACAATGCGACATCGGTGACCTTGAGCAGTCGCGCAAGCTTGACTTCATTCACCTCATGATCGCCTCGGATCAACACGGCGACTGATTCGGTTCCTGCTTTATACAGCAGTGTCTTCACCAGGTGTCGAGGTGTGATCTGTAAAAAGGCTGTGACTTCATCCACGGTTCGGCGTTGTGGTGTCGCGATGAGCGTCAATGGAAGAAGGGGAGCGGTATCAGATTCAGTGGGAGGAAGCACTTCAGCCCGCTCGAGATTAGCGGCATAGGATCCGTGGTCGCTGTAGGCGACCATCGCCTCGCCGGTATCAGCGAGAACCATGAACTCATGCGAAACATCTCCGCCGATCAACCCGGTGTCGGCTTCAACAGCGCGAAAAGTCAGGCCGCAGCGTGTGAAAATCCTGGTATAGGCATCATACATATTCTGGTAGCTGATCTTGGCGCCGGCCTCATCGAGGTCAAAACTATAGGCGTCTTTCATGATGAATTCTCGCCCGCGCATGAGCCCAAAGCGGGGGCGGATCTCGTCACGGAATTTGGTTTGGATTTGGTAAAAATTCAACGGGAGTTGGCGATAGGAACGCACTTCTCGCCGGAATAGATCCGTGATGACTTCTTCATGCGTCGGACCCAAGCAGAAATCACGTTCGTGGCGATCCTTGAAACGGAGGAGTTCCTTCCCGTAGTAGTCCCAGCGACCCGTCTCTTTCCACAGCTCGGCAGGGGATGCGATCGGCATCAACAGCTCCTGCGCCCCGGCTCGATTCATCTCTTCACGAATGATCTGCTCGATTTTACGGATAACGCGTAGGCCGAGCGGGAGATACGTGTAGATTCCTGCCGCCACCTTGCGGATCAATCCGGCGCGCAACATTAAGCGGTGACTGACGGTTTCCGCTTCTCCGGGATCGTCCCGTAGGGTCGGGATGAGTAACTGCGACGTCTTCATGAAAGGTTTAGCGAGAGAAAATGCGTTCTAGGTCGTTCCAGAAGGCGAAGATCATGACACCGACCAACAAGACCAATCCCACTTGCTGCGCAACCTCTCGTTGTCGTTCACCAAGCGGTTTACGCAGAATGCCTTCAATCAAGAAAAAGAGCAAGTGGCCGCCGTCGAGAATAGGGATGGGCAGCAGATTCAAGACTCCAAGATTGATACTCAGAATGGCGATTAGGAAGACGACGCTGGAGGCACCCTGCGAGGCGGCTTCCCCCGAGATGTTGGCGATCGTCAACGGACCACCGATATTCTTGCTCGAAATATCACCGACGATCATCTTGTAGAGGCCGATCGCGGTCAGTTCCGTCCATCCCCACGTGGCTTCTAGTCCTTGGTATACGGCTTCCGCGACGTTGTTGGAGCGCATCAAGGAGCGACCAGGACCGGAGATGCCGATCTTTCCCACTTCTGAAGTCTGCCCATTGACCGTGAGTTTTTCACTGGTTGGGGTGACGGTCAGCGTCGTGCGTGTTCCCTCACGGAGGACCTCGAACTTCAATGGCGTCTCAGGATGCTCCCTCACCTGCGTGGTCATCTGCGCCCACGTGTAGATGGAGTGTCCTTCGATCGCGACCACTCGATCGCCGGGCTGGAGCCCAGCCAGAGCCGCGGGTGATCCATGCATGACCGATGTGACCAATGGAGGCGTTTCTTCGATTCCGATTGTATAGACCGGTTCGTCTGCGGATGCTCCGTCTCCAGTAATCGGCACGGGAGTGGCTGTGAGCATTTTGAGTTGTCCCTCTCGCCGGACTTCGAGCGAGAGAGGCTGTCCCTTACTCCTGGACACGATATCCAACAGCTCGGTCTTGGTTGAGATCTCTTGCCCATTGACTCTGACGATATGGTCGCCGACTTCCATCCCTGCGATCGAGGCAGGAGATCCGGGAACGAGCGCTTCGACGTCTGCGCTCAGATCGCGAAAGGTCGGGACAAAGAGAGGGGAACCGGTCGATAACCATCCGGCAAAAATCAAGTAGGCCAAAATAAAATTAAATCCGGGGCCGGCTGCGACGATGAGGACCTTTCCCCAAAGCCCCTGATGAGAAAATGATCGGCGGCGGTCGTCGGGAGTCGTCGCTTCCGTCTCGTCCTCACCGAATAGCTTGACATAGCCGCCGAGTGGAACGGCTGAGACAAGATACTCCGTCTCGCCGACCTGACGGCCGAATATTTTTGGACCGAAACCGATGGAAAACTTTAAGACTTTCACACCGACCCAGCGGGCGGCGAGGAAGTGCCCAAGTTCATGGAAGGCGACTAACACGCCAAGGACGACCAGAAACCACCAGGCTTTTTGGAGGAGGAGCCACAGTGTATCGGGGGACCAGGCGAATGAGAATGTCATGAAAACTCCCTGTTGCGTACTCGATCGACTGCTCTAATCTAACAGACGTTGCGTGAAATGCAAAACAATCGTTAGTGCGACAACGCATGCACCAATGATTCTGCCTTCTCTCTGGCCCATCGATCCGCTTCCAATGCGTCATCGAGACAGGTGATGTCTTGTTGGGTGTGCGCGTCCATGGTGCTACGAATGACCTGTGCGATTTCGATAAAACGGAGGCCATGGTTGAGAAACGCCTCAACCGCAATCTCATTTGCCGCATTCATCGTGGCGGGCATGGTGCCTCCGATGCGAAGCGACTCATACCCCAGATTGAGGCAGGGGAAACGGTCATGGTCGGGTTTGCAAAAAGACAATTGGCCGATCTCCGTCAGCTCCAATGAGGGAAGATCAAGGGCCATCCGTGCGGGATAGCGCATCGCGTACGAGATAGGAGTCCGCATATCCGGAAGCCCCAATTGAGCAATGACCGATCGGTCTTTATACTCGACAAGAGAGTGAATGATACTTTCTCGATGAACCATGACTTCAATGTGGGATTCAGGGATATCGAAGAGCCATCGCGCTTCTACGACTTCCAGCCCTTTATTCATCAAGGTGGCGGAGTCAATGGTAATCTTGGCCCCCATCTTCCAGTTTGGATGCTGCAAGGCTCGCTCAGGCGTCACGTCCTGAAGCTGTTCGTGGGACAGTGTCCAGAGTGCTCCGCCGGACGCGGTCAGAATCAAACGTCGGACGTCCTCGACTCGGTGGCCTTCCAATGATTGAAAAATCGCACTGTGCTCGCTATCGACCGGGAAAATCCTGACCCCATGTTTCCGGGCTTCATCCTGCATCAACTTCCCGGCCATGACCATCGGCTCTTTATTGGCCAGGGCGATATGCTTGCCGCTCCGAATAGCGGACAAGGTGGGAACGAGCCCGGCCGCTCCCACGATGGCGGAAATCACCAATTCGGCATCCAGCACGGATGCGACGTGGCTGATGCCCTCTTCACCGGACAGAATGTCGACCCGCAGGTCGGCACATCGGCTTCGAAGCAGAGCCGCTGAGGATTCGGTGGAGACGGCCACGGCTTTGGGCCTGAATCGGTGAATCTGCTCTTCTAACTTGTCGATGTTGCTGCCGGCCGTCAGCCCCACCACGCGAAACTCATCGGGAAACCGCTGAACGATATCGAGTGTGTTTGTCCCAATCGATCCGGTCGATCCCAAGATGATAATCGACTTCATGTTCTCTCCTCTCCATTCTTCTAGAGCGGCGGTGACAGGCCTCGAATGTAAGCGACATAGTAGTAGAACGTGGGGGCAGTGAACAAGAGACTATCGAGCCGATCCAGCATCCCGCCGTGACCCGGCAAGATCCCGCCTGAGTCTTTGACGCCCGTTCGGCGTTTGATCATCGATTCGAACAGATCTCCGAGCAGGCCCGCGGCCGTCAGCAGTACTCCAAGGATCACCGCATCTGCGAGGGAGAGCTGTGACGCGAACCACTGCTGAGCCAGCAGTGCGACACCGACCGCCAGGGCAAGCCCACCGAGTACTCCTTCAATGGTTTTCTTCGGACTGATCGACGGGAGCAACAGGTGTTTTCCCCACAAAGTCCCCGCATAGTAGGCGCCCGTATCCGAGGCCCACGTCACGACGGCGAGAAAGAGCACGAGCCATTCGCCGCCAGGCACGGTACGAGTCGAGACCACGGTACTCAGGGGGAAGCCCACATACAACACGCCGAGGAGAATCACGAGTGCATCGTTCCATCGATGCGCCGTTGAGGCAGCAGAGATGGACGCGGTCACTGCTGCTATGAGCACACTGCCGACGAGAAGTTCCGGTAAGGAAAAAGAAAAATGAGCGTGAGTGAGCGTGAGGGCGAAGCCTGCGAGTCCTACTCCCACGAGGAGACGGCTCAGGCGCGAGGGAAAGCTGAGTTTGTAGAGTTCGAGCAGCGCAATAGCACCGACCACGAGCAAGAGGAGGGTCAAGGCCCAGGGAGTCAGATGCACGATGATGAGATACACCGCGGGAATCAGCGCGAGTGCGGTGTAGAGACGGCGGAGGTCGAATCGTCGGGTGGGTGCCGGTGAAATCGTCACAAATATCGCGCTATGGGCAAGGGCATCTGTCGCGAGGGGATATCCCACAAGTGTTATGACGATATGGTGCTCAGGACTCGACCGAATCGGCGTTCCCGCCTTTGATATTCGATCAGCGCCAACAGGAACTCCCGCCGGCGAAAATCAGGCCACAGTGTTGGACTGAAGCAGAGTTCCGTGTACGCCAATTGCCACAGGAGAAAATTACTGATCCTGGTTTCGCCACTCGTCCGAATCAGAAGATCAGGATCGGGGAGTGGATGAGTCGAGAGGTACCGCTGGATCGTGGTCTCATCGAGTAGGGATGCTTGGACGGACCCAGCCTTAATATCGTCGATCAAGGCTTTCACGGCATCGACGATCTCTGCTCGCCCGCCATAGCTCAGCGCGACGGTCAGAATCATCTTATCGAGATGCGCGGTCTCTTTTTCAGTAGTGCGGACCCAGTGTTGCGCCGATGTCGGAAGCAGATCGTGGCGGCCGATTGCGCGGAAACGAACTCCTTGCTCGATCAAACTCGCTCGTTCCGTCGAAAGATAATGTTCCAAGAGTCCCATGAGGGCACTGATTTCATGGGTCGGACGATTCCAGTTCTCCTGTGAAAACGCGTAGATCGTCAGAGCGCGAATACCTAGTTCCAAGCACAGCGTGATCATTTCTCTGACGGAATTGATGCCTTCGCGATGGCCTGCAATACGTGGAAGACCACGAAGTTCGGCCCAGCGACCGTTGCCGTCCATGATCACCGCGACATGCTTGGGGAGCAGTTCGAGCTCCAATTTGGCGGTCAATTCGCTTTCTGAAAGGTGGTCGAGGCTTGAGGATGGCTGCTGTGCCATATAAATCTTTAAGTAAGGTCCTACATGTTCCGTGTGAAGGTAAGCGAGGTGCTCAGAGTCTACTGGTGGGGGTAGGGAATGTCAAACGATAACTCGGTAAGCCTCGAATGAGAACTGTCTGCGATATTGTAAGGTGAGCGCATGTTGCATTGCGACTACGGAAATGGTTGGGCTATACTGCGTTCTCGTTAGCCCACACGAGCGAGAAAGACATACGTAATGGCTGAGCCGTTTCAATTGAAGAAGTTTGGCGTCACGGAGCTCGAAGTCCAGCACGCCCTCGATCGGTTAAAGGTCCGGGATGTCGACTACGCGGATCTCTATTTTGAGTCCCGCATATCGGAGTCGGTGTCCATGGAGGAAGGGATCGTCAAGCGTGCGGCGAAGAGTATTTCTCAAGGTGTCGGGGTTCGGGCGACGGCGGGTGAAAAGACAGGCTTTGCCTACTCGGATGAATTGACAAAGAAAGACCTGGAAATCGCGGCGGACACGGCTCGGTACATCGCCAATTCCCCCAAGGGAGATTCCCCCGTTCCGGTACCCACTCAACGACGCCCCACCAGGGATCTCTATCCAATAGAGCGAGCGAAGGCTGAGGTGGCCACGACTGATCGCGTGGCGCTCTTGAATGAAATCGATGCTGAAGCCAGACGGTATGATCCACGCATTAAGAACGTGATGGCGTCATTTAACACCGAGTACAAGGTCATCGCGGTGGCGACATCCGATGGGAACGTCGTGAGCGATGTTCAGCCCTTGTCACGCCTGCAGATCACCTGCATCGCTGAAGATCACGACAATCGCCAAGTAGGGAGTTTCGGCGGCGGCGGACGAGTCGCGTTCGAATACTATCGCGAAGGCGATCGCCATTTGAGTTATGCCCGAGAGGCAGCCCGAGAGGCGATCCTCAACCTGTCGGCGGTCGATGCTCCAGCAGGGGTGATGCCGGTGGTGCTGGCTGGAGGATGGCCGGGTATTTTGTTGCATGAAGCGATCGGGCATGGTTTGGAAGCCGACTTCAATCGCAAAAAAACGTCCGCCTTTTCCAGTTTGATCGGGAAACGGGTGGCATCGGAAGTCTGTACCATTGTCGATGATGGAACGCTTCCGTTCCGTCGAGGCTCGTTGAATATGGACGATGAGGGAACACCGACGAGCTGTACCACGCTCATCGAGAACGGCATCCTTCGTCGCTATATTACGGATAAGCTTAATGCGCGTCTCATGGGGATTCCCTTGACCGGGAACGGTCGGCGGGAGAATTACCAAAGCGTGGTGCTGCCCAGGATGACGAATACCTTCATGCTGGCCGGCGAATCGGACCCGCAGGATATTATTCGATCGGTCAAACATGGGCTCTACGCGGTCTCATTCGGCGGCGGACAAGTCGATATCACCAATGGGAAGTTCGTCTTTTCAGCCAGTGAAGCCTATCTCATCGAGGACGGTCAGATCACGAAGCCGGTGAAGGGTGCGACGTTGATCGGAAACGGGCCGGAGATTCTCACGAAGGTGTCAATGGTGGGGCACGATCTGAAGCTCGACAACGGCATTGGTACCTGTGGGAAGGATGGCCAATCGGTTCCGGTCGGGGTTGGGTTGCCGACCATCAAAATCGACGAAATTACCGTCGGCGGCACGCGGAGTTAGGCGTTCCATTTCCAGCGGTTCTCTTGATCGCTCAAACAATGATTGACGAGACTCACTGATGTCCAAGAAATCTTTGTCTCCAAGCGACACGGCCAATGGGTTCGCCCAGCTTGCGGCTGATGTCCTGGCTCGCGCCAAGGCCTGCGGTGCGACAGAAGCTGATATCGTGGTGGCCGATGGAGAGACCTTTTCGGTTCAAGTTCGGGTCGGCGCCGTTGATCGATTGACCAAGGCACGGGAAAAGCGGCTCGGCCTCCGTGTCTTCATCGGCAAGCGATCGGCGACAACGTCCACATCCGATTTTTCTCAAGAATCCCTCGAGCGACTTGTGGCTGACACCTGTACCTTGGCGGGGGCGGTTGTCGAGGATGACATGTCAGGATTACCCGATGCCACTCAGATGGCCTCGGACCAGCCAGGTCTCGATCTCTACGATGGGACTGTCCTCGATACGGAGACTCAGATCGACTGGGCAAAGCGGGGAGAAGCGGCGGCATTTGCGACTGACTCGCGCGTGACCAACTCGGAGGGTGCGGAGTTTGATTCGTCCTCCGGGCGAGTCGTGCTGGCCAACAGCCATGGATTCGTCGGGTCTTACCAGAGTTCAAACTTTTCACTCTCCGTGTCTCCGATTGCGACCGACTCTGCAACGGGTGGGATGCAGCGAGACGCCTGGTATGAGGTGCAGCGCAAGTTTGCACGACTGGCCTCCGCGGAATCGATCGGACAAGAAGCTGCGAGACGGGCCGTTCGCCGTTTAGGTGCGCGCA
>CABVRS010000063.1 GCA_902500745.1 uncultured Nitrospira sp.
GTGATGATCTGATTACGAACAATCCTACGCTCTTTCAGTAGTGGTAGATAACACTCAATTCCTGCATGCGCGATATTTCGTTCAACGTGCTTTTCGTGATTGACTTTCGTACTCACAACATACCAGCGAAGCCCTTGAATTTGCGTTGATTGAACATCGTTCAGAGTATCCATATACACACCCCGCCGCGCAAGCTACCGCCCATTCCGGTACAGTCGGATTACCAGTGGAACAAGGACACGACCAAAAAGCTAACTTGTTCCCCGGCCGTCACTCAAAAAATAGGTGGAGCGAGATCTTACACAACTGATTCTAACTGGTCATCTGTTGATACGAAGGCTAAACTCTCAAAATTTCTTCTCACACTTCATTCACCCACCCCTATTAGACTAATAGACTAACCTACTAGATGGATGATCACTAGATACGTTATGAGGCAGTGCTGAACTGGGAACTAGCATACCTCTTATAGCATCAACGATCAAAACATAAACTTCAAGCCCACGAAATAGGCTGTCTGGCTACTTGCAGATCTCCCAAATGGAAACTTTCTTGTCCAGCGTACCTCCGCAAGTGTCGGAGTTTCCGCTCTAGTTATCGGTGTTGGCACATGAACTTTCAACACCTGCTTGATATCCGGAGCATGATCCATGAGCACTAGCATACCCCCATTACTAATGTTCAAAGACAACGCCCTCTTTTCTTTGGCGATATCATTGGTCCCCTCATTTGCGGCTGATACTTCATAAATGATGGTCCTGAGCAGCGCCGCTCTCTCACCATGGCTTTCATGACTATCCGCTATTGGCCACTCCCATTCTGTTGATACCACGTCAATCCCTCCTCGGCAAGGTGTCTTGGTCTTAGATTCACCTTATTTCGCAGTTAATTAGCACTACTTTTGACTACAAACACACACTCACACACTTATCAGCTAGGTCTACTCTGTGATTCTCAACCCTGATGCAGGTGAATAGTATGTTCCATTGCTGGAATCAACAATACCGATGACGTAGGCCGCTTGCTCAAAGGTATTATGTTGACTCCCTCGAAAGGGTTAGGTACTATTCCTGTGGTGGACATAGAAGTGTTTTATCGGCCGAGCTCAGATTGTCAAAATCGAATGATTAATCCCTGATTAATCAGAAGGGTAAAGCAGTATCATAGCTTTATGACTGACTTATCTAAAGGCATCGACCAAACAGATGCACTTGCTGATCAGAGGGCCGGGTCAGGCATTGTTGTGTTATCGGCATCCATGCAGCTTTTACATATGAATCGGCAAGCCACAGAACTTGCTAAGAAGATCAATGCGGCTGAGCATGGAGGCAATGCCGCAATTTCAGCACGCGGGGTTCTCCCAACGGCACTGACTGAACTCTGCGCAGAAATCATTAAAGCACTTCATATTCGAACAGAAGCCAAAGACTGGGAACAATTCGAACTAAAACGTGTGACGGGTGACCCCAATCAGCCGATTCTCCTGAGAGGGTTCGGGTTGCCCGATCGAGGAGGCATTCAATACGCCAGGTTGGTCGTTACCATGGAGGAGTTGGGGCGAAAGCAAAACCTGAATACGGAGCATGCTCGAGAACGTTTCCAATTAACAAACCGAGAGCAGTCTGTAGTTGAACATCTGGCAAAGGGGTGGACTAATAAAGAAATCGCTAATGCCCTCCAGATTACGGAACAGACCGTAAAAGAACACATTAAACACATCATGCGAAAAACAAACGCTACCACTCGGACAGGTATTCTTGTCCAAATCTTTAATTCTTAACACCCCCCTCTCATAACGAGCCACATTCCAAATTCATAACTAGATTTTCATTGACTGTGTCAATGATGCTACAGTGAGTTGTGATTGACACATTTTTTAGCTATTTTTGGCGTAGAGATATTTAGAATTTCACAATTAATTTAAATGTTTATGAACTAGGCCCATTTTTTGCTTCGTAATGCTTCAGTACGTTGCTAAGGAGAATATAAATGAAGCGTAGTGACACGATCAGAAAACACTTCAGACTAGGCCTTCTTGGCGTGGGAGTGATGATCATGGCCACGGGTTGCACGAGCAGCCCTTCCACTCAGCTGTCAGAATCACGCAATAGTGGGTTTATGTCGTTATGGGGCACCTATGCAGATTGCAAGTCAACCTCCGATTTTGTTCAAGCGGCATCGGACTTGAAGCAGCTTCGCTTGGCCCAAGAACTGGAACCAGGCGTGCATGAAGGTTTTGTTCTTCCGTTACCCACTCGCCTTGAGCGCCTAGTGTCTAATCCTGCTAGTCGAGTCGCAGTTGATGTCGAGGCTATGGCTTCTGCCTGTGCCTTGCACGCTGGAGAATTAGCTCTTGAGCAAGGGCACATCGATGTTGCGCGCGATCTTTTCCTTTCAGTCATTACCCTCCATGAAGAGGAAAGCTCTTACTACGTGCTGAAGGCCAAGACCTTACTAGGGAGACTGGGACGAGTAGTCAATGTTTCGTTCAACGCCCGCTAGCCCTTTGTCTTGCCCCTCTTCATAGACCAATAGAGATCAATGTACTGCCGGGCTGATCGCCTCCAGGGTGGATGTGTCGTTTCCGTAAGCCACACGAACTCCTCTTCAGCCGTCACCTCCACCATCCTCCCCGCCCTTGAAATTGAGAATCGCATGACCACTTGGGGAACACCTCGGGCTTCTTGGCATCGATACCCTGGAAACAGCAATGTCACGCGATGCCCTGACTTCAACAGCTCCATTGCCAATGCAGTGACGACATCGGCCAATCCCTCGTCTTTGCATAGGGAACAGCCTCAGAGGCTGCCATTGCGATATGCAACCCGTCTCCTGCTATTAATGCCATGGAAGATATCGAACAGAAGAACCAGCAAAAGAATTAAGGCTGGAACGTTTCATCGAGCCTAGTTTTGAACCGGTCCTCATACGCCCAGGCTTTCGCAAGAGTATGTAATTCCTCAGGCTTGAGTTTTTCCTTATAGACGAGACGCTCATCGAGAAATACCAGTAACCAGCCACGCTCTGGATAGGCAAAATACACGCCTTCTCCGGCATGAACACCAGCCTTCCATCCCTTTGGCGCCTCTCCAGTAGCGACTCGTGATTGCGGAATTACGGTAAAGTCAGGCATGACAAAAAAGTGAGTGAACTCACTGTGATACAGAGGAGGAGTGCCCCACGCACTTGTAACGGCCTTGGTTGTGATTTGATCCAGCACAAGGTTATCAGACTGTACCAGACGCTCTTGCTCCTCCAATGTCGGCATACCTTTGCATCCAACCACGATTAGGAACGTCAGTAAACTATACAGCCCTAGCCGTTTCGTCATGACACTGATGTCAATAGTTGCCACGCTGTGTGCCCTCACATAAGCCGCTTAGATTTCGGTTCGATTAGCTTGACCGGTTGACAGACATCGCATTGGCACAGAGTCCTCAACAAAACATACGAATAAATGCCCGTATCATGGCCATCACTCCATTTGAATTGAAACGCATAGCGACCAACCGACTGAATATCCTGAAGCATGATCAGGAGCGGCACATCGTCACTTTTCAGACGACGCTCTCCTGTCCATTCATCGACACAAGCGGCGCAAGGACAATGTTGCCGTAAATAGCGGACGGGATAGATCCCCTGATGACCGTCACTCCACTGGATTCCCAGCACTCCTTTGTCGAGCCATTCCATATCTTTCGGCTCTACCGCTTCGACGGCCATACGTCTTTCTCCCATTATTTAGATTATCCCGGCAATGCCACCGATAGAAAGTTCACCGCTGGCAGCCGTTTACCAGCTACGACCGTCACGTACCCCTCAATCGCCTCCTCCACTTCATGCCGAACCTGGCCCGTAGCCCTTAACCTCGTGACGGTGGCGGGAGCAAGCCGAATGGCTTGTTGGAGAAACGACAGGCTTCCTCGTGAAAGAGAGACACATCGCACACGCTGGCGTGCAGCACAAATCTGACACACCAGCCCCCCGGCAATCGGTGAAAATTGAGGCGCTCCAACAAAATAGGTCTTCCCGCAGGAAGCGCAATGATCGGTTTGAGGACGAAACCCCGTTAATCCCAGCAGTCGGATTTGAAAGAGCAGTGCCGTAAATGGCGGGTCGTCACTTTCCTGAAGCGACACCAGTCCTTGATCCAGAGTAGCAAATAAGGGCTCATCCGGGTCTCCATCAGGAGTAATGGCGGCCACGACATTGACCATTCGTGCTGCCGAATCCATTAAGCAGAGGTCTTCTCGCAACGCCTGGGACGACCTGATAAGGTCGACATGCGAGATTCTGAACAGCGAGTCCCCTTTCTTTTCAAACAGATTCACGCGACACACACTGAACGGCTCTAGCGCAGCTCCAAAGCGGCTTTTCTGACGGCGAGCCCCACGAGCCACACCTCGTATCTTACCCAAGCTCTTCGAATAAAAGGTCACGATTCGATCGGCATCGCCCCACTTGCGGCTCCTCAAGATGATTGCCGTCGTTTTCAGAAGAGACACAACCGTTTCCCTGCGCTCAAATATGATACATGCATCGCCGTGCACGAGCCCTTCTTACCGGAGATACTCCAAGAAAATCGTGGCTAAGGTCAGATAGATTGTAATCCCGGTGATATCGTTGGCCGTTGTGACGAATGGGCCGGCCGCAACGGCAGGATCAACCCCCGTGCGTTTCAGAAGAATCGGCATAATCGTCGCCATACTGGTCGACACCAGAAAGGCAATGAGCAGAGACGTTCCCACGACCATACCTAAAAATCCTTGGTGCAAGACCCACCCAACCAACGTTAATGTCACTCCGCAGGCCAGTCCCATGACCAAGCCGACCTTGGCTTCGCGAAAGAAAACTGGCCACACATGACTAAGCTCCACGGTACCAGTCGCTAACCCTCTGATAATCAGCGTGGAAGACTGCAATCCGACATTGCCGCCCATCGCTGCAATCACAGGGATAAAACTCACAATCGCCACGACTTCTTGTATGGTATAGCGAAAATACCAGAGAATAGCGCCGGACAAGAGGCTGCCGATGAGGTTCGTGAAGAGCCATGGAAGTCGGAGCTTTGCTGAGCCAAAACTCGAGGACTTCGAAGTCGGATCCTCTTCGATCGCGCCGGCCATCTTCAACATATCTTCAGTCGCTTCTTCTCGAATGACGTCGACAACGTCATCGACTGTGATGATGCCCACGAGCGTGCTGTCCCGCTCCACGACGGGAATGGCCAGCAAGTTATAGCTGGCGACTTGGCGAGCCACCTCTTCTTGGTCCATATCGATCGCAACGCTCATGACCTCACGAGTCATAATATTCTTGAGCGGCGTCGTCGGAGGAACCGTGAGAAGCTGCCGGAGCGAAAGGACACCGACTAGATGATCATCTTTATCCGTCACATAAATATAGAACACCATTTCCGCATCGGTCGCCTGTTGCAACCGGCGAATAGCTTCCTGCGCCGTCGCATCTTCCGCCAAGGAAAAAAATTCCGTGGTCATGATTGCGCCGGCCGTATCCTTCGGATATTTGAGGATGTCGGCGACTTCGGTCGAATCCTCGGCCTTCATCAAGGCGAGAATTTCATTACTGCGGTCTTCCGGGAAAAACCCAAGGATATACGCCACATCATCAGGGCCAAGATCCTTCAATAACCACGCGATATCAGAATGGAGGAGGTCTGCGACCACCTGCTGAATACTTTCCCCGTCAAGCTCACTAAGGACCTGACCCCGTTTACCCTCACCGCGGACCAACTCAAAGATTTCCCGCTTTTCCTTAAGCGACGACAGATGGGTGATGGCCTTTGCAATATCAGCGGGGTGCATGCGTCCCAGCATTTTCGAAAGGTGGGTAATCGCTCCCCGGCGCAGCAACTTCTGGACCGATTGAATCACGATGTCGGACTTCGTCTGCCCGCGATCAGTCTGATCGCGCAAAACCTCTCGCAACACATCGCGCTCGGACACACGAGGGCGCTGGTCCGGTAGACGTGGTTCTATCGGTTGTTCCGTCGGCTGCATACTCCGTTAGTACCCCAACTCCACCAATGTCTGCTCATTCTCACGCCAAGACTTTCGGACTTTCACCCATAACTCAAGAAACACTTTCATCCCGAATATTCGTTCCATATCGATTCGCGCCTGAGTCCCGATCGCCTTCAATCGCTCTCCTTGTTTTCCGATCAAGATTCCCTTCTGCGTGTCACGCTCCACCAGGATCGAAGCTTGTATCTTGGCCAGCTTCCCTTCCTCGACGAACGAGTCGATCTCGACGGCTACGGCATGTGGAACCTCTTCCTCAGTTTCTTGCAACACTTTCTCCCGAATCATTTCAGCTGCCAGCGTCCTCATGGTCTGGTCGGTCACGACATCGTCGTCATACGCACCGTCCCCCGAAGGAAGATAGGGCACGGTGACAGCCAGCAACCGATCAACATTGTCATCCTTCATCGCCGAGACCGGGACAATCTCTGTCCAGTCGAAGAGCTTGCCATAGCGCTCAAGAAGCGGGAGTAACTTATGCCTATTCACCAAATCGATTTTGGTCAGAACAAGGATCACCGGTCGAGACCGTCTTGTCAGAGCCTCTTTCATATATTTGATGGCCGTCATATCTCCTGGACCCGGCATGCTTGTCGCCTCCATAAGCATGTAAAGGAGATCGGCCTCCTCTAACGTCTCTACGGCCGTTCGGACCATCCGGCGATTCAACAAATGTTCAGGCTTATGCAGGCCCGGCGTATCGAGAAAGGCAATTTGCGCACCCTCGACATGCACGAGACCCATAATTCTGGTCCTCGTGGTCTGAGGTTTACTCGACACAATCGCAATTTTTTCTCCCAACAAATGATTGAGCAGCGTGGACTTCCCCACATTGGACCTGCCGATGATCGCCACTGTTCCAAACTTCATGGTTTCGACAACGGCTCCTGTTTCCTCTCCGAACCTGGCACCAACTGATAGACCGTCTCGCCCTTTCGCACATAGCCCAACTGCTCACGAGCGAGCTGTTCGATCTTCGCTGGATCATGCTGTAACCGATTGATATCCCCCTGCAGCTCGACATTTTCTCTACGCAAGAGCGACAGCTCTTGCTCCAAGCTCGTGGCCTGCTCACGCATGGACACATACCTCGTAAGGCTCATCTCTCCTGAAAACAAGGCAACAAAGAGCCATACACAGCCAGCCGCACCGACCACTTGAGCAACAGTGACGACTCGACGCTGCCATTCCAGCCACTGACGACCACGATTCCGCTTGATGATCATTGGGTCAATCCACCACATCCACGTGCCGCTATGCGTGAACCGATACCGCCGTTCGCCCACGATAGAGTGCGGCAGATCCCAGTTCTTCCTCAATTCGAAGCAACTGGTTATACTTGGCCACACGATCCGTTCGAGATAACGACCCTGTCTTGATCAACCCGCTGTTCGTCGCGACCGCGATGTCCGCAATCGTCGTGTCTTCCGTTTCACCGGACCGGTGTGAAATGATCGCCGTGTACCCGGACCGTTTGGCAAGTTCGATCGCGTCTAAGGTTTCTGTCAGCGTGCCGATCTGATTAAGCTTGATCAGAATCGAGTTCCCAATTCCTTCCTTGATGCCTTTGGAGAAGATCTCGACATTGGTGACAAAGATATCGTCACCGACCAGCTGCACCCGCTGGCCCAATTTCTCGGTGAGCATCTTCCATCCCTTCCAATCCAGCTCACTCAGCCCATCTTCGATAGAAAGGATCGGATACCGATCGAGCAACCTGCCATAGTACGTAATCATGTCTTCCGACGAGCGATCTGAGTTCGTTTCCGCTTCAAGCACATACCGCCCTTTTTCATACAGCTCGCTGGCCGCACAATCCAATGCGAGCGCAATATCACGGCCGGTCTTATAGCCGGCCGCTTCGATGGCCTGAGAGATGAGACTCAGTGCCTCTTCATTGGATTGGAGATCAGGAGCAAACCCACCCTCATCCCCCACGGCCGTATTGAGCCCCTTCTTCTTTAAGAGAGCCTTCAACGAATGAAACACCTCGGTCGCCATTCGGAGGGCGTCGCTAAATCGACTCGCCCCCACCGGCATGATCATGAACTCTTGGAGATCCAATCGATTGTCGGCATGGGCTCCGCCGTTGATGATGTTCATCAGCGGGACGGGAAGGACGCGGGCATTGGTCCCACCCAAATAGCGATAGAGCGGCTGTCCTGTTTCATTCGCCGAAGCCTTCGCCACTGCCAATGATACCCCTAAGATCGCATTTGCCCCTAACTTCCCCTTCGTCTTCGTTCCATCCAATGCAATCATGGCTCGATCAATGCCGACTTGATCAAACGCCTCTTTCCCTAACAGCTCTGGCGCGATGATCTTGCTGATATTGGATACGGCTTTAGATACACCCTTTCCCATCCATCGTTTCTTGTCGCCGTCGCGGAGTTCAATGGCTTCTTTTTCCCCTGTTGAAGCACCGGATGGTACCGCCGCTCGACCCGTTGCGCCGCTTTCAAGCGTCACGTCCGCCTCGATCGTCGGATTCCCACGTGAATCAATAATCTGTCGACCTTTGATTTCTCTAATCGCACTCATCCGCGTATCCCTCTCTTGTTAGGTGCTCAACTGCTTCTTCAGTAACTCATTGACCTTCCCAGGATTCGCTTTCCCGCCACTCGCCTTCATCACCTGTCCAACGAGAAAACCAAGGACCTGTTGTTTACCTTCTTTAAACTGCGCAACCTGTGCCGGACTCTTCGCCAACACTTCGTCGATCACCTTTCCCAGTGCCCCTTCGTCGGAAACCTGGGTCAAGCCTTTCTCCTGTACAAGTTGTTCTGGTGTCTTCCCGGTGCGATAGAGCTCAGGGAAAAGGTCACGGGCTGTCTTTAAACTGATGGTCCCCTGATCCACCATCTGCAAGAGACCAACGAGCCGCTCAGGATTGACAGGAGAAGCCTCAATCGCTGTCTCTGCGCCGTTCAACTCTCTCGTTAATTCCCCCATCACCCAATTACTCACGGTCTTTGGATGATTGAACTGCTGGACACACGACTCGAAATAGTCGGCCATCCCTCTCGATGCCGTCAGTACACCCGCATCGTACTCCGGCAATCCATACATCGCGACAAATCGACGCATGCGAACAGCCGGCAACTCCGGTAATGACGATCGGAATCCATCAATCCACGTCTGTTCTAACTTCAAGGGGACAAGATCCGGGTCTGGAAAGTATCGGTAGTCATGGGCTTCCTCTTTGGAACGCATGACCGCCGTTTCACCCCGTTCGACATTCCAGAGCCTTGTTTCTTGGTGAATCTTGCCTCCCTCATTCAGGACCTTCGTTTGTCGCTTGATCTCATAATCGATCGCATCTTTCACATTCTTAAAGGAGTTAATATTCTTCAGCTCAACCTTCGTTCCAAACTCCGTTTGCCCAGTTGGACGGAGCGACAAGTTGGGCTCGCATCGAAAACTTCCCTCCTCCATATTGCCGTCGCAGACATCAAGATACATTAAGATGTCCCGCAGTCCTTTGAGATACGACACTACTTCGTCGGCTGACCGCATGTCGGGTTCCGTCACAATCTCCAACAGCGGAGTGCCGGCACGATTCAAATCCACTCGACTCCCGGCACCGCCGGTCTCATGAATATTTTTCCCGGCATCCTCTTCAAGATGAGCTCGGCGTATGCGAACTCGCCTAGCGCCCTCAAGGCCAACAATCTCCAGCCAACCATGTTGGCAGATGGGAGACTCGTACTGGGAGATTTGGTACCCCTTCGGCAAATCCGGATAGAAGTAGTTCTTTCTGGCGAACTGGTTGTTCGCGGTGATCGCACAGTTCAGCGCCAATCCTGCTCGCACCGCCATTTCCACTGCCATCCGATTGATGACGGGTAGACTCCCCGGCAAGCCAAGGCATACCGGACACGTCTGGCTGTTAGCCGACAACCCGAACGTCGTCCCGCACCCACAGAACATTTTTGACCTGGTCCGCAGCTGCGCGTGCACCTCGACCCCGATGACCGTTTCGTAGGTCACCCGCGCTCCACCCCTTCGTCTTGAACACGACCTCGCTCGCGCCGCATCGCTTCACGTCCAGCATCAAACGCCTCCCGCAGGACCGATCGCTTCGCCTCAACAAAGTCTTTCCCCTGATCAACCACGTCTTCAAACGCCTCTCCGGCTCGACCAGCGAAATCACGAAGATCGTCCTCCGCACGACGGGCATACCGCCGAAGCTGGTCACGCGATGCATCCCCAGATTGGGGCGCCAGCAACAATGCCGCAACCGCACCCATCGCCGCCCCACTCAAAAACCCCAATAAGATCGCCGCTGATGTGCCTCGATCATCCGCCATTGTGTGTCCCTCCTTGATGTTTCATGCGTTCCCGCACGACGTGAGTTGCCGCCTTGAAACCGGCCACCATGCTCGCGACATTCCCGATGAGCGTCCCGCCCGACCCGCGAACGACATTATGGACCTGTTGCACAGATTCACCGACTTCGCCCACGGCATGCAGCAACACTGCGGCATGGCCGATACTATCCTTCGCCTGACTCGTCACATCATTGACATTCTGGCTGATCGACCGAAGTTCCGCCACTAGCCCCGGCACTTCGGCATTCATCTTCGAGAGCAACTGCTCAGACTCGGCCACGGTTTTGTGAACTTGCATCAGGACCGGCACCAAACACCCGACCAGCACGGCAAATGCCACTGCCACCAGTAGTATCGCGATTTCAATGATTGTCATAGTCGGCGCTCCTCCTGCTCTCGCATTACCTGACTCCCGTGCTTGCCTGTCTCACACTCTTTTAATCTTTCCCAATTTGCTACCGTATCGGCGGTTTTTTCTGATGCCATAGCGTTGACTGCTCATAGGCATGTGCCGCCCGCAGCACGGTCTCCTCCTCAAACGCTCGTCCGATCAGCTGCAGCCCGATCGGGAGCCCGGCATTACTGAACCCACAAGGAATCGAAATCGCCGGCAGTCCTGCCAGGTTCACAGAGATCGTAAAGATATCTGACAGATACATCTGCAACGGATCTTCGCTCTTTTCGCCTAGCTTGAATGCCGGCGTTGGTGCCGTTGGAGTCACGATGAGATCCACTTCCTTAAAAGCGGCCTCAAAATCCTGACAGATCAACGTTCGCACTGCTTGAGCTTTTCCATAGTACGCATCGTAATACCCGGCGCTGAGCACATACGTCCCCAGCATGATTCGACGCTTCACTTCCGGTCCAAATCCTTCCTGCCGCGTTTTCATGTACAGCTCGAGTAGATCCTTGGTTTCCTTCGCACGAAACCCGAATTTCACTCCGTCGAAACGGGCAAGATTCGAGCTGGCTTCTGCCGTTGCAATGACATAATAGACTGCGACGGCAGCATCGGTCCTCGGCAACTGAATTTCCTTTATCTCCGCACCAAGGCGCTTCAACTCCTTGATCGCAGACCGGACCGACTCCTCGACTTCTGGATTAATCCCTTCGGTGAAAAACTCCACCGGGACGCCGACTCTGAGGGTTTTGAGATCCCGTTTCTGCAGCGATTGCCTGTAGTCCGGCACAGGCCGATCGATCGATGTAGAATCCAGTGGATCATGCCCGGCGATGGCCCCAAGTAGGAACGCCGCATCAGCTACGGTTCTTGTAATCGGCCCGATTTGATCCAGCGAAGACGCAAACGCCACCAGACCATATCGCGACACCCGACCGTAGGTTGGCTTCAATCCCACCACCCCACAGAAAGCCGCAGGCTGCCTGATAGAACCTCCTGTATCTGAACCAAGTGCGGCCACACACTCTTCCGCCGCCACCGCCGCCGCGGATCCTCCACTTGAGCCACCAGGAACACATTGTAGATTCCACGGATTCCGGCTGGGACCGACTGCAGAATTTTCCGTCGAAGATCCCATTGCAAACTCGTCCAAATTCGTCTTGCCCAACAGAACGTAGTCCTGCGCCCGCAACTTGGCGATCACCGTCGCATCATACGGCGGCACAAAATTTTGCAACATGCGAGAGCTGCAGGTCGTGAGAACCCCGTCCGTACAGATATTATCCTTGATGGCCAGCGGCATACCGCTGAGCGGCAAGGTCTTTCTCCAACCCTTGAGCTTCCGATCCAAGGACTCCGCCTGTATGGATGCCGATTCTTGCGTGTGAGTGACGAAGGCCTTCACCTTCGGTTCGACCTGGCTGATGCGGTGAGAATAGGCCCGCACGATTTCCGCCGCCGTCACTTCTCCCGCATTAAATTTCTTCTGAAGCTCGACGAGGGTCAATTTATGTAAAGACATGGATGGCTCGCTGTCGACCAATGCGGTGAGCGCGGGCTAAGACGAGATATCAGGCGCCTGACTCGGTCCGGCCTGTCAGTTCACTGTCACGATTCGATTTTTTTCATTGACCCGAACGATCTTCGGCACATGCTTCTTAATCTCTTCTTCCCCGTAATACTCGTAGCAAAAAATGATGATCTGGTCTCCGACCGCCGCTTTCCTCGCCGTCGGTCCGTTCAAAATGATTTCGCCCTTTCCTCGTGAGCCATTGATCGCATAGGTCATAAATCGCTCGCCATTATTCAAATTCGAGCAGACAATGGCTTCGTACGGAAGGATCCCGGCCGCTTCCATCAGGTCTTGATCGATCGTCAAGCTTCCCTCGTACTCCAGATGAGCACCCGTGACCGTCGCACGGTGAATTTTCGAACGCAGCATTTGTCGGAACATCTATCCTTTTCGTCATTCGTCAAACCTTACCCAGCATTCGCCTACTTGCATTTCACAAGGCAGCTGTTTGACGATCAACGCTCCTCTAGAATTTTAGGTACCACAAACCCTTCTGCTTCACGCTCCGGTGCATTCGCCAACGCGTTATCCGAAGACAATGATGGACGCATAACATCGTCACGAAATACATTCACGTGGCCCATGACGGTCGCGGTCGGCTCGACGCCCGTCGTCTCATACCGATTCAACGTGTCGACGTGCGTGAGAATCTGACTCAATTGCCTGGCAAACGTGTCCTTTTCAGCTGGCGTCACCGCCAATCGCGCCAACTGTGCCACCTTCTCCACGTCTTGTTGCGTGATCTCCACCCTTCCCCTCCCCTATGAGGTGTGGAGGCGGGGTCTCTTACTGCGCACATTCAACGAGGGTCTTCTGAGACCACGCGTTGAGCGAGCACAGAGAGCTCGCCTTCGCACCTTATTCAACCGTCACGCTTTTCGCGAGGTTTCTCGGTTGATCCACGTCCGCTCCCCGAAGCACAGCAATGTGATAAGCCAGAAGCTGCAACGGAATCGTAAATAGAATCGGCGAAATCAGTGGATGGGTATCCGGCACGGTGAACACCGCGTCCGCGATCTTGCCGAGTTCCCGCTCTCCTTCGGCCACGAACGCAATCACTGGGGCATGACGCGCTTTCACTTCCATCAAATTGCTGACCGTCTTGTCGTACAGCCGATCCCGAGGAGCCAGCACCACAACCGGCATATCTTTGTCGATCAGCGCGATGGGGCCGTGCTTCATCTCACCCGCCGCATAGCCCTCAGCATGGATATAGGAAATTTCTTTCAGTTTCAGCGCACCTTCCAGTGCGATGGGATAGTTGATGCCGCGTCCCAAGAACAGAAAGTTCCGTTTCTTATAATAGCGCTTGGCGATCGCCA
>CABVRS010000064.1 GCA_902500745.1 uncultured Nitrospira sp.
ACGTATCGCCGATGAAATTAGGAGACGAGACGGAAGGACTCAACGCAGCGAACTCTATGGCACAGCTGCTAGAGCTGTTTGCTCAAGAGCCCGGTCTCGATCAGTATCGCGTGAGCGACACAGACACTGAACCGCCGGCGGACAAGGTACACGCATCGTCATACAGACCTCCTTAATGAAGCATGGGCACATGGCTCATGCATGGTGAAGAGGATCACGCCAAACATCCTAGCTTCATTTCTCTTTGCGTACACAGCAAGCAAGGAAAATACTAGCCCTGGAACATGGCGTGAACCTAACGTGGACCGATCGATGGAATTGAGAGATGGAGCACTGACAGAAGAGAAGCAATCTAGCTGTGATGATCACTCACAAGGACTAGACTGCGGATGCAAAGACGTTGTACCGAGTACAACGCAAGAGAAAGGATGGTTCGGCAAAGCCTACGAAAAAGAATATGTGATCATGGT
This sequence comes from uncultured Nitrospira sp., assembly GCA_902500745.1. Taxonomy (GTDB): domain Bacteria; phylum Nitrospirota; class Nitrospiria; order Nitrospirales; family Nitrospiraceae; genus Nitrospira_D. The sequence goes on from CABVRS010000064.1 coordinate 471, forward strand.
ATCCAAGACCGAATAACGAGTCAAGTCCTCTCATTCCGGCGTGGTGTCTTACATTGAATTACACGCACACCATGACTCTTGTGATCCATGTACTTGACGTGTACGGCAAATGGCCGTACACTCATGAAGGACGATGTCAAAGGAGCGCATGAAATCATGTCACCATCCAAAACTCTGGAGCGTTCGTCGGAGAAAACCGCTCGGCTTGAGGCACGCATCACCGAACAACAGAAGGCGCTGTTCTTGCGGGCGGCCCAATTGACGGGCCGCTCCCTGACCGATTTTGTGGTGGCCAGTGCGCAGGAAACCGCATCACGGACCTTGCGCGAGCATGATACGTTAATGTTGAGCACGCTCGACCGCAAGGCGTTTGTTGAAGCGCTGCTCCATCCTCCGGTACCCGCTGCTCGTCTACGGAAAGCTGTGGTCCGCTACCGAGAACGTCGGCCTCGTCGCGGCAATGGCCGGTAAGAATACGCCGACAGCCTGGATCGTCGAGCCTCTCGGCAAAGCGCAGGACCGCCAGAACTTTTCGTGCGGCTATGAAGCACTTGACCGTTATCTGCGGGAACAGGCAGGCCAGGATGCGCGCCGACGGGTTGCCGCGCCATTTGTCCTCGTCCTGGAGTCCGACCGTAAGACAATTATCGGCTACTATACCCTGTCGGCCCTCGGAATCGCTCTTCACGATCTGCCTGACAACGTGATCAAGAAACTGCCGTCCTATCCGGTCGTTCCAGTCACCCTTCTTGGCCGGCTCGCAGTGGATCAGCATCACAGAGGCCAGGGAGCTGGCGAATTCTTGTTGGTGGACGCGCTCCTGCGAGCGTACACGCAATCCTCGCAGATTGCCGCCGCGGCGGTTGTCGTGGATGCGATTGATGAACAGGCTGCACGCTTCTACCGGCATTTCGGGTTTGCGCCTTTTCCGGACAAGCCAACACGGCTTTTCATTCCGATGAAAACCGTTGCAGAACTGTTTCGTCGTGACTCGCCCTAGAGTTCGACAGATACCTCACCTGATAGTCTAAGAATCCGAATCAGTTCACGCTGAACCGGAGTACGCCCTTCTCCGTTCGCCCCCAAGCCTTGCCGAACCCCATCACCCCACCGGTGCGACCGCCCAACCTCCCCCTTCTTGTCCCGAGGCGCTCAGGATGAGCGCAGGTCGGGCATCCGGGTTGTCCATTCTATCAGCCATCGAGGAGGTCCTATGCCCCAGGCACCGGTCGCTCTCCATGCCAGTCGCACTGGCAAACCTGCGTCGACCCGCGCGTTCCTCCTCATCGAGCAGTTTCGGACCGCACTCCAAGACGAACTCCAGAGCCGTACCCCTCGGCAACGCCAGGAAACTATCTGCGTCCCGCTCACAGACGGGCAACGGCAACACGTCACTGGGCGAACACACTACTATCTCTTTCAATCCGAGCCGATTCCAGCCAACCTCATTGAAGACACGAATCCTTCCCTGGTCCTTATCAGCCAGCGCATTCCCTGCCGCATCGTTGGCTTTTCCTCAGACGGCCTCGCCTTAGCGTTCGAGGGCGAAGCCCCGGAGACGATCCCTTCGGCACATCTCACCTTCGACTCAGTCCGCTTGCTGCAAGCCCTCGACAAACGTCTACAATCCATCAGCCAGCAACCGGACACCTTCGGAACCGCTCTTGCTCTCAAGGCCTTTGATCCTGATGCCATCGCCACGATCACTGCTCTCGACCGCTTGCCGGAAGCCTCAGGCCTCAATCCCGAGCAGGCGCAGGCCTACACCAGTGCCCTCGAACGAGATCTTCTATTTGTCTTGGGCCCTCCTGGTACCGGGAAAACCGCCTTCATCACCGCCTTGAGCCAGGCCTTGTTGACGCAGAATGGGCGAACCCTGATCTGCTCTCCGACCAATACGGCCATCGACAACATTCTGGAGCATCTGCTCAGCCAATCTCCTGATCTCGCCATCGATCAGGTCATTCGTATCGGCACCCCCAGTCCAGACAGCAGTGATCAGTGCCAAATGGCCAATCTCGAGACAGTTGCGCTCACCCACACACTGCCGCTCGAAGAACGCGCGAAGACCCTTCGCCGCCAATTAAAGGACTTGGATCGAGACATGCCGTACCTCGCTCACAGCGCCGACTCCGCCAAACGACTGGACACTCACTGGCGAGAATTACAGACGTTGCGCGAACGGCACCAGATGCTCCACAGCGATGAACGCCGTCTGCGCGGACTCATCACCGAGCGCGCAATGACCATTCAAGAACTTGAAGGCGAGCTTCGAGCCTTCAATGCCAGTCCTGCCTTCCGTCGTCTCTTCGAGCACGGCAACAAAGCTCGGATCGTCAACGACCTTGCGTGTTTCCGAGACTATCAGGCTGCCGACGAAATTACGCTCCGGTCCCTGCAATCTCAGGTGCTCCACTCACAGGTCCGGATCGACACCCTCAATCGCGTCATGGAACAATTCCGCCAGGACCACCAATTGCCGGATGCCCCGTGGTCACCCGAACAACTCTGCGCCCTCCATGAGGCCATGCAGGGCATCCGACATGATCTACAAGGCACCCTCGATCGCCTTGAGAACGAGATCGCTCAGATTGAACAGGCCCTCGTGCGCCGTAGCAGGATCGTTGCGACGACCCTGACCCGGACCTACACCTCACGGCTACTCGACGATCAGCGTTTCGATACCGTGATCATCGACGAGGCCAGCATGGCCCTGGCCCCAGCCCTATTCTGTACCTTGGCGCTGGCCACCTCGAGGGTGATCATCGTGGGAGATTTTCTGCAACTGGCGCCCATTGCTTCGGCCAAGACACAGGCCACCAAACACTGGCTGGCCAGGAGCATTTACGATATCGCACAGATCACTTCAGGACGAGATCCTCGCGTGGTGCCACTCAGCATGCAGTACCGCATGCATCCCGACATCGCGAACGTCAGCCGTCGTCTCTACGCACGCGCTGGGCTCAGCTATGTCTCCGCCCCGTCCACGTTGACGGACCGCAGCCAGACCGCTGAGGCCGCGCCGGCACCAGGACATTCCCTCATCTTCTGCAACACCGAACCTGCTCACCCCGTCACTGTTCGGGACGCAAAAGGCTCTCCCTTCAACCTCTATCACGCACTGCTTGCAGTCCGCTTGGCGCAACAGGCCCTTTCCACGCCCGGTCATTTGCCGACCGTCAGCATCATTTGTCCCTATCGCGCCCAGGTCAACCTCATCGAACGACTGTTGCGCCTGGAAGAACTGGATGAGCTGGTGCGCGTGGGCACCATCCACCGTTTCCAGGGACGGGAGAGCGACGTCGTAATCTTCGATACGGTCACGACGGAGAATGCCACCCGATCAATGTTAGGCTGGGCCTATGACGATGCGGCCCCGCACAAACTGATAAATGTCGCCCTGACCCGGGCCAAAGGCAAACTGATCGTCATCGGACATCACGGGGCACTCGCCACCCTACAGCACGGGCCTCAGCCGATTCTGTGGGAATGCATCGAAGAAGCCAATGCCAATGGGTTGCATCTCGACGCGACGACCATTCTCCAGGCCATGACCTTCTCACTACATGACAGCCCTATTGAATCGGACGCAGTCCTCTCCCGGGTGTTGGCACGTACCACCGCCTCGCGAGGACAGCTCAAGCCCTTGCCATCACGGCTCACATCCCTCGTCCAAGCCTCCTAGCCAACACCCCACGCACAACGGCCGCCGCACTCTCCGGCGGCAGCATGACAACTGCCGGTGTTCGTGACCGACGTCTATCTGCATCCGATGAACGGCCACGCCCACATCCAATAGGAGGCCCTCATGGACACCTCACCCACTCCTCGTCCGCTTACCTATGATGAAAAACGCGCATCGGAAGCTGCCTTTCTCGGCCTCCCCGCGCACCCCTCGTGGACGCAAGGTGCTCAACGCATCTATGCCCAGCTCACGCAGACTCTGGCCAAGAAGCAGCCACCGACGGATTTGTTGCACGAGGGCCTATGCCCACGGCTATCGTCACTTCCTGTCGCCAACGAGACCACCAACTTGACGCCAGACCTCTGCCAAGTCTGGCACCTCTCACTGCACGGCCCAACCGAACAACACCTATTCGTGCTCGATCCACAGCATCCCATAAGGGATGTCGTACAGACGATTGAGACCAGGTGGCCAGGTCGCGCCTATCAACTCGACCCCGTCACTTGCGGCGTCTTCGCACTTCTCAACATTCCGCAGGAAGCTTTCAATCAACATCCGGAGCGACAGATCATCCATTCCCTTATCGCACCGGCTCGCCCGTCATCGTCCACGTAAGACACGGCCCCATGACTCCGTCTACCAATTCACCACAGCGTGCACCCGCACAACGCACCGGGCCGCACGAAGGCCCGCGCAGCGGGCAGGCATCACAGTGTCACGATTCAGGCACATAGGGTGCTTGAACGAATCACGTGTGCAGGAGGTTATCATGTCCACGTCCACCCAGACTCCCCAGGAACCGAAGAAACCGTATCGCGACACCAATAAGATCGAGATTGCCGGTCAGCTCGGCCAGAATCCCGAGATCGTCGCGTTAACCTCTGGCCGGATAATCGTTACCGGCTCATTGGCCTCTCATCGGAACTACGTGAAGGATGGCCAAACGGCCAAGAAGACCAACTGGGTGCCGTTTACATACCGTGGCGACAAGCCCGAAGAGTTCGCCAATGCCTTACGGAAGGGCGATCAGGTTCTCCTCCTCGGTACCCTCGACTACCGTGAATGGATTGATGAGTCTACACAAAGCAAGCGGTCCACCTTGGAAGTCGCCGCGTTCGAGTACAAACTGATCCGCGAGGGTAAGCATCATTAAGACAGTGCGTCGGCCTGCCACCGGGACTCAGATCGGCTCTCGCTGACAGAGTCCCGGTCCCGGCCATGTGGGTAGACGATCCCCACACATCGATCGTCGCCCGTGGATTCTGCGGACTAACAGAATCATCCCTCTCAGTGTAAGGCGTTCAGGAAGGTAGGCTTTGAAGCAGCCAGGCGGGTTGGAATCCGCTTCCCTCTAAGGAGTAGTCAACCGCCCCTCCCCTAAAGGAAGGAGCTTGCAGAAAGGATTCCCGGTAAGCTCGAGGTTGACCAGACCAAGAATGGGTACGTCCCAATCTACGTTGCGACTAGAGCTAAAGAACCGACCCTGGGATGCTTCCTCAGTCCCGGGCAATCGAAGGCGGCGGTGCAGACAAGGCACGGGTGGCCACGAAACGGCCCCGCCAGCTACGCGGGGTTGCAACATGGTCGAGGGGAGATGTGCCGCGAGGCACACGTCACCGCCGAAAGGCGTGAACAAAGGAGTAATCCAATTCAATCACAGGTTTTTGTATTGAACCAAGAAGGACAGCCACTGATGCCCTGCCACCCCGCCAGGGCCAGGCAACTACTCAAAAAAGGACGGGCTGTCGTCCATCGCGCTGTACCTTTGGTGACCCGTCTTAAGAATCGCACCAAAGCCATCGTGCAGCCGGTGCGCCTTAAAGTCGATCCGGGCAGCAAGGCTACAGGCATGGCGCTGGTGCGACACCAGCCCTCAGACTCTATTACCGTGCTGAGCCTTTTTGAGTTACAGCACCGTGGTCACCAGATCAGTGAGTCATTGACAGCCCGCCGTCACATGCGTCGTCGGCGCAGAGGCAACCTGCGCTACCGCGCACCCCGCGTTCTTAATCGCGCTCGCTCTGCCGGTTGGCTTCCACCCAGCCTACAGCACCGCATAGATACCACGCTGGCCTGGGTCAAACGCCTTCAACGCTTTGCCCCTATTAAGAACATCAGTTGCGAACTGGTACGCTTCGACATGCAGGCGATGCAGAATCCAGAAATTGACGGCACCGCGTACCAGCAAGGCACGCTGACTGGTTACGAAGTGCGTGAGTATCTGCTCGAAACATTTGGCAGGCAGTGCGTCTACTGCGAGGCCAAAGACACCCCACTACAGATTGAGCATATCCAGCCCAAGGCACTGGGCGGCACCAACCGAATTAGTAACCTTGCGCTGGCGTGCCGGTCTTGCAACCAGAAGAAGGCTGCGCAGGCGATCGAAACCTTCCTTGCTGACAAGCCCGAGATACCGCGCCATATACGGAAGCAGGCCGAGCGCCCACTCAAGGATGCGGCGGCGGTAAACTCAACGCGCTGGGCACTTACCCAGGCGCTGCGTTCAACCGGCCTACCGCTGGAGCTGGCCTCGGGTGGCCGCACGAAGTACAACCGCGAACGCCTTAATGTGCCCAAGACTCATGCCCTTGATGCTGCGTGTATTGGCGAGTTCCGTGTACTGAAAGGCTGGCGGAGGAGCACTTTGCACCTCCGCTGCACGGGGCGCGGCAGGTATCAACGGACCAGACTCAGCAAAGACGGCTTTCCGGTTGGCTACTTGATGCGCCATAAACGAGTCAACGGCTTCCAAACAGGCGATCTGGTCGAGGCCCACGTGCCCTCAGGCAAGAAGGCAGGAACCTACCAAGGGCGCATAGCAGTACGCGTCTCGGGCAGCTTCAACATCAGGACAGACGAAGAAGTTATTCAAGGAATTTCGTATCGATATTGCAAACTGATTCAGCGTGGAGATGGGTACGGATACATTGTGAGACCTCAAATGACAAGCCACAAAGCACAGAGTATGCGGCCTGCTTTGAATGCCGCGCTATTCCATCCACAATGAGCGGCGGAGTTTTTCATACCATCTGAACTCCCTTCTCCCACATCGTCTTACCCCCAACCCAGGAGGCACTTATGGAGATCTCCACGCTCCTCGCGATTGCCCTCTGCGGGCTCTTCGTCGGAATCAGTGTCGGCCACCCGTTCCTCCGCCGGATCTTGCACAACAAAAGACGACGGCACTATCAACGCCACCCACTCTCCCTCGAACTCCGACACCTCGCCCCTGTCTACCGTCCCAATCGGCATCGCTCCTGACCGCACGCGTCAGGGGCTGAAATCTCCTGCTGGCCCTGCGGGCAGAGTCCTCGCTCGATGACCTTAATGGAGGTGTGTATGTCCAAACCCGCTGCGGCTAAACGGTATACCTTTCCGAGCCCCATGAGTGTGGGAATTGCTCTGACTGCCCTCATCCGTGCCTACGGGTATCATTGTCACTCCCCGGAACCGTATTCCGCACATTCGTGTACTTACTTCGTCGAGAATCCGCACGATGCGGCCGATACGGGCGGGTACACGATCACCCGAAAAACAGCGAGTGCAGAGGAGTACCTATTAACAATCCACCGCGCCACTGCCCCTCATATGCGGACGCTCATCGAACGGGCGCGTAACGAGGCCGCAGCACAGTCCAACATTCAAATCGTGTCATCGCGACGCGCCAAGACACAGGCGGCCGCTTAACTCCGAGACAACCGTCTCACGCCTCGACTGTGCACCTTCTCGTGATCAACCCACACTGCGTCTGAATCGCCCCGCCCTAACCCCAGGCCTCCTAACGGAGGGATTATGCGCTCTACTCGCCCGCTTCAGATCGGATTCCTGTGTTTCCTGTTGCTTGTCGTCACCAAAATCTCTTGGGCACAGTCCCAATCCGTTCCGCCCATTCCAGAGGAACCTTCAGACACTCAGTTAGTGGACGAAGATGTGAACATCGCCACCGGCTTCTATGTCCGCGACTATGCCGTAGGCGGATCTCGCACGGTCAATTACCGGACCGCCAGACAAATCGTGAACGTTCTCCACAATGAATTCGAGAACACTGTCGTGGAGACTCTGCCAGCCCCACTGTTCTACTGGTTTGACCGCGATGGGACCGGCCGGTTCTCCATGTGGATCGAGGCTCAAGGCACCGGGTGCGTCTGTGATGTCCGCCCTTACGCCGATTCGTCCCTGACCGTGGCTCCACGGCTGCCGTGAGATGCGGCCATCCCCATAGGCCCGCTGCGCGGGCAGGTGATCGTCAGGTGTCACCCAGGAGGTCCACCATGATCCCACACCACACCCAGGCCCAGCGTGCAAGCGAGCAGGCCCGACGGCTTGCCGACACATTCATCGGTCGACTAACACAGTCCGGATACACGGCCACCGTCGGTGCCCCAGTTAACTACGGTCACAAGGTATCGCTCGCTCATCCCTCCCTTCCCCACACGCTGCACGCGGTCCTCTATGTGGGCAAAGACAAGACCTCGTTCGTGAAGGAGGGCAAGAACTGGCCGGATGGTTTGTACGATGTGCTACTCCAAGAGTTTCATACGCTGCTGCTCCCACACCCCATGCCTCTGGTGGCTCCCATTACACAGGCAGCAGGATCGACTGTTGCCTACGTCGATGGCTCCTATTGCGAGCAAGACCACAACGCGCACATTGGCTGGGCTTTCGAAATTTGGCGCGAGGGCCAATCCATCGACGGCCAGGCCGGCTCCATCTCACACCCAGACGCATTGAGTCTTCGCAACGTGGCCGGGGAGTGTCACGCGGTCGAACAGGTCCTAGAATGGTGTCGGGCTCATGACTGCACGGACATCGAGATTCGGTTTGACTACACCGGCCTCGCCCATTGGGCGAACGGCACGTGGCGGACCAATGCGGTCCGGACACAACGCTATCGTGAGCGAGTGGCATCCTCCGGAGTCCGCATCACATGGACCAAAATCCAGGCGCATAACGGAGAGTACGGTAATGCACGCGTTGACTTCTTCGCGCGCCACGCAGCCACCAATCATGTCTTTTTTCCAGAGTTACCACTCTCCATTCTGCCTCCACGCTTGCGCCAATCACAGGTGACACCTGCCCCTGGCCAGTAATACAGCTGTCGATGGCTGAGTGACTCCACCGCCAATTCGAGGCAGACCCCTCCAGTCCAGGCCCGCTACGCGGGCAGGCCGCCTCGGCACGATCACTCGCATGAATCACGCTGTAAAAACACGTCTGTCGGGAGGCTGTTATGCGCATGCTCGCTCTTGTGATGCTCATCCTCGTTCTCGGGGTTCATTCCAATCTTGTGAAAGCGGAGGAGATCACCCCTAACACCCTCCCGACCATCGAACCCACGCTCATAGAGATGCCGTTTGTCGAAGGACAAGGTGCGAGCTATCCCGTGTCGGACCAGGCGCGCGCCTGTCGTCTGGCGTTACCCAAAGCTCAACTAGCCCTCGCCAAAAGCCACGCGCACATGCTCAGGACGCTGGCAGTACGCCCGACCTCCGATCCGATCATCGACATTACGAACCACTATGATCGCTATACTCGCATCTGTACGGTCACCATTCGTCTCACCTGGCCCACGGTGTACACCTACCCTCCGGTGAAGCTGGCCACAGATTACCGCGTGCCGACGCCCTAACCCGTCGATACCCAAGCCTCATAGAAACGCTCCACGCAGCTGAACTCTTCGAGGAGGTCCTGTGAAACGAGTCGTGCTCGTATCGGGTAGTCGCGACTTTCCCTCCAAGGAATTGGTCATGGACGTGATGCGGAAGTCGTTCCGTGCGGGCGATTGTCTGATCCATGGCTGTGCCAGGGGAGTCGACTCGTGGGCAGAAGAAGCCGCACGTTCAGCCGGAGTGCCCGTGTCCCGACGTCCGGCAGACTGGGACCGATATGGCAAATCAGCTGGTATGCTCAGAAATTCTGCCATGCTCCACGAAACCCTCGCGGCGCCGTCGTATCTGATCCTGATTTTCTGGGATGGCCGGTCGCGCGGGACGAAACACATGATCGATGCCTGTCAGGTCAGAGGAGCCACGTACTCTGTCGTACGTTCATAGGAACGCAGGGAAGTCCCTGCGACACACACTGGCACCAAAGGAGATCGCATGGGCCGCACTACACCGCTCTGTCCCCAGTGTCAGGAAGTTGGCCCAGACACGGTGATCGAACACTCGACTCTCGGTCTCATCCAATATGAGACCTGTCGAGACTGTACATTTCACAATCTCTCTCGCACATCCTCACAGGGACAATTTGTCATGAGCTGCTATGCGACGCAGGATGAGCTAAATCGTGACCGCTATGCGCTCCACTATCTCACCTGTGTGCGTGACATGAAGTACCAGATGTATCAGATCTCCACGGCGTACCCGCGGTACACCCTGACACGACGCGGCCAAAGCGGCCGCACCTACGATAATGCGCACTATGAGTTTTGATGTAAGGTGGAAACGCTCATCGAGCACCTGTTCACACCTTGCTCGGATGGGCCTCCGCAGCTGTCTCCGTTCCCGTAACCCCGTCCTGCATCTCCCACCTGCGGCTCGCTACGCTCGCAGGTCGGCTTCTTGTGACTGCTCACCACAAGGAGGTCCCCATGAGACACACCGGTTTTCATTTGCCCATATCTGAAACCTTGAAACTTCGCACGCTCCGTCATGTAACGGAGCAGCAATCCGTCGATACCTTGGCTCGCCTCCGTGCACAGGACCGAGAGATGGATAAGAAGGACGTCGGCGCCATTGCCCGCGCGATCCGAGCTGGACAGTCGCGCATCACACTGTGACGTCCTACATCACCTTTGTTATAGCGTAGCTGTCTTCTTCCACAAGAAGACCGACAGCGCACGGCGGACAGTACCAATGGCCATAGCGATCCTATCGTCGCGGTGCTGTCCGCGCTCTTCTCCACGTCGCTCCCGCACAAGCAGAGGCCTTCGGCAGGGGCTCGCTTGGTGACCCTCACCGAATGAGCCGACGATGACACGATTTGATCGAGGACAGATCGGGAATGCCAAGGGCATCGATATTTCGGTAAAGAGCAGCCGTGGCCAATGTCGAGCATGCGCGCCGACTTGGGACATGATCATGGGGCACAAACGGCGGGACCTGTCGGACGAGGAATATATTGCGCGGCACCGGCCGATCCTTGATCGTGTTCAGCTTGCAGTCTGGACGACGCTCGCCGCGACGCCTACCTGCACATTCCTCTGCTACTGCCCCCTGGAGTCTTCCGCCATAGTCATGTGGCTATTGAGTATGCGCTCGCGCGCTTTCCGGAATGGTTCACCGACGGCAGGGCCTCGGCCTCTATTCCACGGCGATACACGCTGTGGCCGTAGGGCCGGCGCGAGCATACGCTCGCGCCGGCAGACCCGCTCTCATTGCGACACGCTGATATCCCGCTTCAGGAGCTCGATCCACCACCCCAGCCAGTTTCCATGAATCGCCGCTGCGCCGAATGCCATTCCTGCCAGAACTAAGATCAGATGATCGGCAAACCCAAACGGCTTCCATCGCGCCAACACCCACCGCTCCCGATTCGTCGCATACAATGGCCACCACAACGGCACACCCCCGCTCAGTGCATCCAATACAAGGTGACTCACCCAGCCGATCAACCCCGCTTCGATCCATATCCATGGCAAATCAAAGATGACGGCCAGGGAGGCGGCAGTCACTATTCCAACCAGCGAATGGCTATAGGTGCGATGGCCTACCAGCCCTTTGAATCCTTTGGCCAAGAGAAACAATCGATACCCAATGGTAGATTGCGGCTCATCAATGTCAGGCAAGAGCCCAGTTCCTGCTGAGATCAACAGAATCGTGGGATCTGGGCCAAAAAGCCAGGCTGCCAGCGCGGCTGGCACCAGGCAATGCGTTCGCCCCATCATGCGTCACCTGTATTCTGGAGATGACGCGCATCTTCTTCCCGCCCAATCCACTGCACATCCCCGGCAAGCGAGGCTCTCTTGGCCTGGCGGTAAGCCCGAGATCGGAGTTTCGCTTTGACCATCCGAATCCGCGCCCGAACCACATGCTCTGCATTGAGTCCCATCTGGCGCTGCTTCCTCACCAAATTATTCAACGCCCGCGCCGAGTACGCCGGATACTTGAGAATCATCTGTTCAATGTACCGGTCGAGCCCTCGAAACCGTCGCTTGATCCTGGGCGAATCTTCATCCAAGAGGATATTGAGCCAGAGACCCACCAAGCGTGGTGCTCGGACTCTCGCCTCGTGCAACAGCTCGTAAAAGCGATTCATGTACTCTTCGTGTAACGCTCCCCCTCGCTGCCGTGGCATAGGCACCTCCTGGGGGAGGTGTTACCGGATACGGAACGCCGTCAGGGGGCAAGTGGGCGGGCGGTGACAAGTCTCAATATAAGACACCATATATGCATCCGGTATACGAAATGCGTACGCGACAGTGCTGCCGCACCCTACTCACAGTGCGTACGTCGCTATCGGCCAGCATGATGGTGACGGGAAACCGCCGAGGGAGTGTTGAAAAGACGTGGGCCGCGCTGCCGGACAGCTTGCGCTAAATCCATGCCCTGGCGCACTCGCGAGCCATCCGCCGGACAGGTGTATGACATTACTCCTATCCTGGGGGGCTGCCTCCCCCACACAACCGTGGATGTCAGGCCGATCCAATGAACTCGTTGTGCACTCACTGGATTCTCATTTAGATCTGCGTACGCACGACAGCGAAGTGTCTTACTTATTTGTCTGACATGTATGACAAATGGATTTAGTGCTGTATTGGCCCGTTCTAGCGCCACGAAGTTAGTAATACATCCCTAACTGAGTGGGCCCAATCTGAACCGCATGACGAACGGAGGCTGTGTATGAGTAAGGCGACTGTTGAACAACCGAAAGCGTCTCGTGGACGCCAACGCCCCGCGTCCTCGGCTCCATGGGTCGCGATCGACGTCGGGTATGGATACACGAAGATCCTGACTCAGGAGGGACAGGCGCACGTCTTCCCGTCTCTGGTGGCGCCGGCGGAGCTCTCCAATATCGACCTGAGCTTGTCCGATCCCCAGGAGACCGTGAAGCTCGAAGGTGCGGAGTATATTGTGGGCCAAGCGGCCGTGTCACGCGGGTTTCGCTTTAGCGAGGAGTATGACGGCTGGTGGATGACCACGCGCTACAAGGCGCTGTTGCACTATGCAGGCGCGAACTTCGTTCCGCCAGGCTCCCGCATCGTGACAGGCATTCCCCTACATATATTCGGCTCTCAGAGGGCCCAGCACCAAATTAGCGACGTCTTCCGGAAGGCGCTCA
>CABVRS010000065.1 GCA_902500745.1 uncultured Nitrospira sp.
GATGAGTCAAACGGGGTGGGGGTGGGAGAGGGAACTCTTGGTCTCCTATGCTCGCGCACCGCGCATGCGGGACTGATCGAAGTTTAAGGTTATGGGAGGTGCTCGGTGCATGCGCGTAGATATGAGACCACCGCGCTCGCTTTTCCGTAAAACTGGAACAGACAAGATCGAAGGGAGCCTCAATGTCAGGCGGCTTCTCTGGACAAGTGAGAGTTGACAACAGTTCGAAACGTGGGGATAGTGGAGCCAATTCACTCTGTCGCCGGAGAGAATCCTATCAGCATTGCCAGATGCCCACGCCTAGGCCTAGCGCCTTGCGAAGCTCCGAAGAGTGGTATACCTATAGACCTCAATAGCCTACGGCTTATGTAGCTAGGTCTCGTCATGGTTCAGCCGCGGAAGGGCGTGAAGGAGTACGGGGTACTTGATGGGCCATGTCGGCGTTATCTGCCCGAATGCACCAGGACATTTGAACCCGATGCTGGCGCTGGCTGATGCGATCCGCGCTCGTGGGCACCAGGTCACGTTTTTCCTGTTGGGCGACCCTCCCGCATCGATTGCGGCAGCAGGGTTCGAGGTCATCCCTCTGGGTGGGTCGGTCTTCCCGTCTGACCAGTACCGCGCCTCGTTTGAGCAGCTCGGCTTACTGCAGGGCCGGGCGGCGCTCAAGCACACGTTTGCGATAGGTGCACGCGCGGCCGAAGCCATTCTAGAGGTCGGACCGTCTGCGGCTCGTGCCGTCGGCGTGACCGCTCTGGTGGTCGATCAGGCGTCGTTTCCTGGCGGCACGGTAGCCGACCAGTTGGGACTCCCCTTCACCACGGTGTGTAATGCGCTCCTCCTGCATACGGATTCGATGGCCCCGCCGTTCTTCACCCATTGGCAATCTCAAGACACGTGGTGGGCGAGGATCCGTAACCAGATCGCATGGATGGGGCTGAATCGCCTATATGCTCCCATCTTGGCACGGATCCAGGACCATCGCCGTCGGCATGGTCTCCCGATCCCGCTACAGATCGCCGATATCTGGTCTGGTCAGCTGCAGATCAGCCAACAACCCGAAGTCTTCGAGTTCCCTCGCCGTGAGTTGCCGAAACATGTCCGGTTTGTTGGACCACTCCGGCTACCGAGCGGATATCAGCCGGTTCCGTTCCCTTGGGAACGGCTTGATGGACGGCCACTAATCTATGCCTCGCTCGGGACCCTCCAAAACCGCGTTGTGGGAATGTTCCGTGTAATTGCGGAGGCATGCGAAGGGCTTGACGCCCAATTGGTCATCTCGACCGGTCATGGGGTGGCTCCGGAAGCACTCGGCGAACTCCCAGGTCGCCCGATTGTCGTCTCTTATGCTCCTCAGTTGGAGTTACTTCGTCGGTCTACAATGGCTGTGACTCATGCTGGTCTGAATACTGTTCTTGATGCGCTGGCTACCGGGATTCCGATGGTGGCTGTTCCGGTCACGAACGAGCAGCCGGGGATCGCCGCCCGCGTCGCCTGGATTGGGGCCGGTGAGGCCATTGCCCACAAGAACGTGACTCCCCAGGCGCTGCGCAGTGCAGTGGTTCGTGTGCGGTCCAACCCGTCCTACCGCGCTGCTGCCGAGCGTGTTCGCGATTCGATCCAGGCGAGCGGTGGGGCTCCGCGTGCTGCCGAGATGATTGAACAGAGTTTCGACCTTGGGGTGTGAGCTTGGAAACTCAATCCGGTTGCTTGTATTTCCGCCGATCGCCCCGCTATACTCCCGCGCTATGAGCATTCGAAAAGCCGGTGGTGAATGGGAACCGATGCTGCTCGCAGCCGAGCCTCGGTATTGTCGGGTCTGCAAAGATGACCTCTATCGCGACAAGACTATGTTACGTGGAGGCTGGTCCCGGTGCACGATCTGTGACGAATTTGTTCACTATAGTTGTCTTGCCAGCGGAAAAGTCTCTTTTCTGAAGGCTCGACCACGAGTGTGCAAGACGTGCCGTTCGGTTCAAGAGGGGATCGTGTCGCCGTCCCCCAAGAAGGGCGAACCTCCTGTGGCCGCTGTGTCATGAAATCGGTTCGACGCCCCGTCCTGTGCACGTAGAATGGCCTAGCCCCTCCTTCTGAACGATTCAGTCTGTGACGGACCCGTGGTTCCGGTTGGGTGGATCGGGTCACGTCAGTACGGCTCTTTTCGCGTGACGGTTCATGAAGGTGATCATGGCGCAGACCATTCGAAGCGGAGCATTTCTTCAGCAATGTTGGTCGGTGCACCCGTTGTGTGTGACCGTGAAGCGCATGACGGATGCGCAGGCCGTGGTTCTCTCCTGCAGCTCATGCAAGTCGATCCATCATCTCACGGTCACCACCGTCGTTTCGCAAGGATCCTCGGCGCAACAAACGGCCGGCGAAGATATCCCTCGAGATGAGCCGCCTGGCGTGGAATTCCTCAAGGCCTGTGTCGCGACACATCCAGGGGCGCTGTCGGTTCGTGAGATGGACGTCTTTCTGGATCTAGTGCGATTGCGCTGCGCCGATTGCCGACGGCTGTACGAATTGTCGGTGGCGACATTTGAAACACGCCAGAAATAATCGAGCGCTGGGAGGAGGGGACCCTCATCCCTTCATGTTCCTATCATGATATCCCATTCACGACTGCTCACCGATGAAGAGACCGCGCTGCTGACTGATGCGCAGTTTTTTCGTAAAAAGGCCGCGATTACGGCGAAAATACGAGTTCAGCTTGAAGCGACCCATCATGCCTTGATACAGGAACTCACCGGCCTGTCGCTGGTGGCCCCTCCTGGGTTCGATCCGAAGCTCCACCAATTGGTGAAGGGTGAGCATCTGGAGGACTTTCCGTATCAGTACCTGGATTGTCCCAAACACTTTGCCGGCGCGAACACGTTCACGTTCCGCACGCTCGTATGGTGGGGGCACCATATCGTCTGCGCCTTATTGCTCGAAGGAGCGGGAATCTCCCAATACAAGCGACAATTCCTTGGCCGTTTTCACCAGCTTGCGGGACATGAGTTGGAGCTTTCGCTGGCCCCGTCGTTGTGGGAGTGGAAGCGGGGCGAAGGGTATACGCTCCCGATTACCCATGATCGTAAGGCCCAGGTTGCGGCGGTGCTGGCGGAACGATCATTTATGAAGGTTGTGCGATGTGTCCCGTTGAGCGACTCGAAGATTCAGGCCGGGGAGTTGGCTCAGGTGGCGTGTGGTACGTTTCGATCGATGCTTCCCATCGTCACCCCGTAGGTATCCCATGACGATTGTCTCCGAACCCTAACTTGGGTAGACTGTGCAACTACTATCTTTGACCTTTGACCGGGAGGGGCCTGTGAAGCCATCGTCTTTGCGGATTCTAGGTTGTGCCATCGTGGTGGCGACCATGCTGGTCGGCTGTCGGGGAACGGGAACCGTGCGTTCTCTCGATTTGCGTGAGAAGCCACCGATGGTGCAAGTGACCGACATCGAGCCGGTCAAGATCGTCATCGAACCGTTTGACGATCGACGAGCGGACAAGAGCCGTGTGGGTCTGCGCACGCACCTCTGGGGGGGGACCACGTATTTCAATGTGCCGGGTGATCGGCTTGCGAGCGTGATCACCCAGCGGATCGCTGATCGACTGCGGACGCGTGGGTGGCGAGACCGGGTATGGGATGTGCGTGTGGCTTCCGCGGGATCTGTGCCCGACGCCGACATTGTCATCACCGGTCAGCTGCTCGATTTTTCGGCGACCGCGAAGAGCCGTGTCGGCTCCACCCTGATCGACACGAAGAGCCGATTGAAGGTGGTGGCGAAGAATCTGGCTGACCAGAGTACGACGATTCGTAATATTGAGGGAGGCCGTAGTCGGACGGTGTTCTGGTTCAGCAATGATGATATTCAGGAACAATTGTCCGTCACGCTCAAAGACGGGATTGAGCGGCTGATCAGTGATACGGCGATCGAGGAGAAGGCGCTGAGGCCCGTGCAGGAACATTGACTGCGTGAGGCGGCCGTTGATACCGAGCATCTCAAATGGGAGGCGACAGCGCTCTGAACGCTTGTCCCCGACCGAGGGCCACGACAAAGGAAATTATCCGTGCGAGAGCGGCGGTGGGAAACAACGACACCACTGACCTTCGGTCAGGCTCTTGCGGTAGGCGAGCGTCTCGCGACGCTCGGGTTAAAGCCAACGGCCCCTGCCCAGGATGTGATCTGCTACGTCGAGGAATGGACGGTCAACTCTCCGGATGAGTTTGATCAACTTGATCCCTGGGCGACGGAAGATCTTACGCTGATCCACATCCGGGAACGCTGGCGTGGTGATTTCTTCCTCCTTTCCGGCGCTTACCATACCGTCTATCAACGTCATCAAGACGTGGGGACCTATTGCTCCATCAGCCATCCCTGGAGAATTCGAGAGGGACTGCGGCTTCACGATCAGCGTGGCATGTTCTGGATCGGGTTTCGCCATGCCCACTCGTTCATCCGTATTCGGCTTCAAACTCAGGCGGTGATTACGCCGGGGGAGGTGCGCGGCGATGCTGAACGGGCGCGCTGGTTGGATGAGCGCCGCGCGGCATTTCTGGAAGCGATCGCCGTCTTGGACCTGCCGATTGAAACGCATGTAGAGAAGCAGGCCGTGGTCCTACGGTCGTCCGATACGTCGATTCCCTTCTTTTGTTCGTGGCCTGATGCCTTTGGCCCCTGCCAGTTCGAATACAACACACCCGACGCGTTTGAGTTTCTGGTACCGGCCAGCAAGTTGGCGGAGACATTCGGTCCGGAGCCGGCGGGAGTCCGGTCCTATCTCACGGGGTTTTCCGAGGCCGCGTTAGCCGAGTTTGAGGCCATTGAACCGGGGGTGCGGTACGCCTATCGCTGTTCGGTGCATTGTCCGCTGGACGATCTGCCTGAGATACTGATCGCGATCCGGCCAGACGGCATCCTCTATGCCACGCTCTGTGAGTTCCAGACCCACACGCTGTTGCCTGAACATGATGATGCATCGGCGATCATCGGGATTGTCGGAGTCAACGGACAGTTCAAGATCGAAGCTCGCCTGAATCACGCGCCGCTCCCGGAAGATGCCATGGCGCCATGGCTGGAGCGGGTCATCGGCCATCCTGTCGTGTATGCGCCGCTGCCTGCCTTTGTGTAACACAAATGCTGCGTAAGCATCCTCAGAATGCGCTCCCATCGTGGCGTCAGTTGTCGCACGATTCCTCGATTTTATTGAACAATGGAACGGGATTTCGCACAGTGGAGGGATGAGCCCTTTGGCGAAGCTCCAATCCATCCTGGCGAAACCCTTCATGCCGGCAGTGTGCTTTCTCTGCGGCGTGACCTACGACACTGTGACGCTATCCCGGATCGATCGGCTTCTGGATAATCTCGTGCTGCTGCTCTATCTCGTGTTGTTGGGCGCGCTGATCGTGTTGACGGGGAGACTGGGGATCGAATCTCCGCCTGAGCGCGAACAACTTCTTTCAGGGTCCCGATTTATGCGATGGGTCTGGGAGAGTCGCCCTTACTATCCCATGGCAAGTCAGTTCCTCTTCGGCGGTCTCTTCAGTGCGTATGCGATTTTCTATTCTCAAAGTGCCACGTTTGCCGGCACGGCGGTTTTCTTTGCCGTGCTCATTATGCTGTTAGTGGCGAATGAGTTTTTGCGTGACCGATTATCCAATCTTCGAATATTGGTCGGTCTGTACGCAGTGGTCAGTTTCGCGTTTTTTACCTTCTTTGTGCCTGTAATCACCGGTTTCATGAATGCAGCGATCTTCTTACTCGGTGCTCTGTTGAGTCTGGGGGTGACGCTGTATCTGGTGCAACTGGTCTATCGTCGTAGCTTGGATCAGTCGGGACGGCAACCATTCGCTGTGATGACGCCCGCTATCGTGCTCATCGCGATGCTGGTCGGATTCTATTTCATGAATTGGATTCCCCCTGTGCCGCTGTCGCTGAAGTTCGGCGGACTCTATCATGAGGTCAAGCGGACAGGAGATCAGTTCGAGTTGGTCTTTGAAAAGTCGTGGTACCAGTTTTGGAAGCGCTCAGACACAACCTTCCCGGCCGATGAACCCATCTATTGTTTCACGGCCGTGTTTGCTCCGGTCGATCTCAATACGACCATCTATCACCACTGGTACTACCGTCCGAACAACAACCGGCCGTTTACCCATGCCGACAAAATCCCGCTCAAGATCTCAGGCGGGCGTGAAGGTGGCTATCGAGCCTATAGCTTCAAGCAGGGGCTTGATCCAGGCGACTGGCGTGTCGACGTCGAGGCCGAAGACGGGCGAATCATCGGACGGGTTGCGGTGACGGTCATAAGCCAGACTGAAGAACGGCCAAGGCTGGTAACGGTGTCTTATTGAACTTCGATTTGATACTGGCAAGGGGCAGTGTGGTTATTAAACCTATCGGAGTATTGGGATGACCAGGGGGAATCATGAAGTTTTGATGGCTCGTTATGTACTGGGATCTGCAAAGAGTTGGGAGCTGCCAGAAATTGCAGATGCATTCATAAACGATGGTCTTGGTACTCCAGCGATTGCGGAATTGGCTACAATGCGTAATCCAACAATGGCGGAGGCAGGACCTCTATTCGAACGAGTGCTTCAAGAACGAGGGATTCAGATTCCTTCCCGGGAAGAGGCCGTCTGGATGCTCTTAAGGCATTACCTGCAGGGTATAGCTGCGGGCACCACAATGCCACAAGAAGGGCTTGGGTTGGTTATGAGTCAAACGTTCTATCCTGGAAAGCTTTATGAGACAAGCAGGGAGCTGGTTGGTGATTCCCATGACCTTGCCCACCTGATTGGAGCTTGGTATGAGTATGATGAGTTGTACAAATCTGAAGATGTTATGAATCTGAATGCAGAAGTAGTCAAGCTTGCCCAAGACTGGGTACGGCACCATGGTAGCGGGCAGATCAGCTAAAGCATGGTAAGTCTCTCGTGAGACAACTGTGTCTGGATTCAAATGACTGATGATAGGCATGCCCGCACCTTGTTTCTCAATCATTTATTTGGGCGTACGCTTGAGCAGATTGAGGAAGGTTGATACTGAGACGATCTCAACGGATTCGAATTTGCGGAGTGAAAGAAGGTCATCGTCACCACTGACAAGCCAATGGACTCGTGCTGTTTGAGCACAGGCCAGAAACTTCATGTCATCCGGGTCCCGTAGATTGGGAACCGAAATGGGCTTTGCCTGAACGGTATCGATAAAGGGAAGCACATCCTCTTCCAAGAGGCGATGAATCTCTTGGTCAGTCAGTTTGAATTTGGGGTAGGACAGGACGCGTACGTACTCCTCCAATACATCTGCTGAAATCACCGGTCTGAACCGACCGGCTTGCCATGCCGGCACCAGGCGAGATGGAGGGCCGGTGAACAGGAGGGCTGAGATGAGTACATTCGTGTCCAAGACGGCATGGATCACTGCCGTCGTCTCCCTCGCTCCCTGGCCCACGCAATGGCCTGATCGATATCGGTTGGTGTGATGCCCAGATCACGAATCTTTTGTCTGACCGTTGTAAGTCGGCTGCGATGCTCGGCGACAGTGACCGGTCTGAGTACTACGCTTCCTTCATGCAGGGACACGTCAAAGTAATCGGTCTCTGGTATCTCCCGTAGAATTTTTTTCGGTAAAGTCACTTGGTTCTTCGACGTCTTTTTGGCTAACATGGACCATACCTCCTAATGAAGGATATCTTACTTCCTTACAGTAAGGCAAATGGCAGGAGGCATTTCGACGGAGCGGAGATTAGATGGTAAGAAAGAATGATGGACTATGACGAAGGAGCGGACTCTACGCGCGTGCCCTTCCAGCCCAAACTGTGTGTCGACCCGGGCGACAGATGAAGGCCATACCATTACGCCCTTTCGATACAGGAAGACTCGGGCCGAGGCGAAGGAGGCGTTGAAGGCTATCATTGCCACATTGCCTCGAACTAAGCTCGTTGAAGAAGACGAGGCCTACCTTCATTACGAATGCACCTCCCTACTTCTTCGGTTCGTCGATGACGTCGAATTTCTCTTCGACGACGACACCAAGACCGTTCACTTCCGTTCTGCTTCCCGCACCGGCTACAGCGACTTTGGCGTGAATCGGCAGCGTATGGAGCAGGTGCGCGCACTAGTGAGCGCGAAACTCTAGCCGTTTCTCCAATTGTCTTTGGCATGATCCCTCCTCCAGCCTAGGATTTCTTTCGCAGGAAGCTCGATCACGGGATTTAACGTATATCGAGTTAATGAGCTGCTACGTTCGATTCGGCTTCGAGAAGTTTGAGAGGTGTGGTCCTAAGCCAGTCAGGGCTTGGGGCTCAATCGACGGGTGTGCTGGAAAACACACTTTGGACAGGTGTAGTGGATGAATTGATTCCCCCCGACCAGCCGTTTCTTCATCAGAACCTTGCACCAGGTGCAGAGGCGGTCGGGTAATTCGATCCGAGGAGTGGTTGGGAGGGTGGCCATGGGAACGTATTGTTCCTGAGCGGGAGGACCTTGTCAACCGATTGCGGATAACTTTCTACCTAGAGCTGAAATATTCCTGGTCGGCACGTGTGCATGAAGAAAAACATGGTATAGTTCACGCAATGGACAGTCGATGTGCCTAACCCTCTTACAGAAAGGTAGCGACCCCCTATGAGCACCTCGCCGAGTTCTGACTCCACGATCTTACCATCCAACGCCCCTGCGACTGCGGCCCGACCTGTCCAAGACATGGTGGGGAGCGGGAAGGCATGGGGACTTTGCACCGCAGTGGATCTCCACGATTGCAATCCCGATCTTATTCGGGATGCGGACTGCATTAAACGCTATGTCGTTGAGCTATGTGAGCTCATCGGGATGAAGCGCTTCGGCGAGTGCCAAGTCGTGAACTTCGGCGAAGGTCGTGTCGCCGGCTATTCGATGGTACAACTGATTTCCACCTCATTAATCAGCGGGCATTTTGCCAACGATACCAATCACGCATACCTCGACATTTTCAGCTGCAAAGGCTATGATCCGGCGGTCGTTGAATCCTTTTCGAAGGAGTTCTTCGGCGCCCGGCGTAGTGTCGCAACAGCCACTCTCCGGTATTAAAAGATTTCAGTCATAGAGAAATTGTCTCGGGGGCGGAATTGAGCCGCCCCCGAGTTTTTTATCATGCGGAGGGAGTTTGTCTATTCATGAAAGCAACAACGATACGAGAGGTGCTCGACACGCTTCCAGCCAAACTAGATAAAGAGGCCGCGGAAGATGTCGATGCGGTGTACCAGTTCGATCTGCAAGGGGCTCAAGGCGGGCAATATCAATTGCTGGTCCAAAATGGAACCTGCGTCGTGAAGGATGGAACCCATGACGAGCCGCATGTCACGCTGTCGATGGCCGGAGAAGATTGTATTCGGATCCTCAACGGACAGCTCAGCAGTATGACCATGGCGATGTCCGGGCGGTTGCAGATCACGGGAGACATTGGACTGGCCATGCAGTTAAAGTCGCTATTCCCCAACATTGTGGAGCGTTGACGGAGCTACTCGGGAGCCGGAACTGCTTCAGCTGACGACGACCGCCGCTCGTCTGATTCTTCCGCAAACCTTCTAGGAAAGCGCTCTTCCAGGATTACGTACATCGTCGGGACGAGAAACAGCGTGAGCAGGGTGGAAACACTCAATCCACCGACGACCGCGCGCGCCAATGGCGCGTTGGTTTCAGCGCCGGTTCCGAGTCCGATCGCCATGGGAAGGAGCCCAAAGACTGTAGCCAGGGAAGTCATGAGAATCGGCCGCAGCCTTGTTCGCGCGCCGGTGACGACGGCTTGGTGAAGAGCGTATCCTCGTCGACGGAGCACATTGGTATTGTCCACCAGCAAGACTCCATTCGAGACGACAATGCCAAACATCATGATGATGCCCATCATTGATGAGGTGGATAATGTAGTATCGGTCAAAAACAGTATCAAAATGACTCCAGGAAAACCCATCGGCACGGCAAACATGATAATGAATGGATCGATGAGCGACTTAAACTGGGCGGCCATGACCATGTAGACCAACATGAGCGCGAGGACGATAGCAAACTGCAATCCTTCGAAGGTTTCCCGCTGCTGCTGAATTTGCCCAGCTAGTTTGATGCTAAAGCCTGCCGGCAACTGGAGTTTGGCGAATGCCGACTCAAGATCTTCGGCAATCTCGCCAAGTGGTCGAGTGGTCGGATTCGCTGTCATGTGGATCACGCGCTGGAAGTGTTTCCGATCGATCTTCACCGGCCCCGCGTTCAACTTAAGTGACGCCATGCTTTTAAGTAGGACCGGCTCACCGGTTTTGGTGGTGAGCAGAATATTTTCCAAATCGGTGAGACTCTTTCGGTGTTTTTCTGCTAGCCATGCGCTGATAAAGTACTCATTGCCGCTTTGTGGATCGGTGTAAATAATCGGATCGGTCTGACCGTTCCCATTCAAAGAAAAAAGGACGGCATTGGCCACATCGGTTTCGCTGATGCCCAGCAACGCGGCTTTCTCTCGATCCACCGTCACGTTGACTTCCGGATAGTTTTCCTCCCGACTGGGTTCCACGTCCGCCAGGCCGGGCGTCTGCTCCATAATCTCTTTGACGCGCGTGATGACCTCCCTGGCCGTTCCAAAGTCATGTCCGTATATTTCCACGTCGACGGCCTTTTGCGAGCCAAAGCTCGTGACGCGCTTAACAAGACCTCCGGGATCGAAATACATTGAGACGCCGGGAAACAGTCTCACGATCTTGGGGCGTACATCGTTCATGATCTCAACCTGAGTGCGTGTCCGCCTCGATGGTTCGACGAGGTACACTTGAATCGAAGAAGTGTGAGGGCCGGTATTGGGGTTGAATAGCGACGAGCGACCTTGGGATAGGATGCCGGTACTGGAGACGATGGTTTCCAGTTCAGCGGCGGGAATATTTGCGCGAAGGACCCGCTCAACTTCTGAGACTTGTTGCTCAGTGTTTTCAACCCGTTGACCAACTGGTGCCCGCAAGACAATCCGAAACTGGCTTTCGTCGGAAACCGGCAGGAATTCCGTCCCGATCAGAGGAATCAAGGTGAGCGATCCGAAGAAAATCATTAACACGACGAGGATTACAATCTTGCGGTGTCCCAGTATCCAGTGCAACGAGTCTTCATAGCTTCGATCCAGCGATTCATAACGGGTACGACTCCACACCATCACTGCCACAAGCCAGCTCGGCATAGTGCGCTGTGCTTCTTGCTCAGGCTTTAAGAATCTGTAGCAGAGTGCCGGTGTCACTGTGCGTG
This sequence comes from uncultured Nitrospira sp., assembly GCA_902500745.1. GTDB lineage: Bacteria > Nitrospirota > Nitrospiria > Nitrospirales > Nitrospiraceae > Nitrospira_D. The sequence goes on from CABVRS010000065.1 coordinate 11,241, forward strand.
AGACGAGGAATGACGTAAAGAGTGCGATGGCGATTGTGACAGTCAGCGGAATCAATAGCAGACGCGCAATGCCGACGACAAAAAACATCGGGAGGAACACAACCACCGTCGTCACCGTCGATGCAAGAATCGGCATCGCAACTTCCCGAGCGGCATCCAGAATGGCGTTCCACCGCTTGGGATTGGTGTTAATGTGGCGCTGAATATTCTCCAACTCCACGATGGAATCATCCACAAGACGACCGATCCCGAGTGCAAGCCCACCGAGTGTGAATACATTGAGGGTCTGATTCGTGAAGTAGAGGACAATAAATGTCACGAGCATCGACAGTGGGATGGCTACGGAAATGATTATGGTGCTGGTCAAGTTACGAAGAAAGATGAAAATCACGGCCGCAGCTAACAATGAGCCGTGGATAGCCTGTTCAATTAGATTGTGGATGGATTGACGGATGTAGAGAGACTGGTCGAACGAAATACCGAGCTTGACACCTTCAGGGATGCCGAACATTTTGGGAAGGGCACCGCGTAACGCGTCGACCACCGCGACCGTGTTGGCGAGCGGTTGTTTATTGACCCGAAGAAATACCGATCTGGCTCCATCGGTATGGACGATATTCGTTTGGATATCTGAGGAATCCGTCACGGTTCCTACGTCACGCACGCGGACCGGATTGCCTTGCTGATTCACCTTCACGATGACGTCGTGGATCGGATCCACCGTTCGAAACTGGTTGTTCGTAAACACGTTGTAATCAAGGTTGCCGGCTTTGATATCGCCGGAAGGTAAGATCAGGTTGGCGGCTTTGACGGATCGGACGACATCGAGAATCGAAAGCCCACGGGCGCTGAGGAGGGCCGGATCAAGATTGATGTTGATCTGGCGGATCTTTCCTCCTTCAACGGTCGCTGCCGCAACATCAGCAATCTGCTCGATCTGAGGGGCGATGGTGTTATACGCGAGATCGTAGAGCGCGCGCTCGTCCAGCTCGTCGCTCGATACCGACACGACCGAAACAGGAATATTGGAGACATCGAACTTGACGATAAACGGCTGCAGAATACCTGGTGGAAGACTGTTTAGGATTTGGGTGATGCGCTGCATCACCTCCATTTGACCGACATTGAGGTCGGCCCCCCAGTTGAACCAGATCTGGACTGCTCCAAGTCCTTGCTTGCTGAACGACTCGACATGCTCCACGTTGGAAGCCGAACTGACGGCCTTTTCGATCGGGTACACCACACTCTGCTCAATGTCGAGAGGGGGAGCCCCTTTGTAAATGACGCCCACGAAAGCGACGGGGACTTGGATTTGTGGGAAGAGGTCAACCGGCAGTCTCTGAAGCGAGGTCACGCCCAATACCACCATCGCCAAGGAGAGCATCAAAATGCCGATTCGATTGCGTAACGCGAGTAAAGTTAGCCACATATCCAGTACGTTGAGAAAGGGTATTAATGCGGAGCCGGAGGTCCTCCTAGGACATACATCCGGGTTGGAGAAATGCCTCGTTCATCGAGTGACCACAGCGCCCGCATCTGAGGGGAGGGAAAGAAGCTGAGTTTGGACTGGTGTGCCATCGCGCACCAAATCTTTACCGGAGACAATGACTTCTTCATTCCCTGCCAGGCCCTTGATGATTTCTATGTAATTCCCTTGTCGGGCGCCGATCCCAATATCGACTTTCCGGGCTTTTCCGTCTTCGGCAATGTACACATATTGCGTCTCTTCAAGACGGCTGACTGCATCGATGGGAATCTGTAGGGCCTGAGGACGTGTCCCTACCAACACTTCAACTCGAGCGAACATCCCACCTTTCAATCGACGATCTCTATTGGGCAAGTCAATTTCAACCGTCATGGTGCGCGTTGCACGATTCAGGGCCTGGACGATGCGTGTCACAGTTCCCTCGAATATCCGGTCGGGGTATGCCTCAGCGCGAAGTTCTGCTTTTTGTCCGATCTTCACGAGTGGAATATCTCGTTCGACGACTTCAATCAGTACACGGACCGTATCAATGTCCTGCAGACTCATGATGCCGCGTGACATCGTCGATGTACTGGCTGTGGCACTGCTGACATAGGCCCCGGTATCCAGATTACGTTCGGCGATATAGCCGGCAAACGGAGCGCGAATATAGGAGTAGGTTAGGTTGGTTCCCGCTTGGGCCAAGGCGACATCCATTTGATTC
>CABVRS010000066.1 GCA_902500745.1 uncultured Nitrospira sp.
CGGCCGGATTCGCCCAGGCGATCGCCTTCAGCCACTGGGGCAGCACATCCATGGGATAAAACACACATGAGATGGGTTGGAATAGAAACACCATACTCCAGGCCAGCACTTCAGCCTCCTGTCCGAATCGCATAATCAATGAGGTTGTAAACACGCCGATGATCCAGCCCGTGACCACCAGATTCAGCACGAATGGGATCAGCCACAATCCGATGATCAGCACATTATAGGAATAGAAGACGAGTGCACACCCACCCAGGACGATCGAGACCACGGTCACCTTCATCACACTCATCGCCATCGTGGCGGCTAGAAATTCGCTCGGCTTCAAGGGACTGGCGAAGAGATTCATCAGGTTGCGCGCCCAGAGTTCCTCGAGAAACGTAATCGTGATGCCCTGCTGAGAGCGGAACAACACATCCCAGAGAATCAGGGCTCCGAGGAAAAAGGTGACGAACCCAGGAACTTCGCTCTGGTATCGGGCCAGGTAGAGGGTGATAAATCCCCAGATGACGAGATCCAAGAATGGCCAGTAAAAAATTTCCATGATCCGCGGCAAGCTCCTCCGGTACAGATAGAGATGCCGGAGGATGAGTGCACCAACACGATGCAGTTTCATGGACAGGTCTTATGGTCGTGCGCATGATCGCAACCGCCACAGCCTTGATGAGTTCCCAGGAGATCTGCCATAAGGAATCGGATCCCTTCAAAAAAATGTGTCCCCGCTGTTTTCCCATCCGACATCGGTCGCAATGAGAGGATCGACAGAAGAGCCGGCATTCCGACTAACCCACTCGTAAACCAGAGCCCGTCATATCCGCGTCCATCGCGCCACCACAGGAGACCGAGCAACAGGACTAACGGCACAACACCACCTGCAAGTCCTTTCATCACGATGACCCACCCACAGGTGCGACGGTTCCAGCCGATCAACCCGATCGCAAACCAGAAGAGCCCCCAAATCGTGCTGACAGCGAGCCCCCCGGCAAGGAACCCCGTACCAAAGTTCACAAGAGCCTCCGTCATGATGGCAACGGGGCGCTCGATTCCCGTGCGAGATTTAAGAACACTTCCTCCAAGTCTGCCTTGCCGAAACGTGCCACGATGGCTTGGGCCGTCCCTTCGGCCACGAGACGTCCACGCTGAAGAAAAATGATTCGGTCCGACATTTCTTCCATCTCCCGCATGTTGTGCGACGTGTACAAGATACTCAACCCCGATGATCGTCGCTCTTCTTTCAGTAACGACCGTATTTTGTGGGCGATGTCGGGATCCAAACTGGCCGTCGGCTCATCGAGGAAGAGAAGCCGAGGCTCCGTAAGAAAGGCCTTTGCCAATGTCAATCGCGTCATCTGCCCTGATGACAATTTGCGGGTGACTTTCTGTCGGAATTCGTCCATCTCAAGCTTCCTGACGATGGCATCCACCCGATGGGCGATATCACTCATGCCGTAGAGCCTGGCCACGACCCATAGATTCTCCTCGACAGTCAGCGATTGCGGCATGGCGATATAGGTCGATGAAAAATTCACCTGTTGCAGCACCGCTTCACGGTGGGTGGACAGATCCAAACCAAACGCTTCGATCGAACCTGAGGTCGGTGTCACCACCCCAAGCAGCATCTGGATTGTCGTGGTCTTTCCGGCACCGTTCGGCCCCAATAACCCCAGGATTTCACCCGGTCGAATCTCGAAAGAGACCTCATCCACCGCAGTGAAATTTCCGAACCGCTTCGTCAGCCGCGACACGTTCAGAACGGGACTTGCCATTCGATCCCTTCCTCCGATCGACTAGTTGAATAATAAGGCGCCGCTGATCTTATCAGGGAGGTGGCAGGTCTCACATTTCCGACCCAGAATAGCATCGCCATGCCGGCTTTTCCCATCGTGGCAGCCGAAACAATCGCGGAGGGCTCGCTCACGCAGGTATGATCCCTCGGGATGAGTTGGATACCATGGCTTGCTGTCGGCGGACAGGTGGCCCCGCGGAATGACGACCGGATAGCCTTTGATCGGTGCATCATGCACCACGCCGGAATGGCAGGTCGTACATCCTTCACCTTGCCCACGAGTCTTGAAGGCTTGCATGTGCCGGCGATGATCCATGATCAATCCCACCTCCTTGACTGGTGCTGGAAGGTCGCGTGACGCGATTTCTGAAACACGGAGGATATGACGATGGCAACTGAGACAGACCTCTGAATCCACGCGGGCCTTGAGATTGTGTGCCTCGGTCGGCGTTCCAAATAGATAGATGGCCGTGTCTTTGGCTCCCGCTAAGACCTTGTCGTGTAACCAGCCTTCAAATCCAGGCCGCACATGACAAGTGACACAGCTCACTTCTTTATGGGATGAGTTCACCCAACTCTCATACGCAGGCCCAATAGTGTGGCACCCGGCACAGAACTTCGGCTGATCGGTGAGAGGAATTGCAACCCCGAGGAGAGCCAGACCTCCTGCTACGAGACTCAGCGTCAAAGCAGTCTTAGACGTCCAGCTCATGCTCCCGGCGTCTGAGAGGGAACTGCGTAATCAAGAGAGCCGCGACACCGCCCACATCGTCCAGATGGAATACGGGGACCGGGAGATCAACCACCGCATCGGAGACGACCGCGAGAAGGCCATCGGACGAATAGGAGATTTCACCCAACTGATCACGAACAATGATAATTTTTGGATACCCCTCGCTCTTCCATCCTTCAGCGATGATGAGATCATAGGAGCTATCCAAGAAACGATCGCGAACCTCCTCTACCTTGAGCTGTTCCGAGACATCGGCAAACAAGGCAAGACTTCCCTTCGAGACGATCACGACACTACTGGCGCCGGCGCGCTTATGACGCCAACTATCCTTTCCTTCCGTATCAAGATCGAACCCATGCCCCGCATGTTTGACGGTCGCCACACGGTATCCGGCCTTGACCAACTCAGGAATCACGCGCTCGATTAGGGTCGTCTTCCCACTGTTCGAACGACCGATAAAGGACACGATAGGAACAGACATGAGAACACATCCTCACCGATCAACCTAGCCATCGCAAAGCCGGGATAGATTCCTCGCCTCGTCGGCGTCACCAGCACCTACTTGTGATCGTCCATGTTAACAACAAGAGAGGCGATGCGGACCGGCCTGCGGCGGCTCGGTCGTAGTCGCCCATGCCTCGCCGGCCAACAACTGAACCGCCACTTCATCACCAGGTTTCAAGCGCTCAACCTCGACAGGCACATCGATGAGACAGTTGGCTTTTACCATCGATGTGAGAATGCCGGACCCTTGATCCCCGGTAGTTCGGACTTTGAAGACGCCTTCCTGTTGAGTGAGGATGCCACGCAAAAAATGCCGCCGATCGGCACGTTTGGAAAAGGTGTCCTGAAAGACCGCCTGCACAACCGGGCGTCCATAGCTTCGACAGCCGCTCATTTTCAGCAAGGCCGGCCGCACCAACTGCTCAAAGGTCACCATCGACGAAACCGGATTACCCGGAAGACCGAACGCAAGTTTATCGTGAATCTTTCCGAAGGCCAGCGGCTGACCGGGCCGGATGGCAAGTTTCCAAAAATTCATCTCCGCGCCCAATTCACGAAAGACGGCCTTCGTAAAGTCATAATCACCCATCGAGACGCCGCCCGACAAGACGAGAATGTCCGCATTCAACCCATGTGAGATCTTTTCTTTAAGCGCCGCGGGAGTGTCACGAGCGATGCCGAGCAGCAGTGGCATGCCCCCGGCTTCCTGAACTGCCGCGGCAATCCCATAGCTATTCGAATTGATAATCTTCTCCTCACTGTACCGTTCGTCCAAGTCTGCCAGCTCATCACCCGTCGAAAGGATCGCCACGCGCGGTCGCTGATGCACGAACACGAATGGCTTCACTAAAATCGCCAGCATCCCAGCCTCACTGGGACGCAGTCTGGTTCCTCTGGCGATGATACAATCCCCTTTCTTGACATCCTCCCCTTGAGGCCTGATGTTGGACCCCTTTGGTTCAGCCTTCAATACACGGACGGAATCAGCGGTATGTTCGGTATCTTCAACCTTGAGCACGGTATCAGCCCCGCGAGGAATCGGCGCACCCGTCATAATTCGGATTGCCTGACCGGAGCCCACCTCTTTTGACGGCATCGTTCCAGCGGGAACATCCTCGATCACCGCAAGGGATACTGGTTTCTGGATCGAGTGCTCCGGCTTGATATCCGCCCACCTGACGGCAAACCCATCCATCGCCGAATTGTCCCACGGGGGATTGTCACGGGTCGCAACAATGTCCTCAGCCAATACACGCCCCAAGGCATCAAGGATCGAGACCTTCTCCACTCCCAATACCGTTGCGGCATCGAGTACGACGTGCTGCGCATCGTGGAGTTGGGTCAATCCGGTCATGGCATCAGCGGCTTTCACAAATTCACTCCCTTGATCGGCCCGGCGGTGGGCCGGCCGACTTTCAGCAATGATCCACTCTTCTTGCAGAATGATTCGACCTGATTGGCGATACGATGGTAGGCTTCCGCCGTCGTCGTGTCGGAGTTGAACATCGCGAACGGCTCACCAGCATCCGATTGTGTGACAACATCAGGGTCGAGGGGGATTCGTCCCAAAAATGGGACGCCCATATCAAGGGCAGAAGCCTCCCCGCCACCCTTCCGAAACACCTCAATCTCACGATGGCAGTGGGGACAGTCCAATCCGCTCATATTCTCGACAATGCCGATGATCGGCACTTCGCTGTCCTTGCAAAAGGTGACGGACTTCCTCGAATCGAGAAGGGCCACCTCTTGAGGAGTTGTCACGATGACCGCACCACTGACATTCCCGAGCAAATCGATGGTCGTGACCGATTCATTGCCGGTTCCCGGCGGGAGGTCGATGAGAAGAAAATTGAGATCCTGCCAATCGACTCCACCCAGCAATTGGTTGATGAATTCGTACTTATAGGCATCACGCCAGATGATGGGATCATCGGAATTCTGCAGGAGAAACGACATCGAGGCGATCTTTAAATTATAGGCCTGGAAAGGAATGATCCCGCCGGATGTGCTGATCTTGAGTTTCTGTCCTTCGGCGCCGACCATTTTCGGAATATTGGGACCATGGATATCCATGTCACAGATGCCGACATGCCACCCCTTGAGTGCAAGACTGACGGCAATATTCGTGGTACAGGTACTCTTTCCCACGCCGCCCTTGTTACTCATAATGAGCACTTTGTATTCGATCCGTTCCATCCGCTTGGCGACCAACCAGCGGCTATGGCCTTCCTTGTCCTTTTGGCACCGTTCATTTTCATCACAGATGGCACAGGCCCACATATAGGTGCAGGCATCGTCGCTGTCATTGCTGATGATGTTAAGCTCACGTCCCATGGGTACCCTTTTCGTCCAACCGACTGTCTAACCCCCGAATCAACCTAGTGCTGTCGTCCTCCGGGAACTCCGACATATTCATCATCTGAAGATTTCCCCATTGCCATCCTCGACGCACTCCCCCCGGCCCCTGCTCCGGCCATCGCCACCGTGGGAACACCGGACGGACTCGTCTCCGAGGCTGTTTTCTTACCAAACATCTTCGCACCAAAGATACCGACCCAATACAGCAGGAACATGGGACCGGCCATGAGTGTTTGATTGAACGGATCAGGTGTCGGCGTCAGGATCGCTGCAATCACAAATGATCCCAACAACGCCCACTTCCAATACTGGATCAAGAACGGTGCGTCGACCCAACCCAGCTTGGCCATGAGCGTGAGCGCCAAAGGCACCTCAAAGGTCAACCCAAAGACCATCAGAAACCAGAGAGCGAACCCGACATACTGCGCAATCGAGATCTGAGGCACAAATCCGGCATTCACACCATACGCAATCAAAAAATTCAACGCGAACGGCAAGACGAAAAAAAATGAAAATCCTACCCCGGCATAGAACGCAACCGCGCTGACACACACAAACGGTCCGACAAACCGTCGCTCTTGGACGTGCAATCCAGGCACGACGAATTTCCAAATTTCATACAACAGATACGGCATGGCGACTACGATCGCGCAGAGCCCTGCCACCTTGACGTTCTGCCACAGCGCCTCCGCAGGGGCGAGAAAAACGAACGGTACGGTCGGCAGATCGGTGGGTTCCCACGAGAGCTCGCGGGGCACAAACATGTTCTGGAGCGGAACGCGGAGCCATTTCACCAAGGCGTCAGCATAAAAAAATGTCCCCATGAAAATGACCGTCAAGACGATCACGGCACGGGTCAACCGGACCTGGAACTCCACCAGGTGCTCCATGACCGGCATCTTTTTATCTTCCAGCGGCTTGAAGATCGAATCTTGCAGCCACCGGTTCACCTTGTTCAACACAAGCCCTCGCTCCCGCTATGAAGAGAACCCGTTCATACAACGATCAGCCGACCACCCATCCAGACCTCAGGACCTTACTTTGGATTAACTGCAACAAATAGGCTGTTCCCCTGGCGATTGACCAACAAGACCGCAAGTTCGTCTTTCTTGATCTTTTCTGCCGCCTTTTGATAATCCGCGAGCGACTTGACCACCTCGTGATTGATTTCCTGAATGACGTCACCACGCTGAAGCCCGGCGGCCTCCGCCTCCCCACCAGGTTCCACCGACGTGATGACGACTCCGGCGGTTTTGGTGGAGATATTGAGTTGGCTCATCAACGCATTATCCAGTGTCTGGACACGCAACGACGCTAAGACATTGTCCGGTGGCTTGATCATTTCTCCGGATTCCTTGGGCGGACCAGGCTCTTTCTTCGCCAACACTTCGTCCGACGGGCGTTCCGCCACTTTCACCGCGATCAACTGTTCCTTGCCTTCACGGACCACCTTGATTTGCGCGTCTTTTCCGACCACTGTTCTTGCCACCAAATTCCGCAGCTGACTGACGCTCTGTACCTCTTTGCCATTGAATGCGACGACCACATCACCCCGTTTGATGCCTGCCGCGTGAGACGGACCATTTTCATTGACGTCGCTGATCAAGACGCCCTTCCGTTGCTCCGGCAGTTTGAAGGACTTGGCCAAGGCCGGCGTGATCTCCTGAATCGCGACGCCCATCCATCCACGGACGACCTTCCCTGTTTTCTGAAGACTGTCCACAATATCGAGCGCGATGCTGCTCGGAATCGCAAATCCGATTCCTTCCGACCCGCCGGTCCGCGAAAAAATCGCCGTATTGATTCCGATCAGCTCGCCGTTCATATTGACGAGCGCACCGCCTGAATTCCCAGGGTTGATCGCTGCGTCGGTCTGGATGAAATCTTCATAGTCGGCGATTCCCACATTGCCCCGACCCAGGGCACTGATGATACCGAGCGTAACGGTCGAGCTCAGGCCGAACGGACTTCCGACAGCCAGCACCAGATCACCGACTTGCAATTTTTCGTACTCAGCCCACTTGAGCGAGGGCAAATCTTTGGCCTCAATCTTGATGACCGCCAAATCGGTCTTTGGATCGGTGCCGACCACTTTTGCAGAAAACTCACGCCGATCGCTCAGCGTCACGGTAATCTGCGTTGCTCCCTCAACCACGTGATTATTGGTGACGATATAGCCATTGGCATCCAAAATGACCCCGGAGCCCGCGCTCTGGTCCGGACGACCGTGCGGGGCAGGTGGGCCATGGGGGCCTGGTGGTGTCGGCGACTCGCCGCCTGGCTCATCACCAGGAGGAGGCGTTCCGAACGGAGGAACCGGAGGCCCCCCACCACGGCGCCGACTCCCTTCTTTTCCGCCAGTCACAGCGATATTCACAACAGCCGGGGTCGTCTTTTTTACGATTTCCGAAAAGCCTTGTGCCCAGGCTGGAGGAACGCCTGCCGCTGAAACGGATGACGCGCATCCACTTCCTATAAGAGCACATCCGACCAACCCACAACCGACAAGTACTCTCGTCGCCTGCTGACTCCAGTTGAGCATATCTGCACTCCTCCAGGGTATGGCTCTCTTCAAGAGAGTCCGAATTGGAAATGGGGCCCAATAATGCCCCGAACGATACATCTTACACCACTCTTTCAACAGGCTTCAAAGAGGAAAACTCCTGCGTATACAGATTATACATATTTAATGGGCCATCGACCCACTTCCGATGACGCAATAAGCACTTCGACTCACCGCGTCTCGTATGGCAATCGTGTTGCTTTCAGCTAGTGTTTCCAGTACGGTTGTGGTCGCGAGAACTAGGCGCGCCAGTGATCTCAAGACCATCATTCAATCACACGACCTTTGTTGCTGGGGTAGGATTGGGAGGGGCTCTGCTCCTTCTTTCCGCTTGCGCCAAACATGTGGAATTTCCTTCATTGGGAGAACCTCTCCCCTCCAGCGCTCAGCTGGAAGTATCCCAATCATTCAAAGACTTAACGATTCGTTACAGCGATTCCTGCGGGCAGATACAGGAAATCCCCTTGGGAGATCGTCTCCATGAGGCGTTGCAGGAAGCGGTTCAGCGAACCTTCACAACCGTGATATCCAAAGGTGATGCGGGGGGACCCCCTCCTGATCATGTCATTCAGGTCGATCTTGCTGATTCAACGTTCGACTTGAACAAGGAGGCATTGTACGACCGGCCACCTGCCAGCTTACACCTCACTACGGTCGCTCGTGTCTACGATCGAACGGGAACGTTACTCCGCCAAACAGACGTCAAGATCGCTCGGCAAGAACGCTTACGGCTAGAACAGCTCGGAAAGAATTGTAATTATCACATCGACCCCTTCCTCCACGACGCCGCCATCGATGTTGCCACACGTGTCACCTTGATTGCTCGAGCAGCGGCAGGCGGCCAAAACCTGCTCCATCCATCCGCACCAAATTCCGCACCTTCCGGCAACCTCCCTGTCCCGCCGCATTCAGCGACCATAGAAAACCGGCATCCGCCGGCCTCACCCTCTTCACCCCTTCGATTTAAGGCCATGTTACTTGACGAAAACAGTGACCTCTTACTCGAAGGTGGCGAACATGTCCGCATCCGAGTGGACGTTGTGAATACGGGAACAACCCCGATTGAGAATGTCTGGACGTCGCTGACTGGAACTTCGGCCGTGATCGATCAATTTCCCACGACCCAACTGAAAGTCCCACCTCTGCAACCAGGCCAAACAAGATCTCTGGAATTTCTTGCCAGTTTGCCCCTGCTCGCCGAGCCACAGCACGCCAAGATTCGGGTTGCCGTGGAAGAGCGCGGCGGGACTTCGGCCTGGCCCCAAACGCTGTCCTTCACGATCGCCCCCACGGGATCCAGCCATGACGATATCGATCAGATCCCCGCACAAACATCAAGCTTTCGGCATCCTGAGACTTCCGTCATTTCCATCGGCCTCAGTTCGTATGTCAACCAACAGATACGGCCCCGCAAGTATGCGTCGCGAGATGCAGAAACAGTCGCCAAGTATTTTCACACACTCGGAGGCGTTCCGCCGTCCAACATTTCCGTCTTGACGGATCGCAAGGCAACCTATTCTCAGATCGAGAAGGCGCTCCTCGAATGGCTTCCGACTCGTCCCATGAAGGATGGGCTCGTTATCGTCTACTTTTCCGGCCATGCCATGGTGTCTCCGACAGGAGAGATCATGCTGGTTCCTTATGATGGGGCGAAGGCCGCGAGGACCCTGTATCGGCTGAAGTCGCTCGAATCAGTCTTTGCCAAACTCAACCCACAGCAGGCCATCCTTGTCTTCGAAGGGAAAATTTCCCAGATTCAAGACAGCCCCACGACGACCGTCGCTCCTCAATGGGATTTACATGGCGACAAGGCAATCCGTTTGATCGCGGTGGAAGGGCTCGGCAAAGGCCTCGACGACGACGCCCATCGACATGGGCTCTTCACTTACTATCTGCTGCGAGGTCTTCGAGGAGAAGCAGATACGAACCACGATGGGAAGGTCACGCTCGGGGAGATCGGGGGATTCGTGCGCCAGAAAGTCGCATGGGCATCCAAATCAAAGTTTGGCTCAGTGCAACGCCCCCAGGTCATTCCCCTGCTGAAACCAGACGACAAAGCAACTGACGTCGTCCTTACCACCCTACCTTCCCTCGCCGCATCGGAAGCACCCTAGACCCCACCAATTCACGCCAGTTTGCTCGTCGAGAATCGAATAGGAGATAGCGCCTCCCACAATCAGTGTCGGATAGGTGCCGTCGCCGTTCAGTTCGCCACCGGAGGCCGCTCAGCCGCAACCCCTCGATAGACCCACGAACAGACTACCAGGAGCTGCTCGTATCCGTTGTACGTGAACTAGCTGGTCTCCTGCTGAAGCCCAGGTGTTTACGAGCAGAGTACGGGGCATTCGCTTAGATTGACTGCACTTCAAAAAAAAGAGGGTGGAGATTAACCCCACCCTCTTTCGATCTGCAACCCTCACCGCAAAAGCGATGACTTGTTACTGTACAGGCTCCGCTCCCTACGGGGTGGTCACCTGCATATGAATGCTCCCGGTGTCAGGCATCGGCGGATTGATCGTGATGGTGTATGTATCCGAGGTCGCCAGCGTCACCGGCTTCAGCGTAAAGCTCGACGCCGAGCTCGTCACCCCAGTTTGCAACACACCGTTCGGAGAATAGAGGTTGACGTTTACATTGCCAATCTTATTTTGAGTCACCTTGATGGTCACTTCTTGGTTTGCGGTGCCCGCAAACGTATAGCGCCCGTTCTGTCCCGCCCTGCTGATCATGATGGCTCTGGGAGCCGCATTAATTTTCAGGGAATCCGACACCTCCGTCGAGAGGGTCATCGTCATTTTCCCTGTATAGTTGCTGCTTGGGTCAACAAGAATCGTGTACGTACCGGTGGTCGGCAAGGGGTTTTGATCTTCCAGCGCCCCACCAGCTGTACCCACAGCCGTGGAGGCAAGGACGGTTCCTTCCGAGGTCAGAAGCGTGACCGCGCTCGAGGTGATGTCCACTGACGTCAGCCCAAGACTCACCCATTGTCCCGCATGGCCATTGAACGTATACCGAGCGGTCTGGCCTGGCTTGGCAAGACTGACCGGCATCGATGGACCATCGAGGGTCAGTGTCCCTGCGACGGGAGAAGATAGCGCGAGGGTCATACTGCCGGTGTAGTTGCTAACCGGCTCAACCGTGATGGTGTACGTCCCTGTTTCCGGTAACGCCGTCAAAGGATCAAGGCTGCCGCCGCTCGGACCAATGGTGGTCGACGACCACTTGCTTCCATCCGGCTTCAGTATGGACACCGTGCTCGAGGCAATCGACACCCCAGTCAGACCGAGATTCACCCATTGGCCAGCCGTTCCGTTAAAGGTATAGCTCGCCCGTTGGCCCGGCACAGTCAAGGTCGGTGTCACAGTCACTTGGTCGATCATAATGGAACCGGTCAGTTCCGGAGCGTTATACAACGCAAGCTTGGCACGACCGGTGTAACTCAGGTCCGGATCAATCAGAACCGTATAGGTCCCGGACGTGGGAAGGACCTGCCCTGGGATCATGACGCCGCCGGACACGAACGAGATCGGCTTGCCCAAGGGCATACCATCCGGCTTCAGAATCGAAACATATCCACTTCGAATCGTCACATCACTTAACTGCACACTCACCGTTTGGCCGCTTTGACCTGAGAAGGTATAGTACGCGTTTTGCCCGACGCGCTTGATATCAACCGCCACCGCGGCACCCTGAGGAACAATTTCTCCGCTCACTGCGCTTGAAACCGCTATGGTCGCACTCCCCGTGTATTCGCTGAGGGGATCGAGGAGGATCGTATAGGTTCCGGTCGCGGGCAATTCAGCGAGGTCAAGACTCGCTCCGTTCATCTGACTGGAGGAAATCAAACTACCTGCCGTATCATCAGTGAATTTATAGGACGAGGTTGACGTTTGGACCTTCGTTTGAGCGGAGAGTTCTCGCTGCATGGTCGCATAATAGTTCTTCACGGCCGACGCCTGAGCTGGAACCATCGCACCATCCGGCCCATACACCGCCACCCTGAACTGAGTGAGTGAAACACCGTGAAAGCCGATGTTGATCCGTTCACCTGCCGTGCCGTCAAACGTGATGATGCCTTTTTTCTTGGCCGTATTGATGGCGGCCGTGACAGGGTCCCCACCAACCGTAATGCGCCCAGTATATTCGATGTCAGCTGCTGAAATTCCCGACGGCAACGCACCTTCTCCGGCATAACCGACCCCGGAGTTGAGAACTCCAATGGCTCCCGTCGACAGGAACGCAAGCGATACCGTTACCACTGCTACGCGGCACTTCCCCCACGGCCATAGGCTGCCCATAGTCGCCCTCCTATTCCAAATTATGAAAACAGACGGCCCGATATGGTTGTCACCTCGATTGGAGTCCTACCCTTGATGCTAATACAACGCGCGGACTCTACCCTTTTTTGTATCCACAGCGCAAGCGCTCAGGGCACTTCTTTGTCAGTTCTTCCTACGATCCCCCCTTCTGGAGGGGATCGCATATATGAACATGCGGCCCTGGATTTCAGCTATCGATGGAGAAAATCTTGGAGGTGGAACCAGCGCACATCAAAGAGAGGACGGCTTTATCCTGCTGAATTTAAAAGCAAGAAGGGTGGAGAGTGACCTCTCCACCCTTCCAAATCGACTCACACAGCTTACCCCGGGACTAGATTAGTCCTTCTTACAGAAGCTGCGCTCATAATTAATAATATGCCAGGCTTCGTCCTCGGTGATGGCAGCAGGAATCAAGGACACCATGCCCGTACCAGCGCTCCCGTTCTTGATAACCCAGAAAAGCTCGCCGTCTTTCCGCTTCTTGTGGAACTTGCAGTTCGTGAAATCTCGTGGGCTGGGGTTGAGAATCTTGCCGGCTTCACCCTGTCCATCACCTGCCTTACCATGGCAATTGAAACAGGTGCCCTTGCCCTCATACAGCGCCTTGCCTTTGGCAACGCTATCCGCATCACCCTCGAACTTATTCTTCATAGCTTTTGCATCGGCCATCTGATCAGCCGGAACTCGCGGCTTCAATGGATCTTTCTCTTCCGCTCCCACCGCTGAGACCGAGAGGAGCACTAGCGCTGCGCTGACACTCAAAAACTTGGACAGATACCCCATTACACGTCCTCCTTTGTGTTAAACCCACCGGCCTGAACTCATCTCCAGACCGCCGACTCGTATTCTCCGCTCTCCCTAGTCAGATAAAACCGTTCGACTATATCAACGCCTCTGAATTTCTGTCAAGGAAACATCCCTCTGATACACTCGATCGCCTTTCTCTTCCCTCAAGAAGATCAAATGGTATGCCAACGGCAACCCAAGCAGGCATGAAACAATCTCGACACCTATATGAGTACCCGCAACCGCGTTCCATGTCTTACGTAATTTCGTGGCACCTTTGCGCCCCA
>CABVRS010000067.1 GCA_902500745.1 uncultured Nitrospira sp.
GTCCCATCCAGTTTCTCTTTTTCCGCAGCCAGATCCGCATCGACCATCATAGCGACCAACTCTTCAAATTTCACTTTGGGTTGCCATCCGAGTTCCTTCTTGGCCTTGCTGGCATCTCCGATCAGCAAATCGACTTCCGTCGGACGATAGTATTTCGCGTCGATCTTGACATGTTTTTTCCAATCGAGCTGCAGCCGGTCGAACGCCAGTTCCAACATTTCCTTGACGGTATGAGTTTCCCCTGTCGCAATCACATAATCATCCGGCTGTGCTGCTTGTAACATCATCCACATGGCCTCAATGTAGTCACCGGCATAGCCCCAGTCACGTTTCGCATCGAGATTGCCTAAAAAGAGATCCTGCTGCGTGCCGAGCTTAATGCGGGCCGCCGCCTTGGTGATTTTCCTCGTGACGAAGGTTTCGCCTCGTCGAGGTGATTCATGGTTGAACAGAATGCCATTGCAGGCAAAGAGATTGTAGGCCTCTCGATAGTTCACCGTAATCCAGTACGAATAGACTTTGGCAGCTCCGTAGGGACTCCTGGGGTAAAACGGCGTCGTCTCTTTCTGTGGCACCTCCAAAACTTTGCCGAACATTTCGCTCGATGAGGCTTGATAAAACTTCGGTTTGAGCCCCGACTCCCGGATGGCCTCAAGGAGCCGGATGGTGCCAAGCCCTGTGATTTCTCCCGTGTACTCGGGAATATCGAAGCTCACTCGCACATGGCTCTGCGCACCTAAATTATAGATTTCATCAGGCTGGACCGTGCGTAAGATCCGATTCAGCGAACTGGCGTCGTTCAGATCGCCGTAGACGAGACTCAGTCGCCGATGCGGCACATGTGGATCCTCATAAATAGGATCAATTCGGCCTGTATTGAAGGAGCTGGAACGGCGCACGATGCCGTACACCTCGTACCCTCTTCCCAGGAGGAATTCAGATAGATAGGAACCATCTTGGCCGGTAATCCCGGTGATGAGTGCTTTCTTCACGCGTGCGACCTCCTTAAAGAAAGAGATTATTGCTGGCTCGAGTTGATTTGTCCACCCATCATGTGAAAGCTCGCAACAAAAAGATTCTTGCGGTCATCATGGTTCACCAGCTACGATGAAAGTTGGCTACAGTCGGAACTATATAATAATGGCAACAGTTTCTGCTCAACATATCCGTCACACTGGTGTACTACTATGCATGGTGGCAGGCGGCTTGCTCGTTGCCCACGCCATCAATGCGTTTGTCGCAGATGCGTTATATATGATGCCGGAGTCACCTGCAGGAGTCAGCACCAGTACTTCGGTGGGATCTCCGTCACTGACGTCCTATTCGCCTGTCCAAGCGATCGAGCAGATTCGATCAAGCGGCCTCTTCCTTCTTCCACCGACGGCCGGCGACGGCACGACGACTGCCACAAGCTCCGGACGTCCAGGCGCCTCCGGTGCCGCAGTGCGAGCTTCCCTTGGCTTGGCAGAGAAGCTCCGCTTGATCGGAGTCGTGCTGGGCGATCAGCGCGGCGTCTTTGCGATCATTGAAGACCTGTCATCGAAACAGCAGTCTCTGTATCATCTGCACGACTCAGTGCTCGACCTCGGCGAAGTGAGCGACATTCGTCGCAACGGGGTCGTGATTCGCCAAGGCAACTTGGAAGAGTTACTGGAACTGGCGCATGCAGAAGCCCCACCTGTCGCCGGTGATCCCACCGTCACACCCCCACCGTCCAATAAACCGTCGACCTCCGGCGCTCCCCTGCGAAAAGTGGTCGATCGCCGTGAAGTGGAGCAGGCCATGAGCGACCTCCCAAAGCTCCTGTCGCAGGCGAGAGCCGTACCCAATATGACTAACGGGGCCGTGAATGGCTATCGCCTGGACTACATCGCCCCGGCGAGTTTTTATGAAAAGATCGGCGTGCAGACCGGAGACGTCTTGCAACGTGTCAACGGGGTCGACATCCGTGACCCCAGTACCATGTTGAGCCTACTCCAACAGCTCAAGAATGAGCAGATCGTCAAACTTGATGTGGTTCGGAACAACCAACGCTCGACGATCACCTATGAATTACGCTGAACCACGGTCGGCGGTCCTCTCTCTCTTCTGAACTCCGTCCCCTCACGCTTCTATCATGCCGAGTCTCCTGGTCACAGTCTTCGATCATAGCCAGGGTAGGGTTCTGTAGTACCGATGTGATCGAAAGATTCACTCGTTCATTGGAACAGTTTGATGGCAGTACCAGAACAACTTAGGATGCGCAACGTCTCAATTTTACGTAAAAAACTCGGCTTGTCCTTGCCAGGCTATCGGAAGGAAGAGTATCTTTACAACGAACAGGACGGCTACCATAGAGACTGCAGATCATGGTATTCGTTTTGATCCACAAGACATGAAAGAACTTGGCCACATGCTTGAGACCGATCAGCCCGATTCCGGCCCTCGTCGTCCCCTGTTGGGACGCATTCTTGAGGAAAAATTTCATCTCTTGGAGTCAAAACTCGAGGAGGCCTTATCCTATCAACAAGAGAAAGGCGGCCGATTGGGAGAAGTCTTGCTGCACCTTCGCTCACTGCGTGAAGAGCAGCTCCTGGAAGCCCTCGCGCAACAATTCGAGATAAAGTGGATGCCGCAGCTGGATACCAGCCAGGTCGACCACGAACTGATCAGGAAGGTCCCCATCGCCTTTTGTCGGCGATACCATGTGCTCCCGCTTCGGTATGAGGAGGGCTTCATCCTGACCGCCTCAACCGACCCTCTGGAAACCGTCGCCATGGACGATCTTCGATTGCTCCTAGGCAAACCGATCAAACCCATCCTGACAAGCAGTGTTACCCTCCTCAGTTGCTTAAACCGTGCGTATGACGAAATTGCCAATCCGGCCGGTGCCGAGCAAGTCATGGAAGATATCGCGGCGAACCAGAGCCTCGACCAGCTGGCGCACGAACTTGACGAACCGCAAGACTTGCTCGATGCGACCGACGAGGCCCCGATCATTCGACTGGTCAACTCGGTGCTGTTTCAGGCGGTGCGACAACGAGCCAGTGACATCCACTTCGAATCATTCGAGCGTGGGCTGGTGATCCGCTATCGTATCGACGGAGTACTCTATCCGGTCCTGACGCCACCCAAGCATTTACAAGCCAGCATCATTGCGCGTCTGAAGATCATGGCCGGCCTCAATATTGCCGAGAAGCGCCTCCCGCAAGATGGCCGCTTTGCCATTCGGACCTCCGGAAAGGATGTCGACCTTCGAGTCTCCGTGTTACCCACGTCACATGGCGAGCGCGTCGTGCTGCGATTGTTGGAAAAGGAAAATCGTCTCCTCAATCTGTCGGAAATGGGCTTTTCGAAAGAACGACTCACCGTCATCCATCAGCTCATCCAACTCGCTCACGGGATTATTCTCGTCACCGGCCCGACCGGGAGCGGCAAAACGACCACGCTCTATGCGGCATTGAGCCACATCAATGCCCCGGACAAAAACATCATCACGGTCGAGGACCCGGTCGAATACCAGTTGCTGGGGGTCGGGCAGATGCAAGTGAACCCCAAAATCAATCTGTCTTTTGCCGCCGGACTGCGATCAATCCTACGGCAAGACCCCGATGTCATCATGATCGGCGAAATCCGCGACCGTGAAACGGCAGAGATCGCCATTCATGCCTCCCTCACCGGACACCTGGTCTTTTCCACGCTGCACACGAACGATGCCGCGAGCGCGGCGACGCGCTTGATCGACATGGGCATCGAGCCGTTTCTCGTCGCATCATCGGTCGTCGCCGTTCTTGCCCAACGCTTGTTGAGACGGATCTGCCCGGACTGCAAACGCTCGTATACGGCGAGCGAGGAAGAACTCGATCGCCTGGAATTACCGCCCGGTTCCACCACGACGCTCTATCGAGGCGCAGGTTGTGCCGCCTGTTCGCAGACCGGATATCGTGGACGAACCGGCATTTTTGAACTCATGGTACTCGACGACGAAATCAGGCGTCTGATCGGGAGCAAAGCGGACTCCACCGCCATCAAACAAGCGGCCATCGCCAAGGGTATGGTGACGCTGAAGCAGGAAGGCGCAGACCGAGTGATTCAGGGCCACACCACGCTGGAAGAAGTCATGCGGATCACGCAACAAGAAATCGATGTCTGACAAGAAGACGTGAAGCATGAAGTTACTGGTTTCTAGTTTCATGTTTCATGTTTTCGGAGCTGACTCCCTTTCACTAGAAACCCGGAACTAGAAACTTGAAACTACAAAGCGGCTGCAGTACACGCGCCATGAATCAGACAAATCGTAGCGATCCTGGAGTGTGTTGACGTGCCGGTCTATCAATACCAAGGGTACCGAAACGATGGCGGCGCCGCGACAGGAATCATCGACGCGGAAAACGTCAAGGTAGCGCGGCTGAAGCTTCGGAAAGAAGGTGTGTATCCCACCGATGTCGTCGAACAGGGCCAACAAGCGATTCACTCACAAGAAAAAGGCCGTTCTACGACCACACGTGCGACTGGAAAATCGTCCGTCCTTTCGGCAACCGACCTATCATTGCTGACCAGGCAATTTGCGACGCTCCTGGTCGCCGGGCTTCCGCTCGTCGAAGCGCTTGGCGTCCTCGTGGATCAAGCCCAGAAAAAACCTATCAAATCCCTTCTCGCCGACATCAGAGAGCAAATTCGTGGGGGGAAAGCATTGAGTGTCGTCTTGGAATCGTATGAAAAGGATTTTTCCTCCATTTACGTCCACATGGTACGGGCCGGCGAAGCCAGCGGCGCCCTGGATCAGATCCTGTTCAGGCTCGCGGAATTTCTCGAGAAGCAACAGGCTCTGAGAAACAAGGTGACCAATGCGATGCTGTATCCCATTATCATGCTGGTGATTGGGACGATCATCCTGTTTTTCCTTATCACCTTTGTCGTGCCCAAGATTACCCAAGTGTTCGCGCAACAGAAGCAGGCATTGCCCTGGCCGACCGTCGCGCTGATGTCGGTCAGCGAGTTCATGGCCGATTATTGGATGGTGCTGGTGGGGGTGGTCATCGGAGGTCTGTACCTGATCCGGCGATTTATCCATACGGCACGAGGTCGCATGGTCGCCGACCGCGTGATTCTCAGGCTGCCGCTGATCGGCGACGTGGCCAGAATGGTGTCGATTTCCAGGCTCACGAGTACCTTGTCCACGATGTTGGCGAGCGGTGTGCAATTGCTCGACGCGCTGGATGTCTCCAAGCGAGTCATGAATAATCGCGTGCTCGAAGAAACCGTGGAAGGCGCGCGACAGAACATCCGTGAAGGCGAAACGATCGCCGATCCCTTGAAGCGGAGCGGAGAATTTCCTGCCTTGGTCACCCACATGATCGCCGTCGGTGAAAAAAGCGGAGAGATGGAAGAGATGTTGCGCCGCGTGAGTCAAATTTACGATAGCGAAGTCGAGCGGGTGATTGCCCGCTTGACCTCGTTGATGGAGCCGATCATGATTCTCGTGATGGGGGCCATTGTCCTCTTCATCGTGGTCGCGATCCTCTTGCCCATCTTCGAAATGGGTCAAATGATACGATAACGGCGCCGAACACACAGACCGGCCTACAATGCTGAACGGAAAAGGGGGAGTGATGATGACTGACTCAGGACAAGCACACGAGCAGACAACAGGGGCAATGAGAACAAACCCGTTCTTTCTCATGATCGCCCGCCTTATGCCGAGGAACGGTGGATCTTCCGCCGGATTTACCTTCATTGAAATCATGGTAGTCGTGGCAATCTTGGCCATTCTCGCGGCGCTGGTTGTCCCCCGCATCATGGGCCGGACCGATGACGCCAAACGGACCGCCGCAAAAGTGCAGATACGCAACATCGAAGGGGCGCTGCAACTCTACAAATTGGATAACGGAATCTACCCCACCACGGAACAGGGCCTCAAAGCACTCATTGAGAAGCCGGCCGTCGGTGTGGTGCCGAAGAAATGGAAGATCGGGGGGTACCTGCCGAAGCTTCCGGAAGATCCCTGGGGAAATCCCTACAAATATATCAGCCCAGTCCAACGGGGAGATCAAAAAATCGACTACGAAATTACTTCCCTCGGGACGGACGGAGAGGTCGGCGGCGAAGGCGTCAACGCCGATATCACCAATTGGAATTTGGATAAAGAATAGGACGTCATATAGTGATTAGCCATTGGCTCGGGATCAGGCTCTCCGCGGTCGGCCATCAGCGATCGGCGCTTCGAGGTCAATCCTCCGCCAGCCAGTCTCAGGCCGCTCTTTTCTCGCGATCTTCCTTGTCTCTCATGCCTCGCGTTTCACGTTTCACGTTTCACGTTTCACCGTTCGCATCTCACCCCTCACGCTCTGTCGCCGGTTTCACGATTTTTGAAATGCTGATCGTCCTGTTTCTTCTGGGAGGCATTCTGGCCATCATGATTCCTCGGATCAGCTTCGAAGAAGATCTCCGCTCAACGGGAAGAACGCTGATCGGTCTCCTCCGAACACTGCAAGGAGACGCAGCTGCGAAGCAGACACCCTTACGACTCTATCTTGACATCGATCGAGGACTCTACTGGCTGATGCTCGTGGAGGGTAAAGAAGAGCGCCTCCCACTTGATCCGGCCTGGAAAACCCCTCGCTCATTACCCGAATCCATCCGCCTGACGGAGATCTCCATCGGACACGACAAGCATATGTCAGGACGAGTCGGTCTCACATTTTTCACGAATGGGCGTATCGAGCCGGTCACGTTGTATCTCATGGACGCCAAGAACAATCTATTGGGGCTGGCGGTCGATTCATTGACCGGCGGGATTCGAGTGAGTGACGAACGGTTCGACATCCCACGAAACCGTTTTATCCCTGATCGTGTCAGAATCCTACTGAAAGCCAGACCGCAAACGGGAGCAGCAGGCTCGGCGATCGGTGGGATTCCCAACCTCCAATAGGACGACATGTTCCAAAACCGACAACCACCCGCAGCCGACGATGCAGGATTCACGCTCCTTGAGGTACTGCTGGCGATCGCCTTGCTGGCGATTGCACTCCCGGTGCTCCTTGGCCTCAGGAACTTCGATCTGGATCTTCAAGACCGAGCCTCGGAATTGACGACCGCGACGTTATTGGCCCAAGAGAAGCTGGTGGAAATCGAACTGTTAGGGCAATATCCCATCGGCGAAACCGTCGGCGAATTTCGGCATGTGCCCCTCGGAGCCCAACCCGTGACCCAGACCGACCCGAGAGCGGTCGGGTACAGATGGAAACAGACCATCGCTCCGACTCCACTGGAGTTGATTCGTGAAATCCGCATCAAAGTCACCTGGCCCCGCAGTGAACGTGAAGAAAGCTTGGAGGTGAGCACGTATGTCTTCGCCGGCCGTCTCACCTTTTAAAGGCCAGGCAGGGTTTACGTTGGTCGAGGTCCTGGTTGCCGTCGCATTGCTCGGCACCATCGCCGCCATGGTCTTTGGCTCGCTCATCACGACCACACAGGCCGTAGAGGCCGGAAGAGACCATGTATCGAGGGAACAAACCATCAGAAAGATTTTACGTCTCATGGCCGAAGAGCTGGCCCTGAGCAAGCGTAACCTTTCGTACCCGTGGGTCGGAATGAACGGAACACAAGAAGGGCAGCCGGCCGACACCCTTGCGTTTCTGGCGATGAGCCAGAGTGTGAGCACTTCGACGAAGAAGGAGAGTGAAACCATTCGAGTCGTCTATACGCGCGAACGTGATCGTCTGATTCGGTTCGTTCGCGGCAATCTCTATACGCTGACCGACACCGATGAGACGCTGGAGCAGATGGAACTCGCCGATCGCGTCCTCGCCTTCAATGTTCGGTATTACGACGACCAGAACCGGATCTGGCTCGACGAATGGCCGACGGCCAGCAAACTCCCGAAGGCCGTGTTACTAGAAGTGACCTTTCAATATCCCGATGCCACCCCGTGGACGGTGCGGGAGTGGGTCACGATCGGCACCTCATGACCATCAAATGGCCTGAAGCATGGGGCGCAATCCTCGCCTGGGTGGGAGCCGGACTCTGTATCTTGGTGATCTGCATCCTCGCCACGTTTCCCTACGGGATGCTGCACGCACGGCTGGTCACAGAACTCAAACGAGCCAGCGGGATGGACGTGCACGTCACCGATTGGACCATGGGCCTTCCATTGAACCTGGAATGGCGGAACATCACCCTCTCCAAACCGACTATCACCCCGATTGAACTAGCAATGCTGCAAGCGAAACTCGGCGTCTTGAAGGCTCTGAGCGGAACACTCGGTCTTGATATCCTCGTGCAACTGGACGGCACCTCATCACGCACCAGCCTCGCCAAGGGGACGCTGACAGCCGCATCGTTCTCGTTCGCCGGCCCCGTGGCACTCAAGGGACAACTCCAGCAGGTGGATCTCTCGAAGATCCTTCGCCCGTATGTCACCCGAGGAACGCTGAATGGGGATTTCTCCCACCGAGTCGAGTCCGGACAGTCCGCCACCGCCATCATGACGGGTCAAGGAACATGGTCAGCCGAAGCCACCGATCTCGTGATCGACCAGATTCCGGTCGGCAACGGGCGAACTTTATCGCTGGCATTCAGCTCGGTCTCGGCAGGCCTCTCATGTCATGACCGGATCTGCGACGTCACGAACATGAACGGCGAGGGGATCGACGGCTCATTTACGGGAGAAGGGCGGATCACGATTCAACAACCGATACCTAATAGCCAACTCGCGCTCACGGTCACGGTCGTTCCCGGTCCGGGCTTTGCCTCCAAGGCTGGAGCGCTGGGTCTCCCCTCTCCTCCGCCTGGAACGCCGATGACCGTCAAGATCATCGGAACCTTGGCACAGGCCAGGATCGCATTGTAAAGTATGGAGTTCGGGTTGCAAGTTTCACGTTTCGAGTTTCATGTTCGCGGAGTACCTGAAACTTGGAACTTGAAACCTGAAACGAGAAACACGATACGAATGAGGACGCTGAATTCATGGCCATTGTAGATGAATGTGTCGGACTGGACGTCGGGCAAACCGGCTTGAAAGCCGTTCGTTTTCGGCGCCGTCTGAGCGGGCGAGAAACGATCGACTATTTTCAGCACCCCCTGCCCTATTCCCGCCCCGAAGACCTTGAACCGGCACGACGGGTACAGTCCTTGCGGACCTTCATCTGGCGGCACGGCCTCTATGCCACAGATCGCTTAGTCACCGCGATTCCTTGTCAGGACCTCTTTGTGAGAACGCTGTCGTTCCCCTTCAAGGATTCGGCCAAGCTTGCGCAAGTCGTCCCCTTTGAAGTTGAGAATCTTGTCCCGATGCCGCTTGAAGATCTGGCGGTCGGAAGCCTGATCCTCCCGCCGGAGCAACCGATCGACGGAGTCGCCCGTGACGTGAAGGGCTCCGAGGTGCTGGTCACCGCCGCGCCGAGAGACAAAGTCGCCGAACATCTTCGGTTTTTGGCCCAAGCCGATGTGGAGCCCTCTGCCATCAATGTGGATGCCATGGCGCTCTTCTCCGTCACGCAATATTTGCAAGAAGAAGGGGCGACTGTGCCGCCGGACCTGGCCATCATCGACGTCGGGGCGTCAAAGACCACGCTCTGTCTCGTCCAAGGGGGGCGTCCCGTCGTCCTGCGGACGATCCTCTGGGGCGGTAATCACCTCACGCATGCCCTCGCGGTCCGACACGCCTGCAGCTTTGCCGATGCGGAGCGCCATAAGCGCACCATCGCCGTTGATCAAGTGAACGGGATGTTGGAACCGATCCTGCGCGAGCTTCGGATTACCCTGCAGGCGTACCAGGGAAGCGAACGAAGCCGCTTGACCCACTGCTGGGTGTGCGGAGGTGGCTCCAAGCTTCAGGAAATCGGGAGCCACCTGGCCCGGCAATTAGGGTTGTACCCGGTGGGACCGCGTCAGGGGTTCGGACCCGATGCCCCACGAGCATTTTCCATCGCCTTTGGCCTCGCGATTCATCCGAAGATCATTCGGCCACGGTGGCGATTTAAATCGTCTCCGCTGGGACTCGCACTCGACCTCAAAGGTGTGACGGAGGCCACGTCTTCAGATGCCGCCACCACCAAACGAGATCGGCGTGTGGCCATCGCCGCGATGCTGGTCATCGCGGTCCTGGCACTCGTGGATTTCTCGGTTCACTTCATGCTGCAAGACCAACGAGTCACGCGGCTGAAGACGGCCTTACAGAGCCAGTATGCGCAATTCTTTGGAGCCGGGGCCGCACCAGGAGAGGAACTGGATCAAGCCCAATACCGCATCGGGGTGCTGGATAAATCCCTGAGTTTGATCGACACCACCGATCACAAAGTCTTACGCACACTGTCCGTCTTCGTGAAGCAATTGCCGCCCGGAACCACGGTCAAGGTTCGGGAACTGACCGTCGATGGCGCGGTGATTCTCATGGAAGGCGAAACCACCTCATTCGATGCGGTCGAACGGGTCAAGCAAACCCTCGCCGCGAGCGCGCAACTCACGGACGTCGCGGTCACAGAAACTCGTGTCGGCGCCGCACCCAATCAAGTGGTCTTTCGGATGACCGTCACGGTGAGGCCGTCATGATGCAGAACGTTCGAGAACGATGGCACCAGATGTCCAAGCGAGAGCGAACCCTCGTGCTCGCAGGAGGCGTGGTCCTTGGACTCAGCCTGGTGTTCCTCCTCATCGTGGACCCCTTGCTCGACACATTGGATCGCCTGGAGCGCCAGGCGGTACGGAAACAGAAAGACCTCACGGAGTTGGCGGCACTGAGCCAAGCCTATCTCACGAAGCGGGACCGTCTGGCAACGGTTGAAAGCCGCATGCCTGCAAACGACAGTCATTTTTCGCTGCTCACATTTATGGAAGAAGCGGCCACGACCGCACACGTCCGCGAACGCATCACCAGCATGCAGCCGCAAGTACAGACGCTGGCTCAAGGCTACGAAGAAACCGCCGTCGATCTTCGGTTGGAAGGCGTGCAGCTTCCGGACATCCTTGCCTTGCTGGCCGCCATCGACCATGCTCCGTACGATCTGCATGTCCGCCATCTCCAAATGCGCCCCAAGTTCGATAATCCGGTCAACATGGACGCCACCATTCGAGTCTTAAGCTATGCCAAGAGCTGACGAACGAGGCGTCGCGCTTCTGTTGGCGCTCCTCGTGTTGACGCTTCTCACCGCCCTGATTCTTGAATTTGATGCCGAAGCCCGCCGCGAATACCGCGCCGCCGCCACATTTCGAGACGATTATAAGGCCAGCATGCTGACACGGGCTGCCGTGCAGGCGACACGCGCGGTGCTGGCACAGGACCTTTTGCGGGAAAAAATGACCGGCCAAAAATACGACGGCCCGACCGACATCTGGGCCATGCCGATCAAGAACTACGCGATCGGCGACGGATTCCTGACGGCACAAATCAAAGACGAGACGGGAAAAGTGAATTTGAACGACCTCGCGTCCACGTCGGGCGGTGAACAGGAACAGAAAAAAAAGGTGTTCCGAGTTAAGCGACTGTTCGAGCTGCTCAAGGTGAATCCGAACTTGGTGGATGCCCTCATCGACTGGATCGATCAGGATGAAGCGCCGCAACCAGCCGGAGCGGAGAGCCTCTACTACCAGTCCTTGAGACCGCCCTATCGGGCCGCAAATTCGCCGTTGCCTGGGCTCGGCGATCTTCGGCTTATCAAGGGATTCACACCGGAGATTATCGAGCGGATCGAGCCCTATGTCACAGTCTATCCCTTGGAAGGCGGAGCGCCGATGAACCTCAACACCGCCGACCCCATCGTCATTCAGACGCTCGACCCCAGTATCACTCAATCAATCGCCACAGAGATCGTCCAGGGACGTCCATACAAAACGAAGGTCGAACTCGACCGGGTCAGCAGTTTTCAAGAAATCGGCCGGACCTTGCGCAACGACTACGACATCAAATCGGACTATTTCTCGGCACACCTGGCCATCACGATTAATGAAACCACGAAAACTTCATTCGCGGTGCTGAAACGAGATGCCGGTAAAGGCGAGAGTACCGTGGAATATTTGCGGATTCTTTGATGGAATAGGAGGAGTTTCGGGTTTCAAGTTTCGGGTTCCAGGTTCTCAGAGGCCTCCGGCTCAACATGAAACCTGATACTCGAAACCTACTCGAGCGGTACCGTGATCGTCACTTCATTGCCGCGTTCGTTATAGGTCAACGCAGGGAAAAATGATCGAGTCAAAAAGATCCCTCTCCCGTTGGCGCCTTCCGACTCGCAGACTTCCTGTGAGCGCATGAGCAGACTCCGCCATTTGAAGCCCTTGCCCTCATCGGTGATTCGATAGACCAGACGATTACCGCTCTTGTCGTACAGCGCATGAATCGTGACGCGCCGCTCTTGAAGCCTTGCTTGAGCCAATCGCTGAGTGAGGAGTTGTTCATAGTGCCCTTCGGCCAGCGCCTCTTGCTTTTCCTGATAGAAGATTTCAAGATTGCCATGCTCAATGGCATTAAAGAGCAACTCTTGCAGCGCCCCCTGAAGATGCAGCCGTCGCATCGGCAACAAAGCCGATGCCGTGGTCTTCATCAACCAGGAAATAATGCCAGGAATATGGGCAGGATCCGAATCGACGATGAGTTGATACTCCGATCGGCAAACACCCGGAAGATCAGCCAAGTCTCCTGGCACGAGTCCACGCGCGCGCTGGACTGCGTGGGCCAATTCCTCTTCGGTAATAGGTTTATGCAGATAGTCGGCCGCCCCGATCCGAAGCGCCTCAAGAATCATCGCTTCCGGCGCATCTCGCGCCATCACGATCACAGGACATGGACCATGTCTGGATTTAAGCTCTTTCACCAATCTGAGTCCGGCCCCATCGGGGAGAAATAAATCGGTGAGGACGATGCTCGGCGCAGTGGCGTTGATTGTGGCCAGTGCCGACACCGGATCGTGCGTCGCAACTACCGCAAACCCTCTACCCTGTAAATGCTGGGCGATACGGGCCTGAGTCTCCGTGCACGAGTCGACAACCAACAGCTGATCCGACGTCTCCGGCGTGGTCATGCGGCAAGTCCTTTGTCCCGTTCATGACGCAGGGCGTCCAGAAGACGCAGGAGCTCCTGTTCCAAGGTGGCATAGAGCGCTTCGGCATGAAGGAGATTGCCGGTCTTAGCCGTTTCCTCCAATATTTTGCACGCATGCAGGGAGGCCGGCGCGCAGAATTGAAGGATCGCACCCTTCAGCCGATGACTGGATCGAGCCACGCCGACCGCGTTCTGAGCGCCGAGCGCGGCTTTCGCGTCGGCTAAGTCTTTTGGTCCGTGCTCGAGGAACAGGTCGACCATCATCTCAAACGT
>CABVRS010000068.1 GCA_902500745.1 uncultured Nitrospira sp.
CCAGCGGAGGCGAGGGAAACATTGCCAATGGATCAGCGGCCAAGCCAGGCCAGAGGCCCGAGAGTGCGATCGGCATCGCGAGCAAAATACCCATCAAGGCTTCACCAGTAATCAGTCCGGCGGAAAAGAGCAGCCCTGACTGTGATGGCTCAAGTGTGCCCCCCAGTTTTCTGCTCGCCAACGCTGCCATCACGCCACCAAGAAAAATAGCGGCCGAGAGTTTCAGCGGCAAATAGATCCCTAGTGCGACAGCCAGGACCGGAAACCGAAACGCGCTGCCACGACGTTCTTGCCGACGATCTCCCATAATCACCAGCGCACCGATCGCCGCCCCCAGGCCCACGAGCGGCCACGGCAGTCCAGCGCCGAATACGCTCCGCGTTAGATTGGCCATAAGGGTCGCCTGGGGCGCAGCGAGCGGATGAGGGTGGGTACTCGTCGGTTCGCCGATCCCATACTTAGCCTGGAGCAGGGAGAGAACCGGAACTAAGACCAGGGCTCCCGTTACCACACCGATAACTTGCATCACTTGTTGTTTCCACGGCGTCGCCCCGACCAGATGACCGGTCTTAAGATCTTGTAGATTGTCTCCCCCCATAGCAGCGGCACAGCAGACGACGGCCCCGATTACTAAGGCAGCGGCCGGTCCAGCCGGATGTCCGGCCCCTAAGAACAGGAGAAGCAACAATGCGGCCATCATGATCGTGGCGATCGTGACCCCTGACACGGGATTACTGGAACTTCCCACCAAGCCGGCCATATAGGCCGCAACCGACGAGAAGAGAAACGCGGCGATCCCCATGACGAGCGTCATGACCAAACCAATCAACCAACTATCCACTACGTGTGAATAGATCCATGCCATCAGGGCGAGTGCGAGTACCAATGGCAGGACGATCCACACAATCGACGCATCCTGTTCCGTACGTATGAATCCCCGACTCGAGTTCATGGCTCCGGCCGTACCATAGCTCGCTCGGAGCGTCTGAAAACTGGCCCAGACCGGTTCACGCAGTCTCGTCAACGTCCACAAGCCTCCGACCAACAGAGCCCCGATTCCGACATAGCGAATCTGCTCGCTCCAAATCAACATGACAGCTGCCAGTCCTGTCCGATCGGGCGGCAATCCATAGATGAGCCCATAGGCTGGCATCAAGAGCATCCATCCGATGACACCACCCAGAAAGACCACCAGGGCGGTTCGCAGCCCTACAATAAAACCCACAGCAAGCAATGCCGGTGAAAGATTCAGACCACCATACAACACGGTCTTGCCAACTTGTGCTGCAGCTTCCAACGAGTCCGACCACAATCGCAGGCCGCTCTCACCGAGTTTCACCGATGCCCCTAGCACGGCCGATGATAACAGTGATCGAGACGCCGCCGTTGAATCTTGAAGGCGAGCAGGATTACGATCTGCGGTGCCCACTTTCAATACTTCCGCTGTTGCCACGCCTTCCGGAAAACGTAAACGCGCCGTGACAATCAGCGCGCGCCGCAACGGAATGGTAAACAGCACACCAAGCACCCCACCGACGATGGCAATGAAAACCGTCTCCCAGTAGTTGAAGTCAGACCAATACCCGACCAGGAGGAGCGCAGGAATGGTAAAAATGACACCCGCGGCCAGGGCTTCACCGGAAGAGGCAGCGGTTTGTACGATGTTATTTTCGAGAATATTCGAGGTACGGAATAGACGCAGAATTGCCATGGACGCGACGGCTGCCGGAATAGAAGCGGACACCGTCATGCCCGCGAATAATCCCAAGTACGCATTGGCCGCGGCCAAGACGGCAGCAAGAATCACCGACAGCACCACGGCTTTGACGGTAATCTCGGGGAGCCTGACTGTGGCTGGGACGACAGGCTGGTCGTCCTTCATTGGAAAGGGCTCGCCGTGAAGGCCCAGGAAATGGAAGATAACGTCGAAAGATGTTTGTTCGCGGCTATTTGGAAACGATCAATGTGACTGCACATGATATCAGCGTCTGACAGAACCGTATGAGATTTCAGACCGTGGCATAATCTGTGAGAACCGTTTCCGCCGCCTTGCGCCCCGATACCAATGCGCCATCAAGCGTGCCGCTCTCTCGATAATCACCGCAGAGATACAGCCCATCGGCCACACGAGAAGGCGACCCGTTCTCAGAGGAAGGAAGCAGATCGATTGGAGGTAGTGCGCGGCGAATTCGATCGGTCCGCAGATGACGCCATGCATCCACCTGCCGCCCGAACCAGGATCGCAACAATTCACACACCGCGCCCGGAAGATCATCGCAATCCTCGTTGTGATCTGTCACCGTCGTGGAGATGAGGGCGCGTCCATTTGGTGCGTACGAGGGGGCGGCTTCGCTCAACACGCAGACCGTATTGACCAGCCCCTCTCGCTCTCCATTGACCATCAACCAGGGTCCGTGTTGAGGTGGAGCCGGCGCATCAAAGTAGAGCGTGGTCGAGATGCGCGCCTCCCTGCCTGACGCACTCTCACCACGTATGCGGGACGCCATCTCGTCATCGGTCGCGATCACCAGCACATCTCCTGCGAGGACTTCACCGGACTCCAACAGCACCTTGCCTCTTTCAATCTGCCGAACCCGCTGGTTCAGTCGGATCGTGCCCGGAGGCACAGCAGCAGAAAGCTGCTGTGCGATTGCTCCCATGCCTTTTCGCGGCAGCGCAGTCACGCCTCGTGAGAAGGCTGCCCACACATGTTCAAAAATCCAGCAAGGAGTCGCCAGCGCAGTTTCTAAGAACACACCACTGAGAAACGGCTGAAAAAAACGCGCGAGCATCTCCTCAGAAAACCCATAGGACCTCAGACTGTCGCGCGTCGGTCGCGCCGATCCACCGGCTACAGAGCAAAGCCGATGATGGAGGGTACTCTTGCGAAGTCGAAACGCCAACCATTTGTCGGTGAACGACCCGATAGGATTGAACACGGTAGACAGGAGATCTTGAGGATATCGCAGTGGATCGCTGATACGGTGAAAGCGCCCATCGTAACGAATCAGCGCCCCAGGATGAAACGGGTTCAGATCAAGGGCGGCATAATCCAATGTCCTGCGAGCTTCCGGGTAGCCGGCGAGAAAGACCTGAAATCCACGGTCAAGCTGAAATCCCTCCAGGATGTCCGTCCTGGCCCGCCCGCCGACACCATCTGAACCTTCAAGCACAATGCAGGTGACACCTGCTTCAGTCAGCCGCCGCGCACATGCCAGCCCTGCGAGTCCGGCACCGATAACGACTATTCGGGGAGCGGCCTTCACAGTGACCTCTTCCAGAGCAACTCAATGAGAACACCAATCATGCGTATCTGAGGCACCTGCTCGCAATCCGCCTATTCACGAAATAATCGGACCGGTACTTTTCGGCCTTTGATACGGACACGACTCAGAATTTCAATAATGCCGGTGGCCATGGATTCCGGAACGTCGACAATGGAAAACCGATCTTCAATTTCAATGGCACCAATGATGTTGGAGCGGACCTTGGCCTCGTTGGCGATGGCACCCACAAGATCGCCGGGCCTGATCCCCACCTCGCGTCCAGCGCCAATGTACACTCGTGCCATACCGGCCTGTCGCTGTCCATGATGCGGTGGCCCTGTGGGCCGGCGATCCGGTCGTGAGGCTATCGTGCGGGAACGGTCGTCGTAGCGACCGGCCTGACGGACCGGCCTTCCGAATTCTGGCTGTCTGGCGGGCATTCCAGGAATCTCTTGTTCAGGACGCTCCCCACCCTGAGCCCGAACAAGCAGTTTGATCGCGGCGGCCGCGACATCAGCCGATGAATGGGAGGCGACCAGCCGATCCACAAGCGGCGCGAACCCATCCAGTTTTCCATCCCGCAAGACCTCTACCATGGCAGCTTGTAGACGCTCCAACTGTTTGGCGCGAAGATCCGCCACGCTCGGTACCGGCAAGACAACGACCTGAGCCTTTGTGTGTTGCTCGATACTCCGTAAGAGCCGCTGTTCACGAGGATCAAGAATCGTGATCGCCGCACCTTCCCGACCGGCTCGACCAGTTCGGCCGATCCGATGGACATAGACCTCAGCGGAGGATGGGAGATCGTAGTTGATCACATGAGAGACCTGTGGAATGTCCAATCCACGTGCGGCAACATCCGTTGCAATCAGTAACTCTGTTTGCCCGGTCTTGAACGCCTGCATGACGCGGTCACGCTGCCCTTGGCTCATGCCCCCGTGGATGGCTTCGGCTCGGCACCCGCGGGCAGTCAGCATGGCTGTGACCTCATCGACCTCTAACCTCGTGCGACAAAACACGAGCGCCGACTTTGCACCGGCCACGTCGATGACTCGAGCCAGTGCCGCCGCTCGGTGAGGCCTACCCACAATGTAGGCCGTCTGCTTGACACGCGGAGCCGTACCCGCCTTGACCGGTTCCTTGGCGATCGTAATTTCGATGGGATTGCGGAGATGCCGGTGAGCGATCGAACGAATTCTCTGCGGCATCGTCGCAGAAAACAAGGCGGTTTGTTTCGTATTGGGAGTCTGTTGCAAAATGGCATCCAGATCATCCGCGAATCCCATATCGAGCATTTCGTCCGCTTCGTCCAGCACGACGATCTGTACATGCTCCAGCTTGAGTACCCCTCGACGTATGTGATCAAGCGCCCTACCGGGCGTTGCCACCACGATATCGACACCACGCTTGAGTGCATAGAGTTGTGGGCCGATGGCTTGTCCGCCGTAGACCGCCAACACACTGATTCGTAACTCTTTGCCATAGCGCTGCACGGCCTCTCCGACTTGGATCGCCAATTCGCGCGTGGGTACGAGCACCAGCGCCGACGGGCGTGATTTGACGCCATGACCGATGCGTTGGAGCATCGGCAAGGCAAAGGCGGCGGTCTTCCCCGTTCCGGTGGCGGCTTGCCCAAGAAGATCTCGTCCGGCTAACAGCGGCGGAACAGCCTCGCGTTGAATTGGAGTTGGTTCCTCGTAACCGAGCGCCTCCAATGTCGTGAGGAGTGACGCCTCCAGACCTAATGAAGCAAACCCCGGTGAAAAACCTGTCGCAGTTGGTGTGGTGGACTCAGAGCGCTGGCTATGTTTCATGAGAGATACAACGGCCTTTCTGTCGTAGATAGACACACAGACAATACGAGAATGATAGACGGATCCACAGGCAGCTGATGTTACGTTGAATGGTGCGACAGCGCAAGGGAGTGTCGGTGTTAATCCCGCCCTACGGCCATTGAAGACATGACTATGACCGAATGGTACCAGCCACGAGAGGGAATAAGACTCATCGCCCCACTAGAGAGGAATCCACGCCTTGAAAATTCTCACATATGAATCGCGGGCGGACAGGAGATCCACCACCGGTCCGCCCGCACGTGATCAGAAGCTATCTTGTTCAGAGCTCACGACACCAGAGAGTTATACCACATACTTGCCCTCACAGTTTTCGCAGCGCCAACGCACGGACTGACACGAGCTGATCGTGGGCCGGAAGAAGAAACATCATCTGTGCAAGCGCACGATAGGCCATCTCCAGCTCGCGGCATCGATCCACGAATCGGCTGGACGACACGCGAGGGAAATAGTCTCGATGCCGTTCATAGAATAACGCGCGGCGTTTCCATCGCTCCGCTTTGAATATGAACAATCGTGTGGCCAACTCCAACAAGTGCTTCGGGGATAACCGTTTTGGTCCCCTCCTCGCTGGAGTCGGGATAAGGGATGTGGATATGGCCAGCTCTTTCGTGACTTCCTTCATAGCAAGCTCCTCCTTGTGCTATGTGCCTGAACCATCCTTCTGAGCGGTCCCACCATGGCATTACGGCCGCCACCGGTCCCAGCTCATCCTGGTCTCACTATATAGTCCTGCAAGATGAAGGGTTGATTAGGACAAGATGAAAACTTCTTCATAATGCCAAAATATATACTTGCCACCGGCGCCTCTTCAGGGAACGACACGAATGGGCTCGCTATTCTGAACGGACGAAGCGCAGAAGCAGCTCGATGGGAATAATGGCTCAAGTCTTGGTATGGGAGCCTCACCTCTTTTGACGTCGGTAGAGAGGCAGGATTTCGCTTTCGCGCGGAGAAAACAGAACGATTAGATCGAGGACGGGATAACTTGAGCAGAACTTAAGCCGCTCACCGAATGCAGTCGGGCGATTCTTCCCGACGTAGAGAAATGATCACCCTCATGCACAGGAATCGCTTGCTTGGCTCTATGCCGTAAAGGCCGCCACAGCCTCCTCTTCCGTGTTGCAGAGCTGAATACTGCCGCCGTAGACACGGTTCAGGAGATTAAATCCGCTTGCCTCCAAGGCTTCCTTGACCATGCCCTTCGCGGCAGCAATCTTCATCTCCCCTTGTACATTCTTCAGCTGTTTGTGGGTCAGCATGAGTACCCGTATGCCTCCACTGCTGATATAATCGACGTCTCCCAGATTGATGATGACCTTCCGTGCGCCGGCGTCCACAATCTTTTTCATTTCCTGGTTTCCGTGTTCAGCCGTAGTGGCAGCGAGGCTCCCCTGCATCTTCACAAAGGTGATCCCGGCGTTCTCACGCGAGGTCACTGTCAACGTGTGTCGGGTCCCTTGTTCCATTTCTGAGGCTCCTTTCGCGTCGGAAAATTACTCCGCTGTCTTACTTCAGAATCTCGAATTCTACGCAGCCATTCGTATGGCCATCGTGAACACCTATGTCACCAACCGCTTATCATAGCAAAGATATGCGTACGTTTTCATCCTGGTGATAGGCTGCGCACGAATCGCCTGATTTCGATGCACATCAGAGCTTCCAAGAAGGGAATGGCGCGCTAGACTCCCTCTTGAAGCTTTACAAGAGCGTCGTCCAACGTGGACGCGTGGAGGCTCGTCATCAGCGCCCCGCTCAGTTGAAGCACCGTGCGCACATGGTCGCTCCCTCCACAGAGCACCACCCGTCCACCCGTTTGCATCATCGCCACCACGGCTTTCAGAATCACCCGCAGTCCGATAGAGGAAATGTACGAAATATATGAGAGGTCGAGGACAATCTGCCGCTCGCCTCGCCCAATGGAGTCGGTCAGGACACGTTCCACCTCCGGCGCACTGTTGGTGTCAAAGCGGTCCCGTGGCGTCACGATCAGCACGCTCCCACTATGTCGTAGTTCCACCCCTCTGCCGACTCTCCAGGAGTCTTCGCGTGATGGTTCCGGACGTACTTGGGCTTCGAGCGCGCTGATCCCGATCATATCGGCACGGCTACTTGAGGCAGATGCGTCGGGCATCAGCTTCTTTTTTACCGTGAGAACATTGCGTCCGATATTGCGATGGTACGTGACTTCGTCAAACATGGACCGGACCAGATGAATCCCCAAGCCGCCGATTTCGCGTTCATGCAGCAACACCGACAGATCCGGAGGAGCGACGGTGAGCGGGTTAAAGGGAATGCCATCATCAGAAATGGTCAGGACGACACACGCATCGCGCACTTCGCCTTCTACGTCAATATGATGCTCCGTCGAGTCATTGGGGAAGGCATACTGCACCACGTTGTTCAGCAAATCATCGAGCGCCATGTTGAGGGTGGGGATGAGCGGCTTGGCCCCCGTCCATTGTGCAATATACTCTTCAAACGCCATCTGCAGGTCGGGAATCGCCATCAACTGGTTGGGCATCGCTTGGTGAAAAACTTGCGCCGCAACGTCGGACGGGGCGACGCCGTGATATCGAAGACCCAACATGGTGATATCGTCCGCCTGTGGGGCCTCCCCGGCAAAGCCTCTCACCGCATTCATGACCTCACTAAGACGATCGACGACGGAGGCCGCCCGAGATTCGGTAAGGACCGATTTCAGCCGGCTATTGCCGAATAATTCGCGCCGCCTGTTGTCGGCTTCGGTCACACCATCGGTGTATAAAAACAGCTCATCGCCCGGCCCCAATTGGATCATGCTCTCCTTGAACGTGATGCCCGAGATC
The DNA here is from genome assembly GCA_902500745.1 of uncultured Nitrospira sp. GTDB lineage: Bacteria > Nitrospirota > Nitrospiria > Nitrospirales > Nitrospiraceae > Nitrospira_D. The sequence continues at coordinate 7,948 of CABVRS010000068.1, forward strand.
GGACCGACCATGGGCCCATCTTGGGCCGTCAGCCACTCGAACGGTCCGTCACACCGCTTCAGCAACGGCGGGTTATGTCCCGCATTCGTTGCGAGGAGCGTCCCGTCACGAAGATTCAAGATACCCAAATACAGCGTCACAAACATGCAGGAATCATTATCCGCGCTCAAGGCATCATTTACATGAGTGACAATGCTGGCGGGCGAGGGATCTGACGCTGCCCTGGTCTTCACCATGATCTTGGTCATTGCCATAAAGAGTGCGGCAGGAACTCCGTTGCCCGCCACATCGCCGACGACAAAACAGAGTCGATGATCGTCGATCAGAAAGAAGTCATAGAGATCACCCCCGACTTCCAGTGCCGGTTCGAGCACGGCATACAACTCCAGCTCCTTCCGATCTGGAAAGGCCGGAAACACGCGTGGAAGCATGCTCCGTTGAATATCCCGGCCGACATTCAGTTCCTCCTGCATCCGGGCTTTCGCAGCTTCCACCAACGCTAACGAATCCGCCAAACGCGCCTTGGCATCCTCGGCAGCCTGCTCGGCATTTTTCAATGCCGTGATATCCGTGGCGATGGCGACGATGCCGCCATCGTGCGTCTTCTTTTCGTTGATCTGAATCCATTCGCCACTGGAGCGATATTGGATGTACGCGCCTTGTGGATTGGAGTGCATCTCAAGTCGCTTCTTCACCCAGGATTCGACGTTCCCGATTGCCGCCGGGACATCGCCACGTTCGGCGATACGGCGGATGATTGATTCAAATGAGTCGCCGGGCTGGACTTGGTTCCCAGCCCCCGAGACCACTTCGCGATATTTGCGGTTACAAATCACCAGGCGGTCATCCGCATCGAAGAGCGCGAACCATTGTGGAACACTTTCAATCGCCTCCATCAGCCGAGTGTGACTATCACGCGCCAGGCTTGACGCTGTCGTGACTTGTCGATCGATGATCGCCAGAAGGGTCGAAAGCGATACCGCGACCACGGCAAGCAGCTGTACTTCAATTCCCGGTAGCGGGGTACTGGTCGTGAGACCAGAAAAACTGTAGGCGGGAATCATCCCAGCCACATGGGAGGCAGACAAGGCGACACCCATCACACTGGCCTTTTCCGTCACCCGCCAGTCCCCATATTGAATGTTCCAACTGCCGACCAGGAGCACGACGATCCCCAGTCCGACTGTTACCACCACAGAGAAGAGGAAGAGAGGCCAGTCCTGCCGGACATCGGCCATTTGGTGTATGGCCATCAGACTCGTAAAATGCGTCACCATCAAACAGGCGCCCATGACCAGCCCACCGGACACGAGTCGGACGCGGTTCCCGTCATGCGTGCTGATGAGGTATACGGCTACGGCCCCGGCCGCCCCGGCGGATAGGATGGAAACGATCGCGAGCCCAATATCCTGAGCGGCTGGAATCGGAGGACAGAAGGCCAAGTTCCCGATGAAGTGGATCGCCCAGATCTCAAGCCCACCTGCGACGGCGCCAACCGAAAGCCATCGCATCCTAAAGGGGCCTTGTTCGGTTGCCCGCATCCGTTCAGCAATGCTGAGGATGACGTAGGCAGCCGCGCCACCAAGCAACATCGAGCAAATAGCAAGCACTGGATCGCACATTCCCAGCAAGATGCAGCTCCGGTTAGGACGTGTGTGACATGAGCGTGGTGGACATCATGACACGTTCATCTGAGTCTATAAAAACGATAAACACCATCAATTGATGTATCACCTACCACGTTGGCCTTCATCTCTCAAGGTGGATGTTCGGAGAGGGCTCCTCATTGTGGGTATGGGACGGCTGCCGTCACGGTACCGGCTGATTGAGACGATCCCACCGCGGCGTGTGCAGATCGTCGTCCACAGACCAGTAGAGGAACACCACCTGTCCTATGATCTGGGTCTTACTGACAGGCCCTAAAAAGCGGCTATCCACGCTCTCTTCTCGATTGTCGCCCAGAACAAAATAGGTATCAGGCGGAACGGTCACCGGGCCGATATGATCACGCACGTTTCCAGGCACCAGTGATCGGTCGGTATGCTGCACAGAGGGCTCCGTCATGAGTTCCCCATTCACCGAGAGTGTCTGGGCACGGATCTCGATCACATCACCGGGAAGCCCGATCACACGATGCAACAAGCGTGTTCCGTCTTCGTCTGGATAGCGGTAGAGGATGACATCTCCGCGCCGCGGCGTTGCGGCATGATAGGCAGCCCTGTTCACAATGACATGATCCCCGGGCAAGAACGTAGGGATCATCGCCTCGTGGGAAATTTCGAACGTCTGCGATCGAGCCCGCACCACCGACAAGAGATCCGAGAAGCGATCCGCCACAAAGCTCTGACGGAGAGCCTGTACCTGAGACGATGTGTTCAGGACCTGCCGTTGATACCCATCGACAAGTCTCTGCGCCTCTTCGACGGATAGGATTCCAGCATAGTATTCCGCGAGATGCTGCTCCCAGAAGTCGGTAGGGGCCAGATCGAACAGCATCACCTTGAGTGAGCCGGCGAACGATCGCTTGATACGCTCATAGTCGGTCGGGAGCAGCGGATCGGCGAGGTCCGACTGGAGTTCAAGTTGACGGCTATACCCCGCCACATCGGCCTGATCCACAACCGCCCGGTACAGACGATTAGAAGATACCTCTAGGTGTGCCAGTTGTCGAAAAACATGCTTGGGTTCTTGGTCGCGATCTGCAATGGCACTCGGAGCACTGCTGCATCCTGCCCACAACCCTAGGCATGCCGTCAGCAGGCAAAATGCCGTGTGATTCGTCAATCGTTCGAAGTGGAGCGCCACAGATAGGGGTCGTTTGCCGTTCAGTTCACACCCCCGTTTCATTCGTGGATTGCGGTAGGATACCGCACCAGGCTTGCATGGGGGAAGCCCTCGTGGGCTCACACGGCCACAGGTGGCCTATGGATTTTCCCAGGATGTGGACATCACCACGTTGTCAATTCCCGTCTCCGATTGTGTTAGCCTGTAAGGGAGAAAACGATCCCCCATACCAATGGCCTGGTGTAGTGTCCGGGAAGAGTGCTGAGAAGATCGGAATACATGATGCGTCTTGTCCTGCTATTGATCATCGTCGGCCTGATCGTCTTCGGGCCGCAACTCTGGACCAGGCGGGTGTTTGCCAAGCATAGTGCGCCACGTCCTGACTACCCGGGAACCGGAGGCGAATTGGCCCGGCACCTGCTCAATCGGTTCGACATGCCACATGTGAAGGTCGAACCGACCGAGACGGGCGACCACTACGACCCTGTCATCAAAGCAGTCCGCCTCACACCCACCATATTTGATGGGAAATCCCTCACGGCGATTACGGTCGCCGCCCATGAGGTCGGACACGCGATTCAAGACCACCTCGGGTACCAGCCGCTCGCGGAGCGCACTAAGCTCGTGCGAGTCGCGCAGGGAGCAGAAAAGATCGGCGTCGTCCTCATGATGGGAATTCCGATCGCAGCGGCCGTGGCGAGGACCCCTGCGGCGGGCGTCCTGGTTATGATCGCCGGGTTGGCGACCATGGGAATCTCCACGCTGGTCCACTTCATCACGCTTCCAGTCGAGTGGGACGCCAGCTTTAGGCGCGCCCTCCCCGTACTTCGGCAAGGCAACTATCTGTCGCCAGAAGATGAGCAGGGAGCTCGCAGCATCCTGACTGCCGCAGCGCTCACGTACGTGGCAGCTTCCCTTGCCAGTCTGCTGAACTTGTGGCGCTGGATCGCCCTCCTACGGCGATAAACCCTCACCATCGCGTGGCTGAGCAGGTCCATGCCCTGAGCGTGTGACCCATGGATACCTCAGAAGCTTGAGCAGAGTCCGAGGTGTGAACGCCAGCTCTCGATACGTTCGCTTCCCGCTTATTATGTCCGTCACCGCTTCACAAAGGCGCTGCCCCTGTCGTGAGAACGCCCACGATCGGACACGGGGAAAGTCGTAGAGCAGCCGGGCCAACCATCGCCCTCTGTCCAGTTCCGGAAGGATCGTCTCAGCAAGCGAGCCGGCATACGCGTGTTTGACGGACTCCTCTTCAAGCTGCCTGTCGATCAAGGATTGCGCTGCCATCAAGCCGCTTCGAATGGCGAACGAAATGCCTTCTCCAGTGACAGGATCGGCGAAGCCGGCAGCATCACCGACCAACAGGATACGTTTGTCGACGAACGGTCCTTTTCGTGGCTGGATAGGAATCACAAAGCCATGTCGCTCGACCTGTGTGACCGAACCACAGCCAAGCTGGTCGAGATATCGTGTCATCGCGGATTTAAGATCGCCTCCCCGCTGCGCCGTCGACAGCACACCGATCGACAGATGATCTTTTTTGGGAAAGACCCACGCATACCCATGAGGCAACAGGCCAAAATCAAATCTCGCCACACCGTGAAATCTATGCAACCGGTCAGGGGGAACCATCACTTCATATTCGAGCGCCGGAATGAGAACGCGTCCATCAGTCAACCCCATTGTGCGTGCAACCGTACTGAGCGCGCCATCGGCCGCCACAAGAAACTTGGCCTTCATTAAACCCGCTGATGTGCCGACCGAGAGATAATCACCATGGAACGACACATCCTCTACAGCACATCGCTGGCGAACAACGGCTCCGGCTGTTTGGGCAGCGGACAGAAGGACGAAATCAAACTGATCGCGCATCGTCATGGAGACGATGGGAGTCTGCCGATGAGTCGTGAAGGACAGTCCTGCTGGGGAAAGATGTAATTGGGCGGTGTAACAGTCCTGTTCCACCACATCGCGCACATCTATAGGCAAGGCCTGCATGGCTCGCCCCACGATCCCGCCGCCACAGGTCTTGTATCGCGGCAGCGCGGCCTTCTCGAGCACGGCAACCGCCACCCCCGCTTTCGCCAGACACCACGCCGCGCAGGACCCAGCCGGTCCACTGCCGACGACAATGACGTCATAGGTGGT
>CABVRS010000069.1 GCA_902500745.1 uncultured Nitrospira sp.
GAAAATTTCATTCAGACCGATGCCTCCATCAACCCAGGCAATTCCGGCGGCCCGCTATTCAACCTTCGTGGCGAGGTCATTGGCATCAATACGGCAATCATTAATTTTGCTCAAGGTATCGGCTTTGCCATACCATCGAACATGGCCAAACAGGTCATTGAACAGTTACTCGCCAAAGGGAAAGTCGTGCGCGGTTGGCTCGGCGTCGGCATCCAACCATTGACCGCCGAGTTGGCTAAGAAATTCGGTGTCACTGAAGGCGGAGGTGTGCTGGTCAATGAGGTATTTGAAAAGGATCCTGCGGCTCTCGCCGGGATTCAGCCTGGTGATGTCATCGTTCGGATCAACGGAGTTGTGGTCGAGTCACCGAATAAGCTCTCTCGCCTCATCGGCACACTGACTCCCGGCGCAACGCCACAGATTGAAGTCGTTCGAGATCTGAAACACCTCATTCTCGATGTTCCACTGACCGAACGACCAGAGACTCCTGTCCTGGCATCCATTCCTCGGATGGAGAAGTTGGAGAGCAAACTTGGTCTGGAAGTTCAAGACCCAACGGCGAGTCTCATAGAAAAGTTCAAGCTCCGTCAGACGAAAGGGGCGGTCATCACCAAGGTCGAGCCGAATAGCCTTGCACAAGCCGAAGGGCTTCGGGAAGGCGACCTCATCATCGAGGTCAACCGTGCAGAGGTCTCCTCCTTGATGGAATTTACGTCGACGATCTCTCAATCTCGACGGGGGGACGCCGTCTTGCTTCGCGTACTGCGGGAACACCGCGCATTTTACGTCGTGCTCAAATCAATCGACTGACGTGCTCAGTGAGTGACGGTAACGTGCCGATCGGCCTTATGCCGCTCAATGATCTTGGCCGTCAGTTCCCGAGGCACTTCGTCGTAGTGATCAGGCTCCATGACATAACTGGCTCGTCCACCGGTCATGGCGTTGAGCGCAGTGGCATACCTGAGCAATTCTGCAAGCGGCACCATGGCCGTGATCCGCTCCAGATGAGTCAGTGCAGTGACGGAGACAATACGCCCTCGACGAGCGTTCACGTCTCCCATCACGGCTCCAACCACATCCGCCGGGCTATCGATGTCGATTCTCATAATGGGTTCGAGCAACACCGGATGGGCCGTCTCCATCGCTTTCTTGAATGCCATGGCTCCAGCGATCTTAAACGACATCTCTGAAGAATCGACCACGTGATACGAACCGTCATAGACCGTCACGAGAATATCAACGACCGGATATCCACTTAACGGCCCCTCGTGCAGAGCTTCAAGCACACCCTTTTCTACGGCGGGGATAAAGTTTCGCGGAATGGCTCCCCCAACGATACGATTGCCGAACGCGAATCCATGGCCACGAGGCAACGGCGCCACCTCAAGCCAACAATCGCCGTACTGTCCATGACCACCGGTTTGTTTCTTGTACTTGCCTTGCGCCTGTGACTTGCTTTTGATCGTTTCCCGATACGCGATTTTCGGTAGATGCAGCGCGACTTCGGCTCCGAATTTACGCTGCAATTTCTCCAAAGCCAGATCGATGTGAAATTGCCCCATCCCGCTGAGCACCATCTCTTTGGTTTCAGAATTGCGCGTGAACTCAAGCGTTGGATCTTCCTCAATCAGCTTGTGCAAACCGAGACTGACCTTGTCGATCTCCGCCTTCGATTTGGCTTCGATGGCGAACGATACGATCGGCTTGGGCAACCCTAGCGCCGCATAACAAATCGAGGCGTTTTCTTGGCAGAACGTATCACCGGTCTGCGTGTCCTTGAGTTTCCCGATCGCCACGATATCCCCAGCTTTGGCAGACTCAACAGGCACGTGACGCTTGCCCAACACCTTGTAGAAATGGCCGAGCTTCTCCCGAACCTGCTTAGACGCATTCCACACCGTCGTATCCGCCTGAACCGTTCCCGACACCACACGACAATAGGAGAGTCGTCCGACGAACGGATCGATGAGGGTCTTAAAAACGTATGCTGAAAGAGGCTCGTCTGCACTGCCCTTCCGCTGGCGAGTTTCATGGGTCTCAGGGTCAGTCCCGTGCCATGGGTGATCTGCACCACGCTCTTGTGGCGCGGGTAGCAACATCACAATGGCATCCAAGAGCGACCACACGCCCACATTCCGAATGGCAGATCCGGCATAGGCTGGGAGGAATTGCCTCATTTGAATACCGCGTCGCAGACCGTCCAAAAGCTCGTTGGGTGTCAGATCACCCTGGCTGAGGTATCGCTCCAGAAGAGGTTCGTCGGTCTCAGCCACGGCCTCCACCAACTGTTTACGCGCGTGCCTCGAAAAATCCTGCAGGTCGTCTCCAGGCGAGTGCTCATCGACTTTGGGAGAGGTCGATCCTGATCGAATCATTTTGTCATGCTGGATATCAAACACTCCGTCGATCGTGGTCCCGGGATTGACCGGCACCGTCAATGGAATTGGAACGGAACCAAAGTGTTGGCGGCACGTTTCCAGGGCATGTTCGAAGGATGTGCCTTCCCTATCCAACCCATTGACGAACAGAAGACCAGGCAGACCCAATTCTTCGATCTTCATCCAAAGCCGAACCAACTCAGTCCTCACCCCGCTGCTTCCGCCCACGACCATGATGACCGCGTCGACGGCGCGTAGAGCCGCCATCGCTTCGCCAAGCAGATCAAGTGCGCCGGGCGTATCGATCAAATTGATCGTGGTCTGATTCCAGTTGAACTGCAGAAGGCTGGTACTGGTCGAGATGCGATGGCGAAGTTCTTCGGGTTCAAAGTCCGAGACGGTAGTCCCTTCCATCACGGAGCCAAGGGAAGGAATCACTCCACCGGCAAATAACAACGCCTCGCAAAGCGAAGTTTTACCGGCACCGACGCTGGATACAATCGCCACATTTCTGACGGGCTCCACACGGGCTGTTTCCATGGTATGCCCTCCGTTTAAGAATGGTAGGTTAGGCCATCGGCTTCCTCACAGGACAAGAATGTAGGATTTGCTCACCTCTCGCTTCAGCAATCTTCATGATCCATGTGCTGTCTACTCAGCCATCCCTCGTCTGAAAAACTCACGTACCGACCATCTCCAATGATGAGATGATCCAACACTCGAATCCCCAATAGGTTCCCCGCCTTCACCAATCGATCGGTTAATCGTCGATCCTCCTGACTGGGAGTGGGATCTCCGCTTGGATGATTATGAAGAAAGATGACAGCAGCAGCAGATTCTCGAATCGCGAGGGCGAAGACTTCCCGTGGGTGGACGATGCTGAGCGTCAGACTGCCTTCCGAAACCGTCGATTCTTTGAGAACCGTGTTTTTTGCATCGAGCAAAACCACTTTGAAGAGTTCGTGTTTCACATCGCGGAGAACTGGGTGGAAATGTTTAAAGAGATCAGCACTCGAAGAAATGCGTGTACCTGTTGAAAGCGGAATCGCCAGCGAACGCCTGCCCAGCGCCAGTGCAGCTTTCAGTTGGGCGGCCTTTGCAGGACCCACCCCTGGGATGGCGCAAAGTTCCTCAATACCACACATCGCTAACCCTCCCACCCCTCCCAGTCGATCAAGAAGCTCAATGGCAACTTGGACAGCAGATGAATCGCGCCTCCCGGTCCTCAAAAGGATTGCGAGCAAATGCGCGTCGGAGAGCGTTTCTGAGCCTTTCGCAAGAAGACGTTCACGGGGACGTTCGGTTTTGGGCCAGTGGGCAATGCCTTTCCTGGGGCTTTTCGCATCTGTCATGAGTCTCTCGCCTGGACAAAAAATTGACGGACCGGACGGTTTTGTACCGTCAAATAAGCAGAAATGACCACCCCAAGACAAATACGTAGCTCATAACCTATTGAAATACCGGCATGTGACAAATTGGTGCAGCTCTTGCTTAAGTTCGCCCCCAGCAATGCACACCGCCACCCTAGGAGGGTTCAATGGAATGTCCGAAGTGCAAGGGGATGATGATGCTGGAGCGGTTTTCCGATTTCTTTCTGGTCTTCTACGCATGGAAATGCATCAATTGCGGAGCCATTATTGACCGCACGATTTCCAACAATCGCCGAAAGAGCTTGGCTGCCCGAGAATCTCACACAGTAGGCACTCGCTAGCTTTCTCTCCTTTTGGGGCTCGGCATCCGAGCCCGCAAGGGGGACGGTTGGACATTCGAATCACCACTTCTCCCTCGCGCGACAACCCCGCGTGTATTATAGACCTCTACACCAGTGCGGTCAAAAGAGGAGCGACAACCCTCCCCTAAGCTTGAGGCGTATTTCTCTTTTCCCACCCGCATTGTGACGTTGCCGAACCACCGCTCAACCTCCATTTCTTGACCCCCACAAAAACGCTATGTTAGAGTCCACCGCTCACGGTGATGTTGGCGGATATGCGCGTGATCGCGGGCACCCATAGAGGTCGGCGACTCAACGCACCACGGACAGATGATCTTCGTCCAACCTCAGATCGAGTCCGGGAGGCTCTGTTTTCAATTCTCGGAAATCGGCTGACGAGTAGTCGGTTTTTAGACCTCTATGCCGGAACGGGTGCCGTGGGAATAGAAGCCGTGAGCCGAGGAGCAACCCACGTCACCTCCGTGGAATCTGCCCGAGCCGCCTTGAAGCTCCTTCAGCAGAATGTCCGGGTCTGTCAGATCGGTGATGAACTCTCTATGCGGGCTCAAGCGGTCGAAGAATTTCTACGCAACCCAACTCAATGGAACGGTCCTTACGATATTGTCTTTGCCGACCCCCCTTATTCACACGCTCAAGAATTTACATCCTCGATTTCCGAACCGCTGACCGATCAGCTATTCAGCGCAGACTCATGGCTGGTGATCGAGCATGCCACACGAACCACCTTGTCCATGTCTCTCGGGAGTAGGCAGTTTCTCCGTCGCTATCGATACGGTGACACCACCCTCTCTCTCTACTCCGGTCCAAACGCTGGGCGACCATGAAAATCGGTATCTACCCCGGCACATTCGATCCTATTACACATGGCCATACGGACATCATTACCCGCAGCCTTCGCGTGTTTGATAAGGTGATCGTAGCCGTGGCCCCAAACCCCTCAAAGCATCCGCTCTTCAATTTGCCCGAGCGCCTTGACATGGTGACGCTGGTGATGAACGATCTCGAGCAAGTCGACGTCACACCGTTTGAGGGACTGTTAGTGGATTATGTCGAGCGGTCGGGCGCCCATGCGATCATCCGCGGTTTACGAGCCATTTCAGACTTTGAACACGAATTTCAGATGGCGCTGATTAACCGGAAACTCGCCAAGGCCGTGGAGACCGTGTTTTTAATGCCCAGCGAGGAATATTCGTACTTATCTTCGACCATCATCAAGGAAGTCGCGCGCCACGGAGGAAAGTTAACGGAGTTTCTCCACCCGGAAGTCGCGCGCCGCTTGCAAGATCGCATTAGGAGTCTCAAACCATGAAGCTTGCTGCCCGTGTCAGCCGCATTGCACCTTCCCCGACTCTTGCGATGGCTGCAAAAGCAAAAGCCATGGCTGCACAAGGGATCGATGTCATCGACTTTTCGGCCGGCGAACCGGACTTTGACACACCTGAACCGATCAAGGCGGCAGCCGAAGACGCGATTCGCAGTGGATTTACCAAATACACGCCTTCATCTGGAATCGATGAGCTGCGTGGGGCGATTGCAGACAAGCTGCAGGCCGAGCTCGGAGTGCGCTACGAGACATCTCAGGTCCTGGTTTCCTGTGGAGCTAAGCACTCGTTGTACAACCTCGCCGAGGCGTTACTCGAAGCGGGCGACGAGATCATCATCCCAATCCCCTACTGGGTGTCCTATGCCGATCAAGCCCTCTTGAACGATGCCACGCCGATCCTCTTGGCGACCACTGAGGACGACGGGTACGCGGTCCATACCCCTGCCCTGGAACGACTCATCACGCCTCGCACCAAAGCCATTATCCTCAACAGTCCCTGCAATCCGACCGGGGCCGCCTATGATCGAGCGACGCTGGAGGAGATCGCATCGGTTGCGATACGACACGATCTGCTCGTGATTTCCGACGAGATCTACGAAAAGGTCCTGTACGATGGCGCCGTCCATGTCAGTATCGCCTCGTTGGGGCCGGAGATTGCGGCTCGAACCGTCGTTATCAACGGTGTCTCAAAAGCCTATGCCATGACCGGGTGGCGGATCGGGTATGCGGCCGGGCCCAAGGAACTGATCACGGCAATGGCCAACATTCAAAGCCAAAGTACATCCAATCCCTGCTCGATCGCCCAGAAAGCAGCGGTTGCCGCATTACACTTAGGAGCCCCGTTCACCATACAGATGGTGGAAGAATTTTCCCGTCGCCGGACCACGATTGTAAACGGACTGAACAAGATCGCCGGCGTCTCGTGTCGGATGCCACAAGGGGCATTTTACGCGTTTCCAAATATCAAAGGAGTATTGGGAAAACAGGGACCATCGGGTATGCTGAAGACTCCGAACGATGTGGCACAGTACCTGTTGAATGAAGCGCAAATCGCTGTGGTCCCTGGCGAGCCGTTTGGCAGCAGGGAGCATCTTCGCCTCTCGTATGCAACGAGTATGGCGAGTATAATGAGAGGCCTGGAACGCCTCGAACAAGCGTTTGCGCAATTAACATGATCCACATCAAAATCTGATAAAAAGACCGTGCGTAAGGGAGGAAAGCCGTGCCAATTTACGAATATCAGTGTGAGGGTTGTGCCTACCGCTTTGAAGTAAAGCAGAGCATGAAAGACGATCCCCTCTCTACCTGCGAACGATGTGGGAAAGCTGTGAGGCGACTGATTTCCTCTCCTGGAATTATGTTCAAGGGGAGCGGCTGGTACGTCACCGATTACTCCGATAAACTGAAACCTCCATCAAGTACAAGTGGTGAGACCAGTGGATCAGGTACGGGCGAGAAAAAGGAAGCCGCCGCCCCTGCTGCCGCAAGCACGACACCGTCCACGCCCGCAGCAGCACCTGCAACGACATCCACCAGTTCATCCCCTGCGGCATCGAGTACGCCGACGCCCTCCTCCTCCTCGTCATCCTAATGGATGAAACCGAACTATCGTACACCGACTCCCTTCGAAACAGGTTTTTTGGTGGACGGCGTCTTGGGAGCAGGTTTCGACGGCGATTTCACGTGTGCATTCCGCTGCGCTGTTTTTGAAGACATCGATTTCAATGCTTGTGCGCGAACCCCGTCCAACTGTTTCTGAAGGCTCATGATCATCGCGGTTTTCTCACGATTCATCCGACTCAGGTCATCCATCTGGCGTTGGACTTCTTGCTTGGCCTTGGATAGGTCTGAGACTTGTGCTTGCAATTGAGTTTTTTCCATCGTCAACGTTTGCGTTTCCGAGCGCATTTGTTCGATCTGAGCCTGTAACGCCGGCGGCCAATAGTCACACCCGACAAGGCTCAGTATGAGACCACACCCGAGAACTGTGTAGAGGCCTCGCATCGAATCAGTACTTATCGTCATAGTCTTCGCTCCATTTTTTCCGGTATGAACCGAACGCCCCGCAACTTCAGTACGTGGTTCTCCCGCCTGTTCTTTCGCATCAATCGAACGAGCGCATTGTACCAGATCGATCACGATCAACTTCGCAGAAGTCGGCTCCGGCTATTCGGATCTAAGATGCAACACGAACGCGAAGATCCTACCGGGAGCGTAGATGATTTTGAATGGCCCTTTGAGATAGCTACGGGGGGATACTATGTCTTGAGTGCGCGATGCGCAATATCCGTCCGAAAATGGCATCCTTCGAAGGAGATCGTGCTCACCATCCGATACGCCTCGCGCTGTGCGTCTGAGAGCGTTGGGCCTCGCCCGAGGATGCCGAGCACCCGACCGCCAGCCGTGACGATCTCATTTTCTCGCTGGGCAGTTCCCGCATGAAATACGGCAGAGGTCGCTGATGTGGAAACGGCTGAGGAGAGGCCCTGAATCGCCCTCCCCAGCTGATAAGAACCGGGATAACCTCCCGATGCCAGAACGACACACACCGCAGCATCTCGATGCCATTCAACCGCCAGTTGGTCCAGCCGATGTCCCACTACGGCATCAAGGACGTCGAGGAGATCGGTTTTAAGCAGCGGCAACACCACCTGCGTCTCAGGGTCGCCCATCCGTGCGTTAAATTCCAACACGTACGGTGTTCCATCAACGATCATCAACCCCGCATAGAGGACGCCCTGAAATGGAGAACCGAGACGGGCCATCGCATCGACGATCGGCTGGAGGACCTCATGCGTGACGCGAGCCTGAAGTTCAGGCGTTCCGAGCGGAGCAGGGCAATAGGCGCCCATACCTCCCGTATTCAACCCCGTATCACCGTCACCGACCCGTTTATGATCTTGCGCCGGCGGCATCGGCACGACCGTCTGACCATCCGTGAAAGCCATGATCGTCAGCTCGTCGCCGTGGAGAAACTGTTCGATTAAGACCTGCTTCCCGGCCTGACCGAAGACCGCCTTCTCCATAGCATCCACGATCGCCTGCCGAGCTTGGTCGCGAGCGGTCGCGATGATCACCCCTTTCCCTTGTGCCAGCCCGTCTGCCTTGATCACGACCGGCAGTTCATGTTGTTCAAGATAGGCCAGCGCGTCAGCAACCTTCTCAAAACTCTTAGCCTGAGCGGTTCTGATCTTGGCGTGGGCCATGACGTTCTTTGAGAAGGTTTTGCTGGCTTCCAAACGAGCTGCCTGTTTGGTCGGCCCGAAAATTCTAAGTCTGGCTTTGCGAAATTCATCACCGATGCCTAATGCAAGCGGCACTTCAGGCCCGACCACTGTCAGATCAATCTTCTCTTGAAGCGCAAAATCTTTTAGCCCGGCAATATCGTCCACCTTGATCGGCACACAGGTCGACAACGCCGCGATCCCCGCATTGCCTGGCGCACAATACATAATCGGCTTACGTGGACTCTGGGCCAGCTTCCAAATGATCGCGTGCTCACGCCCACCACTGCCAACGACGAGAATTTTCATACTACCTTTGCAAAACAGCGAGGAGAGAACGAAGGCTAAGGATGTTCACAACACGTCGCCAGTGAGGCCGCAGCGAGCGAAATGTCGAAGCGTACTGCTGAGGGTACGTTGTGGCATCGCGCGATGCGAGAACGCCGCTGACGGCCGTTTTCCGCATCCGATCAATGGCGGAAGTGACGCATGCCGGTCAGAATCATCGCCATCCCATGCTCATCCGCCGCCTTCACCACTTCAGGATCTCTAATCGATCCACCTGGTTGAATGACGGTCGTAATACCAACTTCGGCGGCGGCATCAAGACCGTCACGGAACGGAAAGAATGCATCCGAAGCCATGACGCAGCCCTTCACCGGCATTTGAGCCTTCATCGCCGCCAATTTCACGGAATCTACCCGGCTCATCTGTCCTGCTCCAATGCCGACCGTTTGGCCAGGTTTCGCATAGATGATGGCGTTGGACTTGACGTGCTTGCAGACTTTCCATGCAAACGCACAGGCCGCATATTCATCGTCCGTCGGCTTACGAATCGTCGGCACGGAAAGCGCGCGAAGATCCGTCAAGACGCCGAGATCCCGATCTTGAACGATCAACCCACCGACGAGCTTCTTCAGATCGACGCCTTCCTGTTTCACCTTCGTCAATGGCCCCACATCCAGCAAACGAAGATCTTTCTTACGTTTCAACTCTGCTAACGCATCCTCGGCGAACCCAGGGGCGATGACAACCTCAACGAATGTAGAAGTGATTTCCTTGGCCGCTGCAAGATCGACGATCCGGTTGAAGGCGATCACACCGCCGAAAGCCGACACGGGATCCGTCTCTCGTGCCTTGACATAGGCTTCTACCGGCATAGCACCGAGCGCCACACCGCAGGGATTGTTGTGCTTGATGATCGCGACGGCCGTCTCGTCGTATTCCTTGACCAACTCCAATGCGGAATTCGCGTCAAGAAAATTGTTGTAGGACATGGCTTTCCCGTGAAGAATCGTGCCTCGTGAAACTGAGGGCTCATGACTGTGTCGTTCACGGTAGAACGCGCCCTGCTGGTGAGGATTCTCTCCGTACCGAAGCGTTTCACCTAATTCAAACTGCAGGGATAGTACTTTAGGGAACTTCACTTCCCCGCCTCGCACCTGTTTTTCTAAGTAGGCGGCAATCAATCCGTCATAGCGCGCGGTATGTTGGAATACCTTCAACGCCAGCTCGCGGCGTAGGCCTGTCGTCTCCGTATGGCCTATCACTGCATCAAGGACTCTTGAATAGTCGGCTGGATCCACAACCACCAGCACATCGTCGTGATTCTTGGCGGCCGATCGCAACATGGACGGTCCGCCGATGTCGATATTTTCAATAGCATCCTCGAAGCGGCAATCGGTCTTCGTGATCGTGGCTTCGAACGGGTAGAGGTTGACCACGACGACATCGATGGGGCCGATCCCATGTTGGTTCATCTGTTCGACATGGGCCGGGATCGAACGCCGACCGAGTAAGCCACCATGAATCTTTGGGTGCAACGTTTTGACTCGTCCGTCGAGAATCTCAGGTGAACCGGTATAGGCGGCCACATCCGTGACTTTCACGCCGGCATCGCGCAATGCTTTTGCCGTTCCTCCGGTGGACAGGATTTCCGCGCCAAGCGCTTCCAGCCCTTTGGCCATTTCGATGACTCCGGTCTTGTCCGAAACACTGATCAATGCCCGCTTGATGCCGGCCATGGTGGGTATTCCTCCGAAATGTGTGATAGATAACGAGATAGTTACGTTGATAATGAATACGAAAGGCGGGCGAAGGATATCAAATGGGTCAGGTAAGTTCAAGGTGATGATGGGTGATCTCCATCAGCTGGAATAGTGTCGGATGGGTTCAGTGTCACACCCGTGGCCAGGGTCGCCCCATCACATTATCTTGTCCCAGCTCTCACCGGACCGAACGGACGTATCATTGACGTCGATACCGCCAATCGGGTAACGTCTGGACCACTATTATGAGGAGGCAGTACATTCCGCTACACTAACCACATCAACCAAGGAGGTGTGCCATGCTGGCTGGCCGATTGGTGAAACTGATCGAGAAAAACTCCGAGCAACTCGCCCGAGAGCTCAGCGAAAAAGTGTGGAACTCTCCCCGCTGCAATGACCTCCACAAAGTCCCCCCGGATGAACTTCGAGCCCGCACCCGAGAGATTTACGATAACCTCAGTAATTGGCTGATGCACATGACCGAGGCCGAGATTGAACAGCGCTACACAGAACTGGGTGCGCGTCGAGCTGCCCAGGGCGTAGCGTACAGCCACTTCCTCTGGGCCATCACCGCGACTAAGGAACATATGTGCGCCTTCGTCCAGCGAGAGGGATTGTCCGACAGCGCGATGGAGTTGCACGGCGAACTGGAACTGATGCATCTCCTCAACCAATTCTTCGATCGTGCCCTCTACTACACAGCGGTGGGCTACGAACGTGAGCGTGCTCGGATTGGAACGGACCTCAAGAGACGCAAGGAAGATCATCAGAAGGTCTACATCTAACTTCCTTCTAGCAGGTAGAACGTTCTTCCTTCCTCGAGACTGACGGGCTCACCGCACAATCGTGGGCCCCTCACCACCTCCCCAGCATTTTTCCGTCACTCGATCAGTCGCTTCCTTCAGAGTGTATGCATTCTCCCGGCGGATCTGCTTGACTGAGCTAATCCCACCCTAGTACATAGGATAAAGAATGTGGTACCGTAGCATGTCGTACCCCAGTCAACACATCATCCACAGCAGGCTGACCTCATGAAGCGTGCGGGGATTCTCACCGGCGGTGTCGTGACATTCATACTCCTCGCCATGGTGTGCATCCCTCAGTACCCTTCCTCATCGCCACGGATTTACGCATCCGTTGGGCATAACTCGCTATGGTTTGATGGAGGCTTTCTCGCGGGAGATATCCAGCAGGCTTCAAAAAGAGTCAACAGATCGAAATGACGATGTAAGGACTGAGTGAACTTATGAGCACACTGAGCAAGTGGTTACAACCACCCCCCAAAGACTCGCTCGAACAACAATACCAAGAACTCGTCAATCTCTTGCGGACGAAGGAAAAGGCGCTGGAGACGACCTCACACGACTTGAAGGTCAAGATCTCGGCCATGCAGATTCTTGAACACAAAATCATGTCCGCTGAGACGATGATCACCTCCACTCAACGAGAGCTCACCGCGCGCACAGAACAGATGAAGACGCTCGAAGCCGATTTGGCAGCACGATCGAATCGAGTGACAGCCCTCGAGGCTGAAGGCAATGTGGCTCGCCAACGCATGACCGATCTCAATTTAATCATTGCCGACCAGGCGGATGAACTGCGCGGGCTGCAGCAAGCTCGTCAGGCGTCGGAACAGGCCCAGGAGGTGTTGAAGGAAGAGATTCGCGTCCTGCGCGAGCACATCGCCCAACTCAACGAAGGCATCACCGATCGAAACTACCTCCGCGCACAGGTCGAAAGGCTGGAGTCGGCCCAAGGCCGCGTGCATAAGCTGGAAGTGGAGCTGAGCGACCGGGAGGCGGCACAGCGCGGGATGCTGCAGCAACTGGAGCAGGCCCTCGCAGAACGTGACCAACGGATCAAGAAGTCCGATGCCAGCGCCGTGGCGCTAGCGGACGAAGTCCGTGAGGCCCAGCAGGCCTGTCGAGCATCGGAACAGGCCCAGGAGGTGCTCAAGGAGGAGATCCGAGTCCTGCGGGAACACATCGCCCAACTGAATGAAGGCCTCCCCGCCCGAGAGCGGCTTCGCGCTGAAGTCAAGGAACACGTCAAGGAGTTGGAGTCGATGCGAAGTCGCGTGCATCAGCTGGAGGTGGAGCTGAGCGACCGGGA
>CABVRS010000070.1 GCA_902500745.1 uncultured Nitrospira sp.
TAATATTCTCGGGAGTCTTTGGGACAGGGTTTGACAACCCCGTATACTCTCCTGGTGGTGCTGGATGGATCGTTCTGCTCTCCGCCGGTGGAGCATCGCTCGATGCGGTGCTGCCGTATGTTTGCCAGCCAACCAATAGAGGAAACAGAACTAGGATTCCATAGCGAATGGCCTGTAACCCTCCGATATTTTCTCCGGTCAGGAACCGTTGCATCGGCCCCCAAAAGGCCTCTTTTGACTCTCCGCTCAACGTTTCAAAGATCACGATCCCGGCTGCGGTCAGGAGGAGATACAAAAATATCAGGCTGGATGGAAGTGGCGCTGAACCTGGAATATACGGCAGCACAAACTTCAGAAATACATACATGGCTACCATGAGTATGATCGGCTTACCTAACGCGCCCATACGTTCCTCCTAGTGCACTTGTGCAATAGCTAATGGAGCAGATTCAGCCGCTTTAACCGGAGCCGGTGATGCCTGGCCCGGCAGTTCGAGTTCCGACGTGCTGACAGAGATCGGCTCCCCACTCATTTGTTGCAGAAAGGCGATGACCGCAAGGATTTCATTCTTCGAAAGCCCGATTGGATCTTTATTAATAGCCGGCATGGTGGCTGGATATTCCTTCGGCACCCCCCCATGGCGATAATCACGATACACAAAGGCCTGAGGATCCGTGAGGCTTTCGTAGAGGAAATCCTTGCTCAATTTAGCGCCGATTCCCTTTAAATCTGGACAACGAGCCGATTCGCTTGGGCCAATCGAATGGCACAACGCACATTGGCCTTTACTGAAAAACACCGTCTGCCCGATAGCGGCGATATCAGTCGGTGTTTTGATGCTGGCGATATCGATTTTTTCCTCTGCCGGTGGCAGAGAGGCCAGCTGGGGTACGGCGAGCGACATGAGCGAAAACAAGCCCAGGACGATGGCGACAAACCCCGTCACTCTGACAAACACGGCTTTGATAAACAGCAGGATCAGAATTCCGATCCCAATGATGGACAGTGCGATCAATTGTAATTGTGCGACTTCACTCATAGCTCTCCAACTCGTACGTGTGTCGTTCTGTGTCTTCTTGACGCATGATGACGCTCATTTATTGCTGTGGCCGCGCTTCTGGAGCCCCTCCAGCCATCGCCGGGATACCATGTGGGAGCTCTCCCTTCCCTGTCCCTGCGGCAGCTTTGTACTTATCGCCCATAGTGGCCACCCAGAAGATAAAGGCCACAAGGATGCAGAAGAAAAAGGTGCAGAATGCCATGATCAGCGAGGCGCTGCCAAGAGCCGGCGAATAGGCATAGGGCGACGTATCACGCATCACCCCATACACGTGCCAGTGGACGCGGGATGAGGACCGCGCATAGCCCATCAGCGTCATCAGGAGGATGACCATGACCGCATTGAGAACCAAGGAATACCCGGCACGTGGAGGCATGCTACCCCATACCATGTCAGTGGTCGTCTTGGCACTCTTGAGTAACAGCGCCGTCAACGGCGCGATCGTGAGAATGACGAAGATGACGATCAGCACCTGGGACGTGGAGAAATAATTGATGCGGACGATGGCCGGCACAAAATACCCCCACACTCCAAGAACAATGACCGCAAGACTCGCCACTACCAACACGCCACCCATCACTGCTTTTCCGAACTTGGCCCATCCCGCTGTATCCTGCTTTCCTGCCCGCCAATACATGACGAAACTCATGAAGGTAATCAAAATCATAAGGTTCGACACGGTCATTTTTGCCGACATGACACCGAGGACCCCCAGCAGCGGGTGATGGGCCCCTCCCATTTTTTGGGCCTCTTCGATACTGGCGACGAGCGAGTGCGGCGTCATCCAGACAGCAAGACAGAACAGCAAACTGATCAGCATCAACAACATAGCCCGCCGATATTTTGCCTCTGATCCGGGGATACGATAAGTAATTCCCAACCAGAAGTAATAGTTCGAACCGAGAAACAGAACGCCGATCAGCATGGCTTGAATGATGAAAAGCCAGGATAGGAACCCTCCCATCAGCGTGATGCCCATCTGCTGGTTGTACTGGTAGATTTCCCGCATGAGCCAATAACCAGCAAACGGTAGGGCCAAGAGACCGAACACCCCGATGAAGTTTCCGACATAGCCCATCCAATCGTAATGCTCCCGATCCTCGGGACTCTTGACCGACAGGTACCGGACTCCGGCATAGGCCCCGCAAATGTACCCACCGAGCACGACGTTGGCGATAAGACGATGGATATTGATCGGCCACCAGGTTGGATTCCATGTTGCAGCCCAGGCTCGCTCAATCGCCGTGCCTTCCGAAATGACAACCGGGCTGGCCTGGAAGGTGGCCCAGGCATTGGGCACAATCATGATAAACAAGGCGAAAAAATTCAGCAGGAACCCCAGAAACACGTGTACGGATTTCTTCCGGCCCTCCTGCATAGCGTCCCACCCATACCAATAAAGATAGAGGGTCGCCGTCTCGAGCAGGAACAGGAGACAGTAGAGCAAGAAGGACGGGAAAAACACATCGGTCAGATAATTCATGAGCTTGGGGTAGAACGCCACCAAGAGAAACAACAGAATGCCACCGAAGAGCGCAGTGGTCGCGTAGGCGGACGTGAGCAGCTTGGTAAACTCTTTCGCGAGTTTATCGTAACGCTTTTCGCCTCCCCTCCAAGCAATGACTTCGCACAGCCAGGCAAAAATCGGCACACCTAACACGAACCCGGCCAACAGGAGATGCAACTGGGCAACGATCCAAACGAGATTCCGACTGCTGACGTAAGGAATATCACGATACTCTGTAGGACCCGAAGTCGTTCCCTCCGCTGCAATCCCGACTGAAGGAAGGGCCAGCCATCCCGCCATCAACAAGAGACCTGCGAGCCATCCACCGTGACTTCCGAAGGCCCGAAGAGCCCATTGAATCCTGCTACCCCCTTGTTGCATGCCGCTCACCTCATCACCTCGTAAGTTACAGTTTCGTCTTGGCAGAGGAGTCCTTGGCCGTTCCACCTTCGGCCTTCCCCTTGCCTTTTTCTTTCTGACTTTTGGTTTCTGCCTTTTGTTGCTCCATCGCCTCAATCTGCGCCGTGAGTAATGCAAGACGTTGGGCGTTTTTATTCAGTGCCTCCGCCGGTTTGAATACCGGTTCGGCCAGCACTTCAGGCTTCTTACAACATTCATGCGGATGGGGAGTCGTCACTGGAAGTATCGACCAAAACATCAGAGAGAACACGACACCGACACCAGCCAACGAGGTTAAGAGCAATCCCTGATCGGTCGGTACACGCATGAGGTCCCACCGAGTAATGAGTCCTTGATAACTTTCTGAAGTCGGCTGGCAATCCTCCGATATACGCCGAATGATTTGCCCAAGAATAGATACTCCAATCAGCGATAACGCGATTAACACGCCTGAAGAGATCGAGCCCCAGATTGTCAACTCAAGCCCGATTCGTTCCGCCACCGGAAGACCCGTATCCGTAATGTGCCTTAAACTTTCCATTGCAGCCATCGAGTGAGACGCGGTAATCGCGTTATCCGTGATAAAGCTCACAATGCCCCAGAGGACTGGGAGAAAGAAGGCTCCGACGAGAGCAGCTCTCCACCAAATGGCAAGTCCAAGTCCTTCGGGCGGCTCTTTCCGTAGTCGCTCAAGGAAAAACGTACGACCGACCAGGCCGAGCGCCCAAATATCGACTGGAATCGAGAGCCAGAATAGGATCTCGAGACCGATCCCTTCACCAAAGTGTGTGCCAAACACGGCCATGAGGATTGGAATCGAAAAGACCGTGACCGGACTGATCAGCAACATCACGACGGCGAGCCCAAACCTGCCTTCAAAATGCACCAATCCCATCGCCAAGAGAAGAACGGCAAAGACCGATTTCACAACCATCCCGGTCCAGCAGGCGGACCAGAGGATGCTGAAACCTATTTTCGTGGGAGACATCGATTCGCGTTCTTCAGCCATAACGAATGGGGACCTGCATTAATCCAAGAATTCTCGGTTAATCACTGAGGCAACCGTGAACAACACAATGAACACCATGATGGCAATCCAGCTGATCAGAGCAATCGGTCGCTTGAAAATATTCCGCTCCGGATCCTTATCGAAGAACGGAAGCGACACGAGCAATACCATGAAAATAACCGGCAACGCAACCGCTCCTAGAAATTGTCCGAACTCGCCTGCAAAAATTTTCAACCGAAGAAGTTGGAAATAAAAAAGGAAATACCATTCTGGTTCGGGATGATAATCCCCAGGATCAGGTGCGGCTTGGTCCAATAGAACGACCGGTTCCCACAGAGCCAATGCGCAGATTCCGGCAAAGACAAATCCCATCCCCACCATATCTTTCCAAATTTGCCGGGGGAAGAAGTAGTCGGTCTTGGCCTTGATCTCTTCCTTCGTTCCACTAAATGGTCCTGCAGGAGCCGCCACCCGGAATAAGAACAGATGGAGTCCAGCTAGAGCCATGAGTGCGGCCGGAAGAATCATCACATGGAGGACGAAAAAGCGACTCAACGTCATCTGACCCGGGGTCGGCCCCCCTTTGAGAAACCGAGCGATAAAGTCCCCGACAAAAGGCGTTTTATCCAAGATTTCAACGCCCACTGTCGTGGCCCAGAACGCCCGTTGATCCCAGGGTAACAGGTAACCCGTAAATCCAAAGGTGATCACAATACCAAGCAAGGCTAAGCCGACAAGCCACAGCAATTCTCGTGGTTTTTTATATGCCCCCCAGAGAAACACTTGAGACATATGAGCCACAACACACACCACCATCGCGCTGGACCCCCAGAAGTGATAGCCCAGCAGAAACCAGCCATAATCGACGTCATGGATAATATATTGCGTGCTGTCATACGCATGGTCAGTGGTGGGAACATAGTAAAACATCAGCAACGTGCCCGTCAGCGCCTGCATGGCAAAGATAAACAATAAGACTGAGCCGAAGACATAGGCCCAACGAGAACCGCCTGGAATCGGCTCATTGAGCATCTTGGCCTGCATTTCCTTGAGTCCAACCCGTTCGTCAAGGAAGGCCACGAGCTTTTCGATCGCGCTAGGCTGATGATCAGGAATGGTTGCAGGAGACGAGTGTTTACTATCCATATCGCTAGACTTCAAACTATCCGCACCTGTGCTTTCGTGCCAGCCTTAAACTCCATGTCGATGATCTCAACCCCTCCACCCGGAGAGATCCGAAGAGGCAAGGCGTCAAGACCGCGCGGAGCAGGGCCGTCCAACACGTCTCCCGCCGCGTTATAGATACTCAAGTGGCACGGACACAGGAACACCGGACCGAGAGCCTTATGGTTTCGCCACTTGTACGCACATCCGAGATGTGGGCATTTACCGGAAAATGCGACGTACGGAATCTCCTTCTTATTGGTCCAGATGACGTTCCCCTTGGCGTCACGGAATTCTTCATCTTTCCCCTGATAGACCTTCTCGAGAAGCTCGGGAGTCGCGCGCACGACCCAGACGTTCTTCTCCACTTCGTATTCTGGCATATACACTTCTTTTATTTTCTTCTTGTACTCGAACTGTACCCCGACATCCTCTTTCTTGATCTGGCTTACGTTTCCCACGCTCAGCCATTGATTGTCAAAGTCCGCGTACATCGGCTTCATGAGGAATCGAAGAATCGGATAGGCTATGGGCAGTCCGATCAAGAACCCGATAACATGCGTGAAGTTCGTGAAAAACGTGCGGCGCTTGACGTTCTTTTCGAGGTCAGGCAGAGGGACTAGCACTTCCCCTGGCGTGACATGGATGTTGTCTTCGAGATGTGAAATCTCTACTTCATGTGTCGTGACATAGTCTTCTCGCTGAAAGGGAGGCAACGCCAGAATATCAGAAGATAACGCACGGAGTTGGACAAGATCATCCGTCACCGCTTGTATCTGCCCGATCGCGACCTGTCGCTCCCCACTCCCGTTCATCGACACGACAATATGGCTGATTTCGTGGGAGAACGGATCAAGCACGACCTTCGAGACTTCGCCGATGTCGAGATCCGTACACCGGACCTTGGATTTCAGTTTCGGTTGCAGCATTAATTCTTCTTGATAGGTTTCGGGGTATTCACCGAGGTATTTTTGAAGCTACCCAACCATGTGGCAAGCGCCAGCATTTCCTTGGGATCCATGAGATCCTTGAATTTGTCCGGCATCACGCCCTTCTGCCATTCCTTGTCGTACCCCTCAGCCATGTAGCTTTTGGGGTTTGAAATTTTCTGTTGAATTTCTTCGACCGTCAGAAGGGTGCCGATATTATCCAGCTCCGGACCTCGTTTCTTTCCACCTTCTCCTCTGAGCTTGTGGCAGTTGTAACATTCCTGTAGCTGCCACTGTTCCTCTCCTACCTTCATCATATCGCCTGCAGCACCGCCTCCTCCGCTGGCTGGCGCAGAAGACTTCTCCCCGGCCGGAGGAGCCGTCGCGGTCGCAATCTGACTCCCGCCCAAACCTTTAAGACGATTCTCAAGAGCTTTCACTTGTTCATCAAGAGCCTTGGCGCGAGCAATCAGCTCGTCCGCCTTCCCTTGCTGCGAGGCAGCTCGTTGCTTCTCCAAAAGCTTGGAAATTTTTTCCCGTTCATCTTCCGGATCAAACTGAGGCAACAAGGACGCGCCAGCGATGCAGACCGTCACAATGAGAATCCAAAATGCGGCAACCGCCAGGAACGACTTCCCACCACTCATCGTCGCAAGCGGTTTAGCATCGAGCACCATAAAGACCAGGGCCCCGATCATCACAAAAATTGCCCACAACAGCTGAAAGTCTTTCGGCACTTCTTGTGAATGAGCGAACGCCACAACCGCCCCGGCGACCACCAATGCAATTCCAAATTTCTTAAACACGATCCACCTTCTGGATTCTCTTAAAACTCAACAAGACTGCCATTGCGCCTGCTTATCGTGCCCCAACTGGGGCAGGACCGACCTCAGGCTCACGCACTTTTGAAACAGATGGTCGAAGCGCCACCAACGCCGCCAGCGTGACGATGACAATAAAGCTAACGGTAATCCCGGTAATCCACCAGGCAGAATAGGAAAGCGTCGGTGTAAAAGACCCCACCGTAAAGTCCGACACCAGGCCGTAGGCATGGAAGTACTTTTTGAGCAGCGACCTCACAGCCCCCATCAACCCCATGATCCACGTGGAGGTGAACGCCAAGAAAATCAGGACGAATTGCGCGACAAAATCAATTTTCCCCCACAGAATCGTCCCCTGCTTGATGGTTCTGTTGTAGAGCACATAATTAACGACGGTTACGAACACCAACGTGATAATCGCGGAGAGCTTCGCCGGCATCGATGCAAGATAATCCCATCCTTCCGGCAGCTTCAGTTCATCCGGCATATCACTGCCAGTCGCCACGAAACCACTGGGGGTGAGCCACACCGCATCGGCGACGAGCATCACGATAAAGCCGATCTTGATGACCGTCCGGGCTGAAACGGTCACGGCAACCATTCGCCCCAAGAGGAATGGTGACAAGACCAGGGGCAGCAAGAACGCCAATGACTTCGGATCAGGAATCCAGTAGTTACTCATCACCCACATCGTCACTGGAAGCACCGCAACCAGGACAATGGGAGCCAGGATCGTCATGCGAACGCTTTCAGCCCCCTCGATTCGTTTCACGCTGAGCCAACTATAGTAGTTGATCGCGAGGAAGAGGAGCCCGATCATCATTCCCTGGGCCTCGAAAAACATCGAGAGCTGATCAGCCATCATGTACGGACAAAACGAAAAGTCGTAGTCACACATTTCATATGCCAGCAACAGCCCCGTGAACGGCTGTAAGAGCGAACCGCCCACCGCAATCCAAATTGCGACGAAGCCCATCCAATCGTAATAGGCACGCTCTTCCTGCGTCTTCGAGCCCATGTACATATAGGCGGCGATCATACCGGCAATAAACCCACTGAACGCGATATTGCCGTCGATCCGATGCAGACTGAGCGGGAACCAGCTTTGATTCGCAATTTTATCCCACAAGGTCGCCGCAGCGAGGAACTCCTGAGGCGAGATCCCCTCCGCCTTTGGCGGAGTGTTCATGAACGACGTGGGGCCATTGATCACAAAGAGAATGAGCAGACAGACGAGATTCAAGACGATGCCCAGCGCGATGTGTCGCCCCTTCTTGTCGCCCTTCCAGACATCCCAGGTATAGAGATAGGCATATATGAGGATGGTCTCGATGATGAACAGCGCAGGATAGAGGATCGCGAAGACGACGTAGAATTGATTGATGAACCAGGTTGTGAACTGAGGATAGGCCGCCAGAAGGATAAAAATGAACAAGCCTCCGGTGACAGCCGTCATGCTGAACAGAATGACCGTAACCTTGGTCATTTCTCTGGCCATACGATCGTAACGTGGATCTTGCTTGCGGTAGCCCAACCACTCAGCGATGACCACGAAGATCGGGGCTCCCAGAATGAAGGCGGCGAATAAGATATGCAGTTGCGCAACAACCCAGACCGCCGTCCGGTTGCCAGTGTATGGAAAATCCACTGCTGATGTCCCAAGCTCTTGGGCATAGACCGTGGGCACAATGAACACGCAGAGTGCAATAAGAGCTAGGAGACTATGCCACATTTTTTTCACGATACCTCCATGCCCCCTTGCTTGCAGAACCTCGTCAAGATTGTCAATTTAACAGACTCACCGCACTGACTTTAGACGCCTGGGGAAATGGCCCAGATAGATGACCTCACTTCCGGTCATTTACCACCCGCATCCACCCACTGTTTTTTTTCGTCATCCCACTCTTTTCCGGACAGTCCAAAATTCCGCTCATACAGTACCAGTTTCCACACGTCATCCTCTGAAAGCTTACTCTTCCAACCCTTCATCTTGGTATTGGGAACTCCCTCGGATATGCGCCAAAACCACACTGAATCGGAATATAACTTCATGCGCTCAGGATTCCTGAAATCTGTGGCCCCGGATTTTACAGGCTTCCCATCGCTCCCATGACAGCTGGCACATTTCACATCCGGATTTGTCTCACCAAGATATAGCTTCCGGCCCTCTTCCAGTCTCTGAGCATCTCCCCACCAATCTTGCGGCATATGCTTGTCGGCATATTCTGCCGGTGCCGGAGGCGGTGGAATAATTGGCCCCTCTCCACCACCTTCTGTACAACCTACGAGCAGCCCGATGCTCATAACCGCTAATACTACCCGTCTCCCGCCCCACCCTAATAAAGTCACGTAATTACTCCACTACTTATTCGTTGACTGATGACCTTCAGCGAGCATACAACAAAAGCCTCATCGCACAATAAAAAACGCTTCTGCCGAGGTCCTTACACCCCTAACAAAAGCGTCTCGGCTCCACCCACCTGATCACTCTGTACACCGACCCTCGCCCACCTATCGACCGATTCGGCGAGGTACTCCGCAGCCCCCAAGGCCCGTCATCGGCGATTATGATTTATGCTTACCGTGCGATTTCCCCTTGCCCCGCTCCTGCCTCCGCTGAGAACGGACGAACTTCATACCGATCATGGTACCCGCCACCAGGACCATCGCGCCACTTCCCCACCACAACCAGACAGGAGGGCCGCCTCCATCACAACCAGTTCCAAAATTAACCTGGATCTTTCGGTCACTTTCAAGGTCTTTTGGATTGAAATCAACTTTCAGATTTTGCTGTTCCCCTCTGACTTCTACAAGAAGGGGATCACCGAGATTGTCGTTGTGCAAATGGAAGGTGGCCTTGTAGTACCCATCTCCATCCGTCCTCACAACCTGCCCATACGAAATTTTCGTGTCCTTGACGAGTACGTCTACGTTAGTAATCGCTCTCCCGTCAGGTCCACACACGTACCCTTCAACCATGAAACGATGGTCCGCTTCATGAGTGGTGCGAGCCACTGGAGGGAATACGGCACCTGCCATGAGACAGCAAGCTAGGACGCTTAACCCTACTCGACGTCGTCCGATACGTGGCAAACTGAATTGCTGACTCGTCGCTCGCTCCTTCGAAGACGCACACGCTCCATCACTGCGAGCGCATTCTATATGGGCAGGGGTTTCTAGCACAGGGGTAAATCTTTGTCAACGAAACAGCCGGCATTGTGAGGCGATGTTGGGGTGCGTCGTGCGCTTAGAATCAGCAGTAGTTGAGCGTAAATCAGAGATAGCCTTTCGTCCGTGCAACTGCCTCACTTTTTTCGGCTTCCGCCTGACGCTCTGACTCCTTTTTCGACACCCAAACTTCCCAAGATTTGCCGTTTGCCGTATCTTCACCAGTAAACGCAATCGTGACGATGTCATGGTACGAAATAGATCGAGGATCCGGATGGTCTACTAGAAATAGCTCAAGATACGGGTCACTCTTGGCGCCCTGACGGTTAAAGATATATCCGGACACAGATTCGCCGGACCGTAACGTCAGAGTCACATCGCCACGGTAATCAAATGCAAGCTCGACCGCCTCAGCCGTCTCTGTCACGGAGCCTGGTGTAAACACTCGCCCCTCAAGAGAGCCGATAAGACCGGCAGCATGATTTTTGATATCAGTCATTTTTGGAGGCCCCTCACCAGACATCCCCGGTCGTTCGTGAATGAAGATATTGTAGAGGCTGCGATGAACCCTGACTGCCAAGCCATTAACGAGACGTAGGCAGTAAGGTTAATTTAGCAGTTCGCACAAACCCAGAGGCAGTACTGAACGTATCTTCAACCGCCGATGCCTCATAGCCACAATGGACCATACAATCAGCGCACTTTTCATTGCGACCGGTACCATAATTGTCCCACTCCGTCGACGCCATCAGCTCTCGAAATGTTTTCGTGTACCCCTCCTGAAGTAGATAGCAGGGCTTCTGCCATCCAAAGACATTATAGGTCGGATTACCCCAGGGCGTGCACTGATATTCCCGCTGACCCATAAGGAAATCCAAAAACAGTGGAGATTGATTGAACTGCCAACCCGGCTTAGGCTTCGTCAGGATCTTGGAAAATAGCTCCTGTGTTCGAGTCCGTTTCAAGAAATGCTGTTGATCCGGAGCCTTTTGATAACTATATCCCGGTGAGATCGTCATGCCTTCAACACCTAGGGCCATCATTTCATCAAAAAACTTTCTGACCCGTTCAGGGTTGGCATCATCGAACAACGTGGTATTGGTCGTAACCCGATGCCCACGCTTGAGGGCTGCTTTGATGGCTTTCACCGCTACGTCATAGACGCCATCTCGACATACGGCCAAGTCATGCTCGTCCTTGAGCCCATCCATGTGGACACTGAATGTAAGATATTTTGAAGGCTTATACTCGTCCAGCTTGCGTTCCAAGAGGATCGCATTGGTACAGAGATAGATATATTTCTTTCGATCCACTAACCCCTGGACGATCGTTGCAATCTCAGGATGAATGAGTGGCTCGCCCCCCGGAATACTCACCATAGGAGCGCCGCATTCTTCCGCTGCCGCCCAGCATTGCTCGGGCGTTAACCGTTTATCAAGGACATGGTCGGGATACTGAATCTTTCCGCAACCCGCGCAGGCCAAGTTACAACGAAAGAGCGGCTCAAGCATGAGCACTAAGGGATACCGTTTCACTCCCTTCAGTTTCTGGGAGAGGACGTACGTCGCCACTGTATACATCTGGGAAATCGGAACAGCCATTCCGCTCTCCTTACATAATTAACTATTTGTACGCTACTTTATTTGAACGACTGCTTAGCGCAGCCCACATGGAAGCACAAGAATGTTTTGGATCTTAACATCATGCATGGGTGTCGTCAATTTCCCCCGCTCTCATACACACGCCCAGTACCACGTAATCTTCCCTCTCATCTATGGGCACGCCCAGAAATGACTGCGGCACTAGATTGAGGCCTGTACTCGTTCGCGCCAAAAACGATGAATCGAGGGATTAGATAGAGCACGAACGACAGGCTGGGTGGAGGCGCCGAGCGGGTTCGAACCGCTGCATCGCAGTTTTGCAGACTGCTCCCTTACCACTTGGGTACGGCGCCCCAGGAGGCGGCATTATAGTCGCTTCTTTTTCTGGAACTCAATACAAGACCGAGTAAAAAACCGATCGACCTGCAATTTCACTATGACTCGTGTCCGCGCTGTAGAAATTCCCTGACTTACGTTGCGCGGCTCTACACCTCATGCATCATGGGAGACGACCGATGGAGTACGTTACCCGCACGGAAGTCCGGAGAACTCCATCCACGCGTCGTACTGAGCAGTAGTCCATACAGGATCAGCATGGCAATGCCAAGATGATGATAACTCTTCAA
>CABVRS010000071.1 GCA_902500745.1 uncultured Nitrospira sp.
AAGTTGAGATGTTTCATGGGTATGCGCAGCAACCGGGGGCGCCGGCCCGCGATGTCACAGGGCTGATTGATAACGGTAGTCTCGTCTCGTTTAAAGGAGCCTCAGGAAACGAGTTCCGAGATGTTATTGAACGAACTGATTCTGGAGATCTTCAATCTATTGGCGCTCAGGAGACATATAGTGCTCCTGGAGGAACTCACTCGCTATCAAATTTTCAGGGAGTAACCGTTAATCCTCAGGGGGACGCCTTCAAAAGATCATCCACAAACCTGGACGGGGTGAGTGTGTATAGCGATCAGATGAGAGGATCGCGCCAAATGACCGTCGAGTTCGAGCAGTCCCTGCGCGGGTACAACAACGAGGTACAGTCGATCGATAAAGAGTCAGGCTGGCGTCGGATCAATGACGGCCATCGCGATATGGATGTATACGCCAATCTCTACTACGGCCCGACCAGTAGTGAGACTGGCGAGCGCAAGCTACTGGGCGGGACGATTACCAACGTGACCGATAACACCTATTCCACCTTTATGAAAGATGGGGAAGGCAACGAGGTGTGGGGAATCGCCAGGTCACTGGAGGATCCAAACAGCGGGGCTATGAGCGGCTCTATCGATCAGACGGTGAAGGTCGTGGCGGCGAAAAACGGAGCGATAGACACACAAGTCCTTGGTCCTATGAAGGATGATGGCGGCCAGCGCGAAGTCTTGTATCATTCGGTGTTGGGCGGATTGGACTCACAGTACTATAACAATGAGCGTAAATCCGGCATTTTCACCGTGCCTGATCCTATGCATCCCGGGCAGACCAAAGAGCTGCAGGGGACGTTCTACTATAGTCCTCAGTCTGGCCAGTTAATTGCGTCAGAAGTAACGGACTTGCAAACAGGGAAAATCGGCCAGTACCGTACTGATGCACAAGGGCAAGAACACTTCCAGGTAGTGGAGTATTCACAGTCGCCCGATGGGGCGAGCGTGATTGCAAATACGAAGGAGCTATCGAAGAATGAGTATGCGGCACATGGATTTGCGGTTAACGATGTACTTGACGGTAGCGGGAATGTGCTGAGTTCGTCCGGTCACAAAGGCTCCGATTTTCATGACTTCAATCGTGTGCAATTTCATCATGACAGTGGGGCGAATCTGACGATTACACAAATGGCGTTTGCGGCCAAAGGCACCGATATTACAAACCCTACGCAGACGGACGAGGCGATTGCTTATGGGCTTGAATTTGGTCGGATCGGAATGGATGGGGCTTCGCGATATTTGATCCTCAAAGGACGAATGGGGAAATTTGGTGGGGGAGGGGTTGGAGGAACACCGGTTCAGCCAGGTGGTGGACCCGTGCCGAATGGCCCTGGTGGAGGTGGGGGACCGAGCGGTCTTTTGGACTCGCATCAAAATATGGGCGCCTGGTGGAAAGAATATTCCGGAGTGATGGATAATGCTATCTCGTTTGCCCGCAGTTCTGTCGAACATTTAGAAAAGACCGGGCGTGCACAAAGCATGTCTCCCGAAGAATTACAGAACTTTGCTGCCAATGCCGCTTATAATGCGGTGCGTACATCGGCCCTTGGCATGATGGGAGAAGAAGCGTCGAGTGCGTTTGGTACCATGCCGAGGTGGCAGGAAGGCCAAGAGTCGCTGTTGAAGATTTCAAAACCGTCTTCACCAGGTGTGAATACCGGCAGCAACAAGTAACTGACTACGATTACCAGCCATATCTAGGGAGGCCGCAATGCGGCTGCTTCGAGCGCGTATTGTTCTAAGCCTAAGTCTTCTATTTTTGTGCTCAGCGCACCATTCTTTAGCAGAAACTAGAACAGATAGCTGGCTAGGTGCATTTGTGGGATCAGCAATTCCTGGCAAGGTCTCAGGCCATTCAACGATCGCCGTTCTTTCAAAACGTTTTAGGCCATCCTTCGAGGGCAACGCCTTAGCGGTGTTGGATGAACTTGTGATCTATTGTCGCGATATGACAAAAGGACGTGCGCTCTTAAACACTAGGATTGAGACATCTGTTGGGGATATGTCGAAGAGTGGATCCGATAAACAAGCCATCACGATGTATCCAGGTTCACTTCTGATCACTGTCTATGGTGATTGCGTGCTTGAGGTACAGGATGCGAAGTGAGATTGCTATGAGCAGGATTGATATCCTTTGGGGAAGACCGTTTGCATATAGGCCTTCAGCATCTGCGCATCCTCTTTCCAGTCGCTACTATACCGTAGGACGTCGTATCTGATTCGTTCCGCCCTCTGAATATCCACAAATTCTAGAATAGCTATCCCCTGATTGGCGGCCCCGTTTCTGATGGTGAGCGCCACAGTGGCGGGTATCCATTTGCCAAAGTGAACAGCCGTCTGGTCACTGATCCGCCCGGATTGGTGGAGTAGCAGCTCATCCTGTAAGTCTTTCGCGAAGGTTATTGGTGCGACCACACAGATGTGGCGTTCTAATAAAGCCTGTGTCACCAAACGTCCCCATGCTCTCAACGCAGGTGGTTCAGCGCCATCGAGCGGTTCGAGGACGAGTGCGACGATCGGTGGCCAGCTCGTACTTGCCGTGTGCGGTTCGTCGGGCAATGGGCCACTTGGTGTCATCTCGCTAGGGGTAAGGCGATGAGTCCAGAGGACGCGATTGTCGACGAGGATAGACAGTGTGGGAAGCGTCGACGGGTCGCGCTCCGTCCCCGAACGGAGTGCGTGTTGAGGAATGGACACCTCTCCATCGGGATTCACGTCATAGACCAGTGGCGGATGTATCGCATCGTCCCATGCCACTCTCAGTGTGGCGTAGCGCACGGGCTCTGTTGTGGTGTGTGTCTCGTAGCGGTGTTCGATTTCGGTGGCAACCCGCGGTGATCCGGCAAGAGGCTCCTGCATCAGGAGCCGTCGGCAGGCGGGAGCAAGAGATTGTGAGCCTAGGTGTCCGGCTGAAATCACATAGGCAACAGTCAGTACCGGACAATGAACAGCGCCGGCAAGGGGAGCGGTAGGCGAAAACACATAGCGTCGTGCCTCGACCTTCATCGGCGTGTCCGTCTCGAGGGTGATTTGGGAGCGTTGTGTCACGCGAATGGTGAGGCGTTGCTGATCGTGATGGGGTGTAAGGGTAACCTCTGGTACATCGATCGGAGTGCGTGCGATTTCTCGAGTCGAGGCATTTTCTCCCTGCACCGGGGTGTTGGAGAGTATGAGAGACGAACAGCCGACCGCACTGGTGGCGAGGAAGCAGATGAGGAATGTGCCATATCGTGTCATGGTGTGACGAACCATCCCCGTGTGAGAGTGGGACCATGGGGCAGGACGAGATCGGTGACAACTGCCGCCAGAGTTTCGGCCGTTGGCGCGACGGCGTTGATCGGACATTCGAGGACAAACTGAGCCAGCACTTGTGCGGTCTCAACAGAGACAAGAGTCGTGGTGAGCAGCAGCCCCTGATCTGAAGCAGAGGCGATGTCGATGGATACGAGCAGATTTGCTCCGGTGCCCATGCCGGCTGACGGTTGTCGCTCATCATTAAAGAACGGAGCGAGTTGCCGGACCTGGACAGGAACTAGTTTCCGATACCGTTCGTTTCGGATGACCAGCGGAAGGCCGCGCTCCTTCATACGGCCAATAAGCCTGTCTACTATCAACTGGGACTGTTCGTGTCCCCAGTCATTGTTGACCGCCAGCCTGAGGCGAGGCTGCTTCGGCCAGCGATCTTGGGGGAGCACTGCGAGATCGTGCTGCAGCATAGCGGTGAGTACGTGCCCGTCGATCGGCAACTGTGTGGTCGGGCCGGGGTTGCCGACAGTTGGACTGTAGGAAATCTCGACGGTCCCGTCAGGGACGTCGGCAGGATTCACGCCCTGTTCCCGTAAAGCCATTGCAAGCCATCGAAGGCGGATGTGCGTCCCTTGAGAATCCTTACTCACAGGGACGGCAATCCCAATGCGGTCCCGTCCATCGGCGGCAAAAGTGAGCCGAAGGTCACCGTCCACAATTATCCGCGTAACAGTCTGAACCTGGGGATCGAGGTCATCAGCGATCCGAGTTCGGGTATCGGCGCGGCCAGGCACGTCATATCCGGCGGCGGCCAGGCAGTATTGCCATGGTGAACTCCATCCCGGCTGGTTTGGTGTTCCCATGGAAAAGTGGGTATTCAACAGGAGATTTGGAGCACAGAGTAGTCCCCCTCCCACCATCGTGACAAGATTGAGCCGACGTTCATAGGTATATCCTCCCCAGACTTCTTCTCGCCTGATCCGATTCTTCTCCTCAACGGTTTGGGTGACTCTCACCGTCCATCCCAGGCCATCACTGTGGGGTGATAGTGCCAATCGAGGACGTTCTACAGCCGTCGTTGAGCTGGTTTCACGCGATTCTTTGAAGTTCTGCAAAGTGGTCGGCGTGAAGACGGGGGCACAAGATACCAAGGTGACGAGCACGAGGAGGAGCACGCTGATCGTCCGACTAGACCACAGCCAAGCAAGGTACGCAAGAGAGCGGATCTTCCCTCTGGATGAGGATAGAAGCGGAGTGGGAGTGATCCGGTAATACCTGTTGGGCATAGTTGTGAGACCGAGTCTCGAACTACACGCAGGTGGCAAGTGCGTATACAGGTCGAAAAACTATAGCACAGGCGAGTCACGAATGGTGCAGGTGGGAGACTTAGTAATGGCTCGGGTCATTCGGATGGATCCGGGGCACAGCGCATATCTGCTGTGGGCGGATTCCATCGGGAGGTATGCCATCTTGCCGCATCAGTATGCCGACCGTCAGTACAAGGTACGCGACTCATTGATGGGAGCTGTGTACAAGGTCGGTGACGAGTTTCCGATGCTGTCGCAGCGATCGATGCACTATTTCCGGCGTATTGCGGAGTTAGTGCTGGCTCCGGTGTTGGCGGACGACCATGTGCACATCAAGCGTGTGGCGACGGCTCAAGCCGCGTCGTTTGTGAAGATTGCGGTCGAGACTTATCGCACGGGGGAAGATGTCATCGCGACCTGCAAGCCTCTGTTGTACGAGTTCCGGACCTACACATCCCGCACGATCGCACTCGTGAAGTATCACACGGAGGTGGAAGCCTACATTCGTGAGGCATTAGCGCCGGCCCCGAGCCGGTCAGTGCGACGAGTGGACGTGTATCGGGAAGAACATCAGGCGCGAGTCATTGTTGAACGGGGCACGATCGCACAGTTTCTTGGTCGCAAGGGGATGAATGCTGCGGTGGCCAGCAAATTGACCGGCTATGGACTGGTGCTCGTGGACGAAGCGGATCTGGGGAAGACAGCTCGGGCGTAATCGAGGAGGTGAGGCATGGCTCATGGGGTGGACGCAGAGCGACAACTGGGGATGGTACGGCGCGAGGGCCAGTCTCTTCGGAGCGCGTCTCCGACGAATGGACGAAGGCCCGATCGGGCGGAGGAGAACAAGCGGCGGCTGGAAGATCCGAATTCGGTGCTCCTTTTACCACAAACAAAAGCGGGGATGGCCTGTGTCTCCATGCTGTACATGTTTGACAAGGTAATTCATCGTCTTCGGCGGGCAGCAGGATCTCAGCTCTCCATTGAGCAAGTGCGCAACGAGTTGGCTCGTGTGGAGCAATGGGTGTCGCGGGCAAAGGTGATCTTGCGAGAGCTTGGAGTGGGGGAGTTCGAGTTGCTCCCTCAAGACCCATATCCCGACCTAAAAGAACGGAGCGTGAAGGCGGCGTGGCGCAATGCGCGTGTCATTACGCCCCGCGTCGGAGACACGGTGAGACTGGTGCCGGTGATTCGCGCCCTAGATAACGCGCTCAATAGCATTCGTCTCCGAGCGGAAGATCTCACTCCGTATGTGAAACATTTTCAGGCCGTCGATGAGCTTGTAGTGGCCTTGCACGATGTCATCGGGCATGTCGCTCGCGTGACGGTGACAGAGTATGAGCCGCGGGGCGCGGTGAAAGCATTTTTGAACCAATAGGGAAAAGGGAGGTAGTCACCCCTCTCGTATGAAAGGAGCACGGTATGTGGCAACGCATGGCAGCCCTTAGTCTCGCACTGTTGTCCGGTTGCGTCAGCACCGGTGAATATCAGGATTTGGAAACCAAGTACCAGCATCAACTCGCGGTGAAGGAAGTCATGGAGACCGAGCACGACGAGCTGTCCCAGCGAGTCGACAATGTATCCCAGGTGTATCGGCATGTTGCGCAAGAGCAGATGGGACTAAAGGCCCAAGCGGAAAAACTGCAGGGGGACATCCTGACCGTGAAGGGGGTGGTGAAAGACACCCAGAATCAGTACGAGTCCCAGCGGGCGCAGTTTGCGCAGCAGGCGCAACAACTGTCCGGAGTCGATGCGCGCCTGCAAAATATTGCGGGGAAGATCGAAACCCTCACAGAAACGACGGTCGCCTTAGCCAATCGCTTCGAACGTGTTGAACTGTCGATTGGGAAACTTGGGAAGTCCTTGCAGGCTAGAGGGGGTGCTCCCGACGTCCAGAAAACGCGTGTCCAGTTGGGTGAGGGTAAGTCAGGAAGTGCTCCCAAAACGGAACCTGTCGCCAAGGCTGGCAGTCCGAATATGGAGGGGAGCGTAGGCGCTGGGGGCTCGGGTGTTGAACCGAGCGGGACGAGCCTAGCGGTCGCTCCAAGTCCAGTGGCGACCACTACCGTCCCTGCCAAACTGGATGCGCCGATGCCCGTTCCTCAGAGGGTGATAGAGGCTAAGGTCGAATCGCCTCGAACCAAGCCCGATGCGGACAAAGGATGGTTACGACGTTTTCTGGATGGCTTCCGTGGGGGGAATGGGCAAAACGCGGAACTGGTGTCTCCTCCTCTAGCTTCTGGGATGTCCGGAAAAGCTTCAACTGGACGTCCCCTTCTTCCGGCTGTCGATGGGGAAGTGATGGCCGCGCCCATGAACACATTGACGATCAGTATCGACGCAGATGCTCCGAAGAAGGCCGAGGTGTCACCGTCTGATACCGAAAAGCGATAGGCCCGAATGAAAATTCTTACGGTGGATGTCATTCCCGGACATACCTATCGGTATTTTCAGGCATTGATTCAGATCGAGACCGTCGGGATCGCTTCCTGGCGGGATGCCGTTGTCCGATTCACGGATTTCTGGGGAGGGCGCGCGAAGACGTATGACAGTCCGATCGTCCATGCGACTCAGAGCATGGTGAATAGGCTTGCGCAAAGCGCTGCGGCGTTGGGAGCTGACCTGATCATTGGTTTCGACATTCAGATTCATCAGGTGACGGCACGATACTGGGGGTGGGGTATGGCACAAATCATCATGCGGGGAACGCCGATTCAGTTTATGGATCGTGACGCGCTTGGGACGATTTTGGCCGGTGAACTGTCCCCCTTCGTTGCAAGGGACCAGTCCGCTCGACATCCGCCGGACGGAAATTCACTGGGAGAAGCGGTAGGGATGGACGAGATGACGGTGCCCTCATTGGATACGGCTCGGTTAGGCACGCGTCGATAGGGGGAGGCTGTCTGTGATGAAGCGCATGCTCATAGGGATTTGCCTCGCGATCTGTTTGGTGTGTGGTGTTGTGGAGGTACGCGCAGATTGCAGTGGGATTGACGATCCGTACCTCAAAGCGAAGTGTGAGGTAGAGGGGCAGAAGGCCTCAGGATTAGTCGGTGCAGGTATTCTGGCGCCGAACATGACCAAAGTGCCGCAGTACTCAGGGTCGCCGGGTTGTGTCACGGCAGGGTGCTCTGGGGCTGCTGAAGAGAGGTATTACGATGATCCTGGCAGTTTGAGCGCGGCCGGCGGTGCGGCGGCGAGCTCCGATGAGCGTTACTCGAAAATCCAAC
This sequence comes from uncultured Nitrospira sp., assembly GCA_902500745.1. GTDB lineage: Bacteria > Nitrospirota > Nitrospiria > Nitrospirales > Nitrospiraceae > Nitrospira_D. Next base: position 7,810 of record CABVRS010000071.1, read on the forward strand.
AGAGCAGGATTGACCGAGATGGGTGGGATCTACGGACTAGTAGCCCGGTGACGACGGCGCAATCGACGGCAGCGACGCTGCCGACCGATTCCATCATGACGGAGAGCTGTTCCGTGGTGAATATGTGCACGAGTTACACCGAAGGGGCTGGCGTCACGGGGACCTGCCAAGTGCCTGGGGGCTCACGGCAGACCTGCCTCAAGATTCGCAACCCCACCCTGCTACCGAACGCGTGCACGGTTCCTGGAATTCCCAGCCCTCCCTATACCTCTGAGACGGAGGTCAATGGGTGCAAGGATCTAGAAGCGGCTGGCGCCAGTGGCCTCGCCGCACTGGTGACTACGACCTGTCTCGATGGAGCTGCGCGGGATCTCAAGTGTTCTCAACCGTATGCCACCGTGCTGACCGGGGGGACTTCTGGATTCAACGCGCACGACCATGCGCCGGGAATGGCCATGGGCAATTTTACGATCGAATCGGCGTTTCCTATCTGGGATGGAACTCGATGGGTGGTCGGCTTGAACGTCACTGGCAATTCCGCCGGAGAAGACAAATACGGCTGCACAAATGTTGGCTCGGTGAAGACCGGGCCTTACGTGTTGACTCCGGCGAACCCGACGGCCTCTGGAAATGGCTCGCCGGCCTACTGCAATAGCAAGTGCTCATGCTTTGGGTATCCCATGACGTTTACGATGGGCGCCTTCAGTCCCACCGGCCCACTCAGCTGGCAAGTTCCGTTTACATATACTTACGAGTCGCATTCGATTGCGGTCGTGGTAACGGGAACCTTTCTCGATACGTACAGCGTGGCGCCCTTAACGGGATGCTTTCAAGAGGAGCAAACCTGGGATGTCACGTCCACGGCCGGGGACACCTGTGGCGAGTATCGAGACAAGGGCTGCAATCAAGTCAGCTCTCGCTGCGCATCGGTGCAGCCGGGGACGGGATATTGCTTGATGTACGAGAACACCTACAAGTGTCCGGGACCGTCGGAATGTTCGACGACGCAACCGATTACTCAATGCACGAAGTGTGGGAAACCAGACAGTCCTGTGCCGTTTTGCGTGGATACCAGTACGCCACCCAATGAGAATCTGGCGTTAGCGGCCACCTGGCTGGCGATGACCAAGAATGTCGAAGAAGATTGGGATCCGGACCGTCTGCGTATCTTCACGGGCAAAAGGAGCACCTGTGATTTCAGCACAATCGGGCGATCACTAATCAATTGCTGCGATTCGGACCCCGATAAATTGATTGGGAAATGCTCTGAGGAGGAGATCGCGCTCGCGAGGGATAAACACGATCGAAAGGCTCATTTAATTGGGACACATTGTGTGGATAAAGGCTCCTTTCTGGTCGGCAGTGTGTGCCTCCGAAAGGAAGAGGTCTACTGCACTATGAAATCCGAGCTCGGTCGGATGGTGCAGGAACAAGGCCGTGTGCAGTTGGGCATGACCTGGGGATCAGCGGATGCGCCCCAGTGTGACGGATTTACGGTCGATCAGTTCAGCGCTTTGAACTTCCAGGCGATGGATTTCACTGAATGGTACAAAAATGTTTCAGCGAATATTGACCCGGCTGTGATCACGAAGGAAATGGCGACGAAGATATGCACCTACACAGGCACCTGTTAAGACGGGGGTATGGTGGGCCTCTGGGTGCATTCTCCAGACCGAAAAGTCGCTGTTCGACGTGGTTCTGTCTTGCGGTGGCATGTCTCGGTGTCTTGCCGGACAGTGTTGCGGCGGAGATGCCTCCGGACCGGTTTTGGTATGTGAACCACAGTTGTGTTGTGGCGGCGGCGAATCGCTACGCGGTGACCGTGCAAATATTGGAAGCCATTATTCTAGTGGAGAGTGAAGGGGATCCGCATGCGGTGAATGTGAATCGGGACGGCAAGGGGGATCGGCGAGGACCACTTTCTTTCAAGCAAGCGACGGATCTGGTTGCTGAACTGTGGAAGGCGGGGGCGAATTTTGATGTGGGGATTGCACAGATCAATAGCGTGCACATGCGGCAGTACAAAATTGATCCAGTCCATTTTCTCGATCCTTGTATCAATATCCAATGGGCTGCCTTTGTCTTGCGGCAGAAGATCAATGAGTACCAAGAAACGTGGACAGCCGTAGGCCGTTACAACGGCAGTCGCAACATCGCGGGCTACAGCTGGAAGGTGTATCGGGCATTGGAGCGCCTCGCAGGCATCAGACGAGCCCGTGGCTTGCTGCGATGAGTCCGCGGGGTGAGGTGGAGCGGTTTTCAAAAGGAGGAACTGTGAGCGACAGACAAACAGAGGCGTGCTCCACTGAGAATGCGTTACATGCACGGTGGGCGTTTGATGTCACGCCAGGCCGTGAACGACACGTGGCCTTGCAGCTCCAGGAGTTGGGGTGCACGGACGTGGAACGTCCGACAAAGGGCTATGTGATCGCTCACTGTGATCCAACGGCCGTTCCCGTGATCAAGCGGCTGTCTGGAGTGGTGCGAGCGCTTCCTTTGCTGGATAGCGACCTCTTTGAGGACCTTAGCAATGTTGAACCACTCCTGGCCAAGGTGGCCGACGTGGTGCAGGTGAGTTCGGGCCCATATGCGCAGATGACGGGCATCGTCCGAGCCTTGGACGGTGAGGATGTGCTGGTGGATGTGAGTTTGATGGGGCGGGTGGTACGAGTCCGGGCTAAAGCGACGCATGTGAGCGTGATGCCGTTACCGGAACCGTGGAGGTGACATGCTCGGGAGATTGTGGGGAGCTTGGCGGGGCGAGTCTGCAAGAGTTCATACCGGAGAAGCAACTCCGCTTGTGGTGCCGAGGCTGATCGAAATCACCCTAGAGGATCTGGCTAAAGACGTGTGGCTTCCGCTCAATTTGGACTTCATTCAACAAACTGGGGAGCTGGTCGAGGAAGCTGAGCCCGAGGGCAGTCCAGTAGAGCATGCATCGCTTGATCCTGAGGTGGCTGTCGCTCCTGCGGCCCTGACATATCCCAGTGCATCAACTTCTGTGGAGGGCCCGTCCTCTGCCCAGCCGGCGCCGCCTCTTCAGGGAGGCGCACAGACCGCCACACTTGATCCCGCCACCTCGCCGCGCCCTGTATCATCTGGCCGGTCGTCCGCACTTATTCGGGATTTCATCATGCCATATCAACCGGTGATTGAGAGCCAGCGCGCACTGGAGCCGCTGCTCACGGTGGTGAAAATTCTCGAGGAATATGGGGACTGTCCGTCGATCGTGACGGCCGGTATCGAACGCGACGAAGAATGTACGGACCTCTATTCCATTCGCGATACGCTCGCGAAAATCACGCTGCGAGACCATACGTATCGGGTCACGGAGTTAGCGTTGGCGTTGCTCAAGCAGACCTACCGGGATGGGGATCTTATGGTCCCGAAGGTACTGGTGGCCACACTAGGACATGATCTGGGTAAGATTCCGCGCTTTCGTGCGACGGCCGCCCATGCGATGGGGGATCATCCGGTTGTCAGCGCGATTAAGCTCCAAGAGTGCTTTGCCGGCACGTCCATCCCATGGTTCAGTGAGGTGTTGGATGCCATCAAGGGCCATCATCGGATCGGGAAGGATCGGCTGGGCGTGATTCTTCGGCAAGCCGATGGGCAGGCACGCGTGAAGGAAATGATCCTCAGCACGCAGGAGATGCAGGAGAAGCCGTTAGACAGTTGGTGTGCGGGACCAGAAGTCTTGGCGATCGTGGCGCCTCGGATCAATCGTCCACTCAAAGGAAGCAAGTGGGCGGCGTTTTCGCTGAAAGGGGTGGTGTATGTGACACCGGATGCCATTCTGGAGGCCGCCAAAGAGTTGGCACGGCAGAAGAAGATCGTCGAAATGGGACTCATTCGATCGACCGATCGCGAGGATACGCTGCGGCGACTGGTGAAAATTCTAGGTGCGGCGGATCTCTTGGCTATGGAGATTGGCGAGCATTTTTACGGCCGGCCGTTCGACATCTTCACAAAGAAAGCGGGCATCAAACAGCGTGGCTATTTTGTGCCGGTCAAACTTGAAGCGTTTCAGATCGCCGAATCGGAACTCGAGTCTCGCAAGGTGGCGTTTATGCAGTTGGTGACCGAATTCCAGC
>CABVRS010000072.1 GCA_902500745.1 uncultured Nitrospira sp.
ACGAGCTTCGAATCATCATTGATCGCGCCTTGAATTCTTCCGAACTTGAGCGCGAAGTGAAGCAGCTCCGAGCACAGGTCGTCCAGCGATATGCCTTCCATAATCTGATCGGCAAAAGCGAGGGCATGCAGGACATTTACTCGAAAATTGAGCAGGTCGCCGATAGTCGAACCACCGTCCTTATCACCGGAGAAAGCGGCACAGGCAAAGAACTGGTTGCAAAGGCCCTGCATTATAACAGCGCCCGTCGGGATCGACCGTTTGTCGCACTCAACTGCGCAGCTCTTCCTGAAACCCTGATTGAAAGTGAATTATTTGGTCATGAAAAAGGCTCCTTTACAGACGCCACGGCGCGACGCGTCGGGCAGTTCGAACTGGCCCACACCGGAACATTATTCCTCGACGAAATCGGCGATTTGAGCGCAGTCACGCAGGCAAAACTGCTCCGTGTCATCCAAGAGCGAGAATTTACGCGAATCGGTGGCGTTCAGTCGATCAAGGTCGACGTTCGTATTGTCGCGGCGACCAATAAGAATCTTGACGAATTAGTTCACAAGGGACAGTTTCGAGAAGATCTCTACTATCGCATCAACGTGATCTCGCTCTATCTTCCTCCTCTTCGAGAGCGAAGTGAAGATATCCCCTTGCTCGCCAAACACTTTCTCGATAAACGGCTGGAGGAGGAGAAACGCTCGCGCATCGAATTCGGGAAGGACGCGTTGGAACTCTTAACTCGATACTCCTGGCCGGGAAATGTCCGTGAGCTGGAAAACTTCGTCGAGCAAGCGTTTATCTGGTCTCAACATGCTACGGAAATCACGCCCGAGCACTTGCCTGCGTCGATCAAGAGCGACTCTCGTTCAACATCTCTTCGAGATGAGACCCTCGCCGGACGTCTGTCTCTTGAAAAGGCCGTCATGGAGTTCGAGCGGGAAATTATTCTTGACGCCTTAAAGCGAACCAATTACGTACAAACTCATGCTGCGAATCTTCTTGGGATCAGTCGGCGGATGTTGAAATATCGCATGGACACCCTCGGTATTGGTCGCCCAGACCATGCATCTTCATCAGAGCCAGGTCCTTTAGTGCATGAATGACACACTTCCACACAAGAATGTCACATTTATGCACATATTGTCCTCATGTCCGTGTGGATAAAATAGGCATCCTAACATTTAAACATCTATATATAGTGTTTCTATTTATGAATAGTACATTATATTGAAATACAGTGTAAGTTATTGAAAAGGAACGGAAATTGCTTACTATTTTAGCATAAACAGTGAAGTCCATTATTCACAAATGACCTCAGTGCAGACGGTCACACAGCCTACCGTACTAGTAATTGACGATGAGGCAGGCCCGCGCGATGCGCTGAAGGTTATTCTTCGCCCCTTTTTCAACATTCGTTCTGCAGAAAGTGCTCAATCCGCCCTAGACGTTCTCCGTAACGAATCCATCGACCTCATTACACTCGACCAGAGGCTTCCTGATCGCCACGGGCTGGACCTGCTACACGACATCAAGCAACATCACCCGGACGTGGAGGTTGTAATCGTCACAGGGTATGGCAGCTTGAAGTCCGCGATGGAAAGTATTCGACAGGGGGCTACGGGCTATTTACTGAAACCGTTCAACGTGAACGAGCTCATCACCCTTACGCAGCAGACCATGGATAAAAAACGCCGGCTGGACTTCCTTCGCCGAAGTCTCCGATCTTCACCGGCACTTTGGGAATTGGGTGAAGAACCTGCACGCGCGTGGAGCACTATCACCTCAGATTTTTTTACGCTTTACACGAATGCGCGAGGGAATGCCGGGTTGCCTGAAGAAGAGATGTCTCTCGTCCCGCTCTTCTCAGATATCTTGGAAGCCACGGATCGTCATTTAATGAATCATTCAAGCCGCGTGAGTTTCTACGCCACGTTGATGGCAGCTCGAATGGATCTCACGAGCAGCGAGCAAAAATCACTGGCCATGGGAGCCTTCCTTCACGACATCGGGAAAACGAGCTTCCCGTCATACAGATTTTCGGAGGACCAGGTCCTCCCATCAGGGCTACCCGTCGTCTGTCGGGAGCATTGCGAGAGAGGCGCTCGGTTGGTGACAACGCTGGGCTTACCAAAGGAGACTCATGATATCATCTCATGCCATCATGAGCGATGGGATGGGCATGGCTATCCATATGGAATAGCTGGCACTGATATTCCGGTTTTAGCGCGCATCGTGGGCATTGCCCAAGCGTTCGACCACCTAACCGCCGACGCCCCTGGCCGATCTTGTCTTTCGACTGAAGCCGCCATCCAACAGATTTCCCTTGAATCTGGCACCCACTTCGACCCACAGCTACTTGGGACGTTCCTTGATGTCGTAAAAGATTCGACCACTTCCCTTCCCACCTCAGTCGTCACTCCCGCCGCCTAATCGACTCATGTGCACCGGCGATCAACTCCGCTGCGGTTGCCCGAGTCTTTGGGGTCACTCGCTCGCCGCCAAGCATTCGTGCGATCTCCCCCTCACGATGGATCCCGTTGAGCGAACGCACCGTCGTCACCGTCCGTCCTTTCACTTCTGACTTTTCGACGCAGAAATGGTGATGGGCTTGAGACGCGACTTGCGGGAGGTGGGTAATACAGAGCACCTGATGATATTGCCCCAACGCCCGCAAACGTTTCCCAATCGTGGCCGCGACGGCTCCCCCAACACCCGTATCGATCTCATCGAAAATGACGACTGGAACCTGATCAATATTGGCCACGACGGATTTCAGTGCGAGCATGAGCCGAGAAATTTCTCCACCGGATGCCACCCGCGACATCGGTTTCAACGGCTCACCGGCATTGGCCGCTAAAAGAAATTCGACACGATCAATTCCATCAGAACCATAGCCCTCGTTCAGCTCGTTTGGCCCAACCTGGACCACGAACCGCACCGACCCCATTTTCAGCGCATCCAATTCCTTACCGACCAACTTCGTCAATCGCTTGGCGGCGTCTTTTCGCTGCAGAGAAAGCTGCTGTGCCAATTCAGAAACATTTTTTTGCTGTTCATGAATGAGGCGATCGTAGTCGGTCAGTTGCGCACCGAGCCGAGAAAGCCGTTCCTGCTCCTCCTTCACCCGGCTATACGTCGCCAAGACGGCTTCGATTGTGCCTCCGTATTTCTTCTTCATTTTCTGAATGACGGTCAGGCGATCCTCAACGGCGCTTAACCGTCCAGGATCAGCATCCACACTCTCAATATAGCTGCGAAGTGAATCGGCGACTTCCCTCAACAGAACCTTCGCCTCGGATGCAAGGCGGTTCGTTGCTTCCATTTCAGGATCGATCTGAGTCAACTCGCCCAAAAGACGCTCCGCAACTACGAGATTCGTCAACACGCCCTGGCCGTCACCATGAATTCGTTCTTGCGCTTCCGATGCCAGCTCAACAAGACGGCTTGAGGACCCCAACCGTTGTCGCTCGGCCTGCAGCGCCTCCTCCTCACCGATACGACAGCCGGCTTCTTCCAGCTCCTGTTGCTGAAATTTTAAGAGATCTTCCTGCTGCGCGCGCTGTTGCACGGTGGTTGCGACTTCTGCACGAGCCTGGCGGGAGCGAACCCACTCTTGATAAATGGCTCGATACCGGTCGCGCAGTTCACGCACCTGCCCGAATGCATCCAGCACGTCAAGTTGCGCTGAACTGGACAACAGAGATTGTTGATCGTGTTGTCCATGAATATCGATCAATGTGCCGGCAAACGTCTCGAGCACATGGACCGGTGTCAGCATCCCGTTCAAATAGACCCGATTTCTTCCCGATCGGGCAATGATCCGTCTGATGACGAGGTGGGAATCTTGTGGCCCAAGAATCGCCTGCGCTCTCAACGTACCAAGGATAGGATGTGACGGGGGGATTTCAAACGATGCTTCGAGCTGTGCTTCGTCTTCGCCGAATCGGATTTGCTCGCTTGAGGCTCGACCACCGACCAAGAGCGCCACCGCATCGATCAACAGAGACTTCCCGGCTCCGGTCTCTCCGGTCAATACGGTAAAGCCTGAGTCGATCGTCAGACTCAGCTCCTCGATCACGGCAAAATTGGTGATTCGCAGCTCAGTGAGCATGGCTGCGACACATCACGCTAGGCAGTCCCCGCATGTTGAGCCAGCAGTGAATCGATCATTTCTTTGAATTGACGTTTTGGCCTGGCACCCACCAGCTTTTCAACCGGTTGGCCGTTCTTGAAAAACAGAATGGTTGGAATACTCATCACCTGATAACGACCCGCGACCTCAGGATTCTCGTCAGTGTTGAGCTTGCACACTTTGAGCTTCCCGGCATACTCCTTCGCCAATTCATCAACGATCGGGGCCACCATTTGACATGGTCCACACCACACCGCCCAAAAATCAACCATAACAAGCTCGGAGGCTTTCATTACCTCAGCATCCCAAGTCGAATCTTCAACTTTCAAGGCATCACCAGCCACGTGTTCCCCTCCTTCAATATTGAGATCACACTTGCTTTATAACCAGCGTATCGTACCCTACCTCTGATTTTAGAGTCAATTACGGATCACCGGCTGCTTTGATATTGGCCAACCCCTTCTTCCGCTTCTCGAGCCTGTGGAGGAAGACCATAGGGTCCTCCTGGCGCAGCCCACGGAAGGCCACGCTCGCCCCACAACAACGGGCTCAACAATGTTCGCATGACGGCCGTACCGGCACTGTCAGTCCAACCAATTCCGGTCAGACTCAGCATGGCACTGTATTGTTCCCGGTCGGGAAACTTTAAATAATAGAATCCGACAGACCAGCACTTGCAAGGATTCTGATAGAGAGCCACGGCATCCAATTCAGGGCTTCGGCCGTTTTTTACGTCATAATAGGCCTTGGCACCGAACGTCCACCCCCAGGGTGTTCGGAACGCGCCGCCCATCGTGACAAATTGGATCTCATTCGTCGGCGCAAAGACCTCATTGAATGAGATCGGGTTCCAAATATCTCCTCGCCGGACTCGATTGCCCTCTCTCGTATAGCGTTGGCCGACTTCAAAGTACCAATTGGTACCCTCTTGAAACCGAAGGTCGGTGTTGATCTGGCTCACTCCGGGTTGATACGGATCGAAGAATGCGTCGACAGTCAGATACCGATTGATCGGCGGTCTCAACGCCCACGCCTGCGCCGCTCGCCCGAAGATGGGAGCATCCAGCTGCGAAATTCCAAGGCGTGGCGGAAGATTGTTTCCGATCACGGCCCGCATCCAGATATCTGAAAACTTGTTCCCTTGTATGGCCACTGTGGCCGGCTGGATCGGCTGGGTTAATGATCCTAAAAATGGAAGCGCCCCCGGCGAAAAATCTCTGGCCCTCGTTTGCACTTCACCCACGTGGTAGCTTTGAGCCACGGTTAAATCAAGCCAATTGAACGCCGTGTGCTTACCTTGCTCCAATACTCGGCTGCGGAGCATATAGGTCACCAAGTTCTTCTTCGGCAGATCGTCAACTTGGTCGATTAACGCCAACTTAGATTGATTCGTCGACGGCACATATTCATACATCACCGAGGGTTCGACGGTGTGGAGAACGTTCCCGCCATCAGCGAGAGAAAAACGCCGTGTTAATTTCGACATTGCCTCCACACCGACCCAAAAGGTCTCTCGATGCTGCCCCTCGTCCGACTGAGCGCCTCTGGTGTAGTAGACCTCTCGAAACTTTGCCTGCGGTCGGATCCCGATCATGTGTCCGAGGTGAATGACGTCCGTCTCAATACCCGGCACCACATTAATCCGATTGAGGGTAAACCCCTGATCGCGATAAAAATTGACGTGGCTCCCTTCCATCCCAAATAAAATGGGCGACTTAAACAACGACGTATATGGGAGCTCATAGCCCGCTTCGGGCAGACGTTGGAACGTATCCTTACCCCCCGCTTGTAACGGTTGCAGATAGAGGCCCAAGAGATAGAGATTGCCATAGGGTAATCGTTGCGTTGCTATCAGATTGGATTCAGCACTTGGCAGCGCTCGCAACACACCAGAATTGCTCAACTGTTGCAAAAAGTTGGGGTCCGTGACCAAGTTCGCATTGGCCCTGAGCAAGAGCGTATCCGTGATGAATTGCGTGTGGCTTCCCATGAGCGTGGCCCGAGTCTTTTCGGCATCCGCCCCGGTCACGGTCAATCCGGAGACATTGGGAAGCTGTGTCTGTTGCAAAAAGCTCAGATCCCATTTGCCACGGGATCGTCGGTTCAAGACGTACCGATATTGGAAATCCGACCCATACCCCAAGTCACTGTAGTACTTCGGTGAGATCGTCAAATCTTGGCTCGGATTGATCGCCCAAAAAAAACTTCCTTGCATGTGGAACCCAAAGCGATTGTCATAGGTGACCGTCGGAATCAGAAATCCGGTCTGTCGCTTGGTGAGTGGATAGGAAAACGTCGGTAACGGAACAGTCGGCACGTCGAATAGGCAGAACCACCCACCTTTAAACGCCAAGGTGTCTCCGACGCCCATATCAAGATCTTTAAATCGGAATCGCCATGCCGGCACTTCCCCGTCTTGGGCATCACAGTTTGTAAAACTGCCTTCTTTAACGCGGTAATGGTACTCTGAAAACCGCTGCATCAGCCGTCCCGAGATAGACGTGTTCGTAGACGGAAGATAGAGAGCTCCATGTGTTGCAATGCCGGCTTCAGTGTTGATGTTGATTTGCATCCGTTCCGCAGTCACATCAGCCTGTGGATCCGTTAGATGCACGTGGCCCACGGCCGTTAAAATCCCCGGGAGCACCTGGATGGTGACATGGTCGGCGGTCATCTTCAGGGTTCCCTGCTGGATCACAACGGATCCAGTGGCATCATAGACATCTTGATCCTGGCGATAGTCGATGCGTTCTGCCGTGACATCGAGTGGATCGGAGCCGGAAGGCGGAGCACTCACTCCAGCTCCATTCTCTGCAGCTAATCCGGAGAAGGGTGGAAGCATAAGGAGAATAACGAGAAAACACCACCGGAAGATCCACACGAGAGGATCCGCCATGCTAACCACGAATCGGTGACAGGCCACAGCCCCGTACGGCCGCTTTGACCTCCCCTACGAGCATAAGCGATCCAGCAATGCAGATGAGATCATGCGCGGTGGACCTGCCTTTGGCCAGCATGAGCGCATCCATAGGGAGGCCGGCTTCCAGGACCGGACCCGGCCACGCACCGAGTGCGAGGCGAAGCTCGTCGACCGTCGCTGATCGGGCCAGCGCGGTCTGAGTCACGACGACTTCCGAGACCACCGGTAGCAGCGGTGCGATGAACCCCCGGTGATCCTTATCCCGCATCATCCCCCACACCAGAATAATCCGAGATGCCGGATGAGAAGCGGCATACTCTGTGAGATACTGTGCAATCACCTTCGCGGCAGGAGGATTGTGCGCGCCATCAAGGATGACGCTCGGATTCTCCTCGATAGATTCCAGCCGACCTTCCCACGACACCGTCCGCAACCCCTCACGCGCAGCCGGCGCACTCAGATTGATTCCCGCACAATCGGCTGCCTCAAGGAGCGCGAGTGCACAGGCGGCGTTGTCCCACTGGTGGCGCCCTGCAAGACCGCAGATCAGATCATCGATCACATGTGTGGTTCCTCGGTACACCAGCCGATCTGAGCGCGTTGAGTCGATGTGGAAATCCTGGCCCAGCTGCCACAGCGGTGCCGACAGCTCGCTCGCCGTTCGTCGCAGCACTTCCCCGGCTTTCGGACCCATTCGCCCGATCACGACCGGCACATGGGGCTTCATGATACCCCCTTTTTCAAACGCGATCGCCTCCTCAGTCCGTCCGAGATACTCTTGGTGATCCAACCCGATGGTCGTAATCGCACACGCGAGCGGCTTCTCCACCACGTTCGTTGCGTCGAACCGTCCGCCCAACCCAACCTCGAGCACGGCGACCTCAACCTCCGATTCCACGAAATGAAGAAAGGCCATCGCCGTCGTCATCTCAAAAAATGTCGGATTGAGATCAGGGTCGAGGATTGCCCGAAGGCGCATGACCAATTCCGAGACCTGTTCTTCTGTAATCATGCACCCGTTGACCCGAATGCGTTCGCGGAACTCGACGAGATGAGGTGAGGTATAGAGTCCTACGCGCTTGCCCGAGCGTTGCAACACGGCCGCAGCCATCGCCGCCGTCGATCCCTTCCCATTGGTGCCGGCAATGTGCAGCACACGGAGTGCGCGTTGGGGATTCCCCACCCGCTCCAACAGAAGACGCATGGTCTCCAAACCCAGCTTGATGCCGTGCTTTTGAAGTCCGTAGAGATACTCAATCACAGGGGAATAGCTCATGAACACGCCGGTAGGACGCAGAAGGCTAAAAATGATTCACGAGGGTGCCGACCGTCTCCTTGAGACGCTTACGCTCAACGATCATATCGATCATGCCGTGTTCGAGCAGAAATTCGGCTCGTTGGAACTGGTCCGGTAGTTGCTGCTTGATCGTTTGTTCGATCACGCGGGGTCCGGCAAACCCGATCAAGGCCTTCGGCTCAGCGATGATGACATCGCCAAGCATTGCCACACTCGCCGTGACGCCGCCGAACGTAGGGTCGGAGAGGATGGAGATGAACGGCAGTTTGGCCTCACCAAGCTTGGCCACCGCAGACGACGTCTTCGCCATCTGCATCAGCGAGAGGATGCCTTCCTGCATACGGGCTCCCCCCGAGGCCGTGACTAAAATGACGGGCAATTTCATGTCCAACGCTCGATCAATCGCGCGACACAGCTTTTCCCCCACGACCGACCCCATACTTCCGCCCATGAAGCTGAAGTCAAACACACAGAGCACCACCCGACGCCCATTGACCATCCCCTCGCCGATCACAAGCGCATCTTTGCGGCCTGTTTTTTCTTGATGGGCTTTCAGTCGCTCTCGATAGGACTTGGTATCGTGGAAGGTCAAGGGGTCCCGAGCTTCCAACTCGGCATCCCATTCTTTGAACGTGCCGAGATCGATGAGTAATCCAATTCGCTCCGTGACCGAAATCGGAAAGTGATACTCGCATTTCGGGCACACCTTATTGTTTCGATCGACTTCTTTCCGATAGACGATTTCTCGACAATGGTTACACTTCAGCCACATCCCTTCGCTGCCTTTCGAGCGCGGCGGTGGAGTGGATTCCGTCGGTTTGTCTTTCTTAAACCATGCCATCGTCGTTTCTCTTGGTCAGACGCCCACGCATGACGCGCAATCTGGAAGACGCTTGTCGCATTGTACCTGCGCAGATCACGTCAACTTGACTAACATCCACACACCCACCAAGACACTGGCAAAACTCGCCACGCCTTGCACCGCCATAAAGAACCGCTGACTAATCGAGCGCGAATACATGACCGGCACACTGATCGTCAGCCCGATCACCATCATGCCGACGATCGAGCCGATACCGAAAATGAGAATGGATAACAGTCCGGCCCCGACCTCCTTCGTCGATGCAAGAATCATCAGCATCAACGCTGCCGAGCCGGCGAGCCCATGAACCATTCCGATACACAGCGGACGGATCGACTGGACCATCCAATGCCGATGTCCATGATCTTCCTGTCGCTGGTGGCTGTGGAAGTGAACATGCGGTGCGCCGTCATGATGGTGGTGACTGTGTACATGCCAACGTTCACGGTACAACTTTGCCGCTAATGTCCCACCAAGGATAAGCAACAGGATGGCCACACCGGATTCCGCGATCACTTCAAATTCCGCCGGGATCCGAACCCCCCAGGCCAGCACCATCGACCCGACCAGCAACAGCGTCAGTGTATGACCAATCCCCCACCAGAGACCGACTGCGCCAGACGCGAGGAATGAAGGTCGTTCGGCCAGTACGGTCGAAACGGCCGCCAGGTGATCGCTGTCCAAGGCATGCCGTAGTCCGAGCAAAAAACCGACTCCGAGGAGAGTCAATAATTCGGTCTCAGACGCCATGTTCTAGGAAATCCCGCCCATAAGATGATTCGTTTCCGAATGCTCGATTGCAACAACGCCATTGAGGATGGAGGCCCATTGTAGCAGATATGCTGAAGAGAATCTCATCCGCCACGGGCATGCATTTCCAAGTGAGGATCTTGCCGAAGCCGATCAATGTCGATAAGCCCTCCTGATCGAAGCCCGATCTGCTCGAGAGCCTTGCGGTCCTCAGCCCCACGATCGCGGCGACCGCCCCACACCGATCGAATCATGTCCCGCATCGCATCTGAGCCGGTCCCCAGACGGAGCGGCTTCCGTAAGTCGACTCCCGACGTTGCATATAAGCACAAATACCACAGACCATCCGCTGTCACGCGACTACGATCGCAAGACGCACAGAACGGCACCGTCGTTGATGGAATAATCCCAAAGATCGTTCCATCCGGCAAGCGAAATCGTTGCGCTGGGGCGGTCCCTCGTTCCGGAACAGGGATGATCTGTCCGTAGCGTTGGCCTAAGAGATCGAGAATCATGTCTTGGGAGAGTACCTTCTCCAAACTCCACTCGTTCGCCCCTCCGACATCCATATATTCAATAAAGCGAACTTCGGCCTGATAATGTTTCGCGAACTCGACAAGTGGGGCAAGCTCATCGTCATTGAAGCCACGAATGGCGACCGTATCGAGCTTCAGATGACCAAAGCCTGTCTTCCCGACAGACTCAATCCCTTCCAGCACTCGTGAAAATTCATCTCGCCCGGTCAGTTGACGAAACCGTTCAGGTCTGAGCGTATCGAGGCTGACCGTCACACGGTCGAGTCCCGCCTCGTAGAGTTCCTGTGCATAGTCAGCCAGGAGCACCCCGTTCGTGGTCAACGCCACTTCGGTAATGCGCCGATCTTGCCGAAGCAGCCGGACCAGCCGCGCAAGATCGCGTCGCAACAGCGGCTCCCCTCCGGTCAGTCTGACCTTCTCCACACCCAGATCGGCAAAATATCCGGCGAGCGTCGCCATTTCTTCAAAGCTGAGGATATCCTCTCGGGGAAGCCAGACATACTCAGGTTCCGGCATGCAATACTTGCAGCGGAGGTTACAGCGATCCGTAACCGACAGACGGAGACTACCCAGCGGCCGCCCGAATGTGTCGACCACTGATCGCAGGGAGGTATCGATTGACGTTAGGCTCACGGAATTCCTCTGACTCCAGAAAACATTGTACCTTCACCCCTTACTTTTTACGTCTCTAGGGATGTTCTTCTACCCACACTTCCCCTTCCGGCGTATGCTCCAATTTCCAGATCGGCGTGATCTGCTTCAGTTCATTGATCGCCCACCGACACGCATTGAACGCATCGGCGCGATGCTCGGCCCCGGCGATGATCAGCACAATGTTTTCCCCGATTGTGATTTCTCCATATCGGTGAATAATGAGCAGCTCCAAGATATCGAAGTCCTGTAGTGCTCGCTCTCGAATCTCGCGCAGCTTCTTTTGCGCCATCCCTTCATAGTGTTCAAAGGTGATGCCGTCCACATCGCGGCCTCGAGATCGATCACGGGCAATACCCAGAAACGTGGCGATTCCACCGATCCGTTTGGATCGACTCCGTACCCGATCCAATTCCTGATCAATGGAAAAATTTTCGCGCTGGACACGGACAAACTGCGCGTCATCCTGATCCGATGCCCCTCCGGCAAACGGCGGGAGCAAGGCGATTTCATCGCTCTCCGTGATGACCGTGTCTTCGTGCGCGATTTCCTGGTTCACCGAGACCAGTACTTTTTTCTTCTGAATCAATTCACCGATCTTGGGATAATCGATCTCAATCGCACCGACCAAATCCTTGACCCGCCGGCCATTCGCC
>CABVRS010000073.1 GCA_902500745.1 uncultured Nitrospira sp.
CGTTGATTTCACGGTCGGCCTCCGGCGGCAACTGGAGGACATGAATGTCCGGATCGTGCTCCGCCGCTTGCTGCACCTCAGCCAACACCGCCTCCCCTTCCGGATCGTGCGACACACCGCTGCCGGCCAACACAAGCTGACAATGGTGGTGTTTCTTGGCCATCCGGTAAGCGCGAATCGTGCCGATCTGGTCCTTGAATCGGTCAAACCGCGCGACTTGCAGGAGGATCGGTTTTCCGCGCGCGATTCCGAATTGATCGAGTACCTGCATGATCTCGGCGCGTGAGAGTTCACGATTCTTTTCCGTCAGTGGATCGATCGAGGGGTAGAGCAAAAACTTCGGAATCGGCAGACGCTGCGCAAAGCCAGGCAATGAAAAGACAGCCGCATCATACTTCAACACATGTCGACGGAACAGACTCCACACGGGGCGATGAGGCAGACCGGCATCCAGGTGGCACCGCCAGACCCACTTCCCACCTTTACGATGATCGACGAGCGGAGCCGGTTGCGGATCGTGGACAAAGACAAGGTCCGCATCGAGATTCAAGACTTTGGCATTCCTGGCGTTGACCTCCAGATAGGTCTGGTACATCTCGCTGGTAATGGTTTCCTCTCGTCCTTGGAGACCGTCCGTGATCCGACGCGTGACATCGGTGAATTCCTGCGTCCCGGCAATCACTTCCCAACGCGCCTCAGTTCCCATGGCCTTCATAATGGGAACGATCCGTCGCAAGATTTCAGCCATTCCGCCGCCGTAGCGGACGGCACTGATATGGAGAAATCTCTTGCCCTGTACCAAGTCACTCAATCGATATAAAAAATCGATGGCCCCCTTCGGCGCCACCGCACGATATTGTTCCAATTCTCTGATCATCGACCTTGCGCTCCCGTCAATTCAGCCACCATCTTTATCGATATCATCAATAGTCCATCGTCCATCTAGATGCATCACACGCCTGCAGACACAGGAGACAGTCTGTACACATCGCTGCTCAACCACAGGAACCACACTCGATTGGCCGCTCACCTGATGCGTCTCTTCGGAGTGCTGTTACAACGCCGTCAGTTCAATCCCATAGGGTTCCGTCCCCGCATGCTCCGGCTTGAGATTCAGCCAGTAATACCCGTAGGGCGCCAATGTCAGGACATAGGGGCGATCTGTCACCGGCGGAAATTGCGACTCACCCAACAATTCAACCGGCATCGAGCCGGCGAATTCTTTGAGGTCCAGCTCCACCGATTGTGCGGACCCCGCCAGATTATGGACAAGCAGCAGCACAGCATTCTCATGCCGTCTGACATACGCCAAAACCTTGTCATTCGCCGACGGCAGAAATGCCATCGTCCCCCGCCCGAACGCGGGATACCGTCGGCGTGTGGCGATCATCCGCTTCATCCAATGTAACAGCGAATGGGGAATGTCCTTCTGAAACTCCACGTTGATCGATTGGTAGCCATAGGTCGGATCCGCCACCAGCGGTAAATAGAGGCGCGACGGATCGCACGTCGAGAATCCCGCATTCCGATCCATGGTCCACTGCATGGGCGTTCTCACTCCGTCCCGGTCCTTCAGTTGAATGTTGTCTCCCATGCCGATTTCATCCCCGTAATAAATAATCGGGCTGCCGGGCATCGTGAAGACCAGACTGTTGAGCAGCTCGATCTTGCGCCGGTCGTTATCCAAAAGCGGTGCGAGTCGTCGTGCAATGCCGATATTGCGCCGCATCTTCGGGTCGCGCGCATACGTGTAATACATGTAGTCGCGTTCTTCGCCGGAACACATCTCCAGCGTGAGCTCGTCGTGGTTGCGGAGAAAGAGGCACCACTGGCAATTCGGCGGGATCTCCGGCGTATGCGTAAACATGTCGACGATCGGATCGCGCGTTTCACTTCGCACCCCCATATAGAGTCGCGGCATAAGCGGAAAGTGGAACGCCATATGGAATTCATCGCCGTTTCCAAAATAGGGACGCACATCGGATGGCCATTGATTCGCCTCGGCCAGTAGAATACGGCCTTGATACGTTTCATCGATACGACGACGAATATCCTTCAAGTAGTCGTGTGTCTCGGGCAAGTTCTCACAAATCGTGCCTTCACGTTCGAATAAGTACGGCACCGCATCGCAACGAAATCCGTCCAGCCCCTGGTCAAGCCAAAACGCCATCGTCTCGAGCATCGCTTGCCGAACTTCCGAGTTGGCATAATTCAAATCCGGTTGATGACTGAAGAATCGGTGCCAGTAGAAGGCTTTCGCCTCCGAATCCCATGTCCAATTTGATTTTTCCGTATCGATAAAAATGATCCGCGCTTTGCCGTACTTGCGATCGTTGTCGCTCCAGACATAGAAGTGGCGCTTGAGCGATTGTGGGGATTGCCGGGCTTCCTGAAACCACGGATGCTGATCGGAAGTGTGATTCAACACCAAATCGACGATCACGCGCATGCCGCGCCGATGCGCCTCATCCAGAAAACGGCGTACGTCGTCTGTCGTGCCGTATTGTTCAGCCACACTGCGGAAATCAGCCACATCATATCCGTCATCCCGCAACGGTGAGGGATAAAAGGGGAGCAGCCAGAGGCAATCCACGCCGAGCCATTGGAGGTAGTCCAGCTTCCCCATCAAACCCTGAAAATCACCGATCCCGTCTCCATTCCCGTCGGCAAATGCCTTCACGTGGATCTCATAAAACACCGCGTCTTTGTACCAGAGGGGATCTGTGCTCAACATGGTCCGATCGCCTACTCCTGTTAGGTTCCTGCTGAGTTCGCCAACTGCTCATCGCACATGGTCAGGACGTTCGATCGCAGTCGTTCCAGACTGCCGAGATAGGGATTCAACGCTTTCATGCGATCCGCCAGATCCGGCAACTTCAGGCTGCCTCTGAACCAGGCAGAAAAATCGTTCTCTTCACGCTGCAACCGTAAGTGCGCTTCAAACACGTGAAAGTAAATGGCGCTGGAATCGACGTCCGAAATAGCCTCGCGGAACTCACGAAGTGTCCGCACCTCTACCCCGGTGGGCACCTCCAAGATGCGCGATCGATTGAAGTAGAACGGCGCCCCGAACCCCGTGCGTGGGACTGCCGTCATACCGGATAGATGGTCGTCGATCAGGGAAATCAATTCTTCTCGAAGCGCCTCTAAACTTTGAAAATCGAATGGATCCACCACGGACAGTCGTTCGGCGAGCACATGATCCTGGACTTGCTGAGCCGCCCATTGTGCGAAGTCGTTCGGGTAGACGCGTTCAATGAACCGCGTCCGAAGAAAATAGCTGTGCGTATGGTAATACACCGAATCGAGTGGAACTTCTTCCAGCATCTCCGCCAACTGGCGCTCGTCCATCGCCTGTTTTCCCAGAATCTCTTGAATCTCACTGCATCCGATGAATCGGAATGTGGTATCGACAGGCGTGGTTGTCACGATCCCTCCTTCTTCATTCGGCAGCCTCACGACACCGACACAGTCCGCGGCGAATTCAACGCCCGATCCAGATTGTATGCGGCACTGATCAAGCCGATATGGGCGAACGCCTGAGGAAAATTGCCCAAGTGCTCTCCCGTCACCGATAATTCTTCCGCATAGAGCCCGAGGTGATTGGCATAGCTCAAAATCTTTTCAAAAATGAGTCGCGCTTCTTCCAAGCGACCCGCTCTCGTGAGAGCCTCGACCAGCCAGAATGAGCAGAGCGTAAATGTCCCTTCTTGGCCGGAGAGACCGTCGGGGGCGGCTTCCTCTGGAATATACCGAAACACCAATGCATCTGATGCCAGACCAGACATGATCCGTTCGATGGTCGATTGCATGCGTGGATCCGTCGGCGAGAGGAAAAACACGAGCGGCAGAACCAACGCACTGGCATCCAACGCGTGGCCGTCATACTCCTGCACAAAGGCCTGCCATTCCTGATCCCAACCACGCTGCATGACATCACGATAGATGCGGTCTCTCACCTCTATCCATTTGGCACGATCAGCCGGAAAGCCCCGCTTATCGGCTAAGCGAATCCCTCGGTCGAGCGCAACCCAGCACATGACTTTCGAATAGACAAACTGCCTCTGTCCGCCCCGCACTTCCCATATTCCTTCGTCAGGTTGATCCCAATTCTCGCAGACATAGTCCAGCAGACGAGACAACCCCACCCACGTATCGTAGCTGATGGGAGAGCCATGCTTATTATAAAGATAGGCCGCATCCATCAAAGCCCCGTACATATCGAGTTGGCGTTGTGAAGCCGCGCCATTCCCAATCCGGACGGGTGAGGATCGGCGATGTCCTTCCCAATGGGAAAGAACGTCTTCTTGTGTGATCCGATGCCCTTCAATACTGTAGAGCACCTGCAGTGAACCATCAGGGTTTAACTCGTGACAGCGGGCTTCAAGCCACTGCATGAATCGGCCTGCCTCCTTCGAAAAACCGAGACGCAACAGTGCATAGAGGGTAAAGGCTGCATCTCGAATCCAGGTGTAGCGATAGTCCCAATTCCTGGTACCCCCGATTGCTTCCGGCAAACTGGTCGTCGGAGCGGCCACGATCGCCCCCGTCGGCGCGTAGGTCAGGAGCTTGAGCGTCAACGCTGAGCGTTGAACCATTTCTCGCCATCTCCCGGTGTACCGACATTGGCTCAGCCATGTTCGCCAATAGGCCACAGTCTCCCGCAGCGCGGTTTCATCGGTTTGTGGCACATCAAGGACACTCTCCGTCGTCTCCGACTCCAATTGGATGAGAAAAAACGTGACCTGCTGCCCTGCTTCCAGGACGAACTCCGCCTCCACCGCTTCTTGATTCGTCACGAGCGGCACAGGGCTGACCACACCAATCGTCAGTGAAGCCGATCGAAAGATCGCACCTGCCGAGTGCACCGTTACGGTATGTGCATCTCGGCCAAAGTTGAATGCAGGTCGGCACTCCACACGAAACCGGATCTTGCCTCTGACGACCTTAACCATGCGAATAATCTGATGGCGAGTCGGATGAACGCCGAGTTCATCGCCTTCGATCGGCATAAAATCCGTCAGTTCACCCACACCGTCATGGTGCAGAAAGCGAGTCAACAGCACGTTGGTCTCCGGCAGATACAGCTGCTGTCGCTTTCCATCGTCAGGCGGAGCAATGCGAAACCGTCCACCTCGTCGGTCATCCAACAACGCGCCAAACAAACTGGGCGAATCGAAGTGAGGGAAGCAACACCAATCGATCGACCCGTCCTTTCCCACCAAGGCGACGGTGTGAAGATCTCCAATGACTCCGTAATCTCCGATCGGCTTATAGGCCATACCCGTCCTTCCCCGATGTCACGCTAGACACTCTGAAGCAAGCGCCTGATCCCTTGGAGCGGGATCGACAACCACTCCGGTCGATTCCTCATTTCATACCGCAATTCGTAGAGAGCCTTGTCGAGTTCGTACACGCGAATGACCTGGAGCGCCTCGTCCCAGGTTCCTGGTAAAAAGACCACCTCACCCGGTCGAGCAACTGAACCGTAGCCCTCGAGAAAGGAGGTGCGAACGGCACCTTCCCATTCCCTCATCAGCTCAACCGCCGCTGAAGACACCTCCGGGCACTGCTTCAAGGCGGCGTGAGTGGCATAATTGAATGAGCGCAGCATTCCCCCGACATCTTTCAAGGGACAGACCTTGGCGCGTCGCTCCTCAAGCGGCCTGGCAGGCTCCCCTTCGAAATCGATGACCACAAAACCATCGGTCGTTTTGAGCACTTGACCGAGATGATAATCTCCGTGATGGCGGATCTTGGCCGCCCTTCCTTGAGCCAAAAACCGAAGGTCGTCGAATCGGTCACGACACGCCGTTTCCAGCCCAGTCACATCGTCACCCATCAAACCGACTGCCGACTGCTGCTCAGGTTGAAGTGCCTGCAAATCGTGACACACTTCTGTGAGTTGCTTCGTCATTCCAACCTTCCACTGATCGACATCCTGTAATGTGATCGGTTCCGGACGAAACGCCTCCGGTTCCTGTCGAGAAGCCAGTGCCACATGCAAACCAGCCGTGATCTCTCCGAGTCGTCGAAATTGGACTAAGAGCGGACCGGAAATTGCCGCGACTAGGCTCGAGAGGTTGTCTCCGCGGTCGATGACCACCTTACCACCTTCATCCAACAGCTTCCCAAGATGGGCCAACGTATAGGACCATCCATCACCGATGTTCGGCACGAATCGCTGGAGTACCGCGACGGTTGCCGGCTGCATCTCTTCCGTTACATCGCTGTCATACGTGATGAGGCCGAGCAAAGCCGGTACATCGCGACAGGTTGTGTGGGTCGTCAGGAATTCCAAGACCTCACTATCGGGATGAATCCCTGCGTCCAGCTTGCGGATCAACTTGACGATCATCCGTCTATCAAAGATCACCGACGTATTGCTCTGTTCAGCGGACAAGACCGTGGCTTCCCGGACAGGTGTTGCCAATTCCTCCCGCCCCTGCGGCACGGCGCGGCCACTGAGACATCCGAGCTGGCCTGCCAACTCCCGGCCTTGTGCCACCATCTCGTACAAGCTCATCCAGATTTCTGAATCTCCGGTTCCATCGCAGACCCACTCATCAGCTGACGTGCCGGTCAGCTCGACGATCGCCCTGTCATCGCCCTGCCCCATCCGTGGCCTGATCGTCAACAGCATCGCATATTCTTCCTTTGCACCGCCTCGATACTCGACCGACGCGATTGCCATCAGGCAGCGGCCGTCTCCAAGAGACAGGTCGAATGCATCGGCAACGCGCACATCAGTTAACGGTTTCCCCTTCCCACCGAACCATCGCTGCCGCTGGAGAAATTCGATGAGGAGGCGACGCCCTTGTCCGCCCAGTGCGACCAGAACCTGCTGGCCCCACGCCTGCTGCTCGGCTTGCCCCATCGATTTCGTCCTCACGAAAAGAAATCAACTTCCTGCTCGCGATGCGTCCAACGCCGCACCACAAAAATCGCTGCCGGCTCGTCCTGCGGATCCAATCGCACAATGTAACTGTCGCCAACCATGAGATCGCGCCGATCAGTGATCACATTGTGCAATTGATAGGTGTCTTCCGCTTTGATACCAAGCGCGTCGATCGGAATCCGAAGATGCGCTTCCTGATAGTGAAACGGGCTGAGATTGACCGCCACGAGCACCGCGTTCCGCTTATCGACCGTACTTTTCCCAAAGAACACAACGTGGTCGTTACTGGACTCATAGAATTCGAGATTCTCTAGTTCATGCAGTGCGGGATTCTCTTGTCTGATCCGATTGATCAACGTGACATAGTCGACGATATGACCTGGTCGATCCCAATCCCACACCTTAATCTCATATTTCTCCGAATCGAGATATTCCTCTCTTCCCGGCAACGCTCGGTTTTCGCACAGCTCATACCCACTGTAGATGCCGTATGAAGGTGAGAGTGTCGCAGCCAATACCAACCTGAATTTGAAGGCAGGTCGTCCGCCTTGCTGAAGAATCTCCGGCAAAATGTCCGGCGTATTCGCGAAAAAGTTCGGACGGAAATACTCTTTCATCTCGGTCTGGGACAACTCCGTCATATACTCGGTCAATTCCTGCTTGAAGTTCCGCCAGGTGAAGTAGGTATACGATTGGGTAAACCCGGCTTTGGCCAACGCCCTCATCATCTTCGGCTTGGTGAAGGCTTCAGAGAGAAACAGCACGTCGGGATACTGCGCCTGCACCTCCCTGATCAGCCAACCCCAAAAACTCACCGGCTTGGTGTGCGGATTATCGACGCGGAAGATTCTCACGCCGTGACTCGCCCAAAACAGGATGACGCGTTTCATCTCATCCCACAGCCCACGCCAATCTTGACAATAAAAATCAACATTGAAGATGTCCTGATATTTCTTGGGCGGATTCTCCGCGTACTTGATCGTCCCGTCCGGTCGATGTGCAAACCACTCAGGGTGCTCTTTCACATAGGGATGGTCCGGCGAACAGTTGATGGCAAAATCCATCGCGAGCTCCATCCCCTGCGCGCGGACGGCGTTTTCGAATCGGTCGAAATCTTCGATCGTACCCAGGCTCGGCTCCACCGCATCGTGGCCACCCAGTTCGTTCCCGATGGCGTACGGACTGCCCGGGTCGGTCGGCAACGGCGTAAGCGAATTGTTCTTGCCCTTGCGATTCGTGCGCCCGATCGGATGAATCGGAGTCAGATACAGCACGTTGAACCCCATCGCCTTGATCGCCGGCAACCGTTGTTCGCACTCCTTGAACGTGGAACTTTTCCCTGGGGTCGTCCCCTGTGAACGGGGGAAGATTTCATACCAGGCGCCATATCGCGCACGGACACGATCGACGATCAGCTCCAACTCCCGATCGTACAGGGTCCACGCCGTCCGCTCCTGGTGCCGCTCGACAAGTTGAGAGAGTTCCTCACTGAGTGCCAAGGTGAGCTGGGCTTCCTGCGTAGCCGATGCTCTCCATTGCTTGAGAAACTCTGCCAATCGAGTTTTGTCCGTCGCCACCGCACGTTTCGCCGTCCGCTCGACCAACGCCCGCCCTTCCAGAAGCTCGCTTTCAATACGCTCGCCCGCCTGGGACTTCTTGATCACCTCCTGGCGCCACGATTCGAACGTGTTCGTGAAGGCCCCGATGGTGTAGAGATAGCGCGTGTTTTCCTCGAGGTCGAAGTGGCCGGCCCATCGATCGTTATCGACGTGCGCCATCGCCGTCTCGTGCCATGACGTCTCTTTGATCGTCCGATACCGAAGCACGGCGGTCAGCACGTCGTGCCCTTCCTTAAGAATGTCGGCAGTCACATCGAGACGATCTCCGACTTCACGCTTGATCGGGTACCGCCCGCCGTTGATCTCAGGTTGTACCGCTTCAATGATGATCGATGACCCCGTTTCAGGGCTCGATTTCGTCCTAGGCCCCACTTGAGATACCTCCTTGCAAGCGATTCAAAATATTGGGGTGCGACTCGGCCTCTCGCTAGAGAGGAGCAGGATACGTTGTACCTCTCCAAAACTCATTTATTGCCACCGGCCCCTCTGACGCAACCGCTGCATCCCTCATGCTATCCGTTCCATCAATGCGACCGGACATTCCCCTAGAATGTCAGCGACCGCAATAACCTGGCGACCCTCGTCCGGGAGAGTCACCGACTGTCTCCCGGTGAGAATGTTTCGGTAGGGAGATCCTTCCTTCCACGCAGGCATGGTCACCTTCGTGTCGCCCCAAATCCGTTCACCGATCGGAAGCTCGACCGGATCCTCGATCACACCGGTTAACAGCCGTGGAACGACAACAACCCCGGCCTGGTCTCCATGAATGCGTGCAAACGCAAAGATGTGCTCTCGCTTCGCTCCTAACACCTGGAGCGGAACGTATTCACCCAGTCTGAACAACTCGGCATGTTCTCGTCGGTACCGCAACCCCTCGAGGGTAAGCCACAGTTTGATCCGCCCATCCGCTCGATGTGTCAGGAGGTCTTTCAAGAGATCTTGCCGAGCCTGCACCGAATCGGTAGCGGGTCGCACGGCAGCGAGGACTCTCCGTCTTAATCCGAACTCCACGGGCCGGCGATTGTCCGGGTCAACAAGATTGAAGTCCCACAGTTCCGTGCCCTGATAAAAATCCGGCACGCCGGGCGCCGCTATCTTAATCAGGAGCTGCGCAAGGGAATTGTACATCCCATATTGCGCAATCCGCCGTTGGAAGGGGAGAAACTCATCAAAAAAGTCTTTCGCTTCGGTTCGGTTGAGCACCCCGGCCACAAATTGGCGCATCGCCTCTTCATACTCATGATCAGAATTCACCCAGCTCGTGTGAACCTTCGCCTCTCGAATCGCTTTGTTCATGTAGCCTTGGATTCTCGCACAAAACCCTTCATGCTCCTGCTCATCAAGTTGAGTGAGCGGCCAGGCGCCGATCAGTGTTTGGTACAGGAGATATTCATCATCCGCACTCGGCGCCAGCCCCTGTTCGACAGACACCTTCCACTTTCGGTTCACCTTACGCCATTGGGTCGTCTGCTGGCTCCACAGCTTCGGCACTTCGGACAGCACCGCGATTCGCATGCGCACATCCTCGCCTCGTTTGGTATCATGCGTCGCGGTGGCCGACAGCGTGGCCGGCCACCGTCCCTGCCGTTCCTTCAACTGTTGATGAACCATCGTTGGGGTCGCACCGAAGTGCTGAGGATCGGCACCCACTTCGTTCAACGAGACCAGTCGGTGATACCGGTAGAATGCCGTGTCTTCGATACCCTTCGCGGTGACCGGACTCGTCGTCTGCTGAAACTTCAGAACGAACCGAAGCCGCTCGGCATCATGCGGCTGGCGAGCATCCGCCGCCTGCAAGAGAAGATCCCGAACAAATTCAAAGACCAACCCGCTGAGCGCCGGATTACGCCGTTTGGCCTTCGCCACAGCTTGCCGAATAAAGGCTCGGTCTCGATCCAATATCCCTTCAGGCGATGCGGTAATATACGTCCGGTAGACCGGGAAGCAGGCGATGATCTCTCGAATCGCATGCGTCAGGCTGTTGAGCGTGTAGTCCCGAGACCGTCGGTCGCGCTCCGACAACCGATTCAGTTGATGGCCTAAGACGTTCAATTCGCTCGCCATCGAGACGTTCATGATCAGCCGCTTGCATTGGTAGGCTAACTCTTCAAAGGTCTTTTCCATGCCGATGAACCGGGCATAGGCCGCATCGATTGAACGCTCGTTGGCTCGATTCACGAAAAGCCCATTGATAAGCGCCAAAAAGTCGTACCCTGTGCTCCCATGAACAGGCCATGACTCGGGAATCTTTTCGTTGGCACCAAGAATCTTTTCAACGATGAGATACAGAGGTCGATTTTCAGAATCGGCGACCTCCGGCCATTCCTTTCTTGCCCACCCCTGAAGTTTCTGAAGATAATCAGGCGGATCATAGAGCCCATCAACATGGTCGATCCGAAGGCCGGTCACCGCCCCTTCTTTCAGCAGTCGAAACACCAACTGATGCGATGCCTCGAAGACCTCGGGATTCTCCATCCGAAGGGCGGCGAGCTCGTTGATATCGAAAAACCTTCGGTAGTTGATCTCTTCAGCCGCCACCCGCCAGTCAGCCAGACGATAGGCTTGATCGTTCAACAGCGCATCGAGCAGGTCAAAGCTGCGGGGGTCACCCTTGATCCCATTGATCTGCCGTACGTTCTCATCCAAAAATTCACGGATGGTCGCAGTGGTTTCCATTAATACCGACAGGCGGCGGCGGATAATCTCCTTCTCCCGATACCGTTCGACGACTGCCTCAGGATCGAGCGCGTCCCGCGGAGGCAAATGCGTGAGGGCCGTGATGATACTCTGCAACTCCATCACGTGGGGACTGCCGGCTCCCTCTGCATCAACGAATTCTTTGAGGCGATGCGCCAGGATGCGGACGGAGGCTTTTGGCGCCACCGGAAGACGATGCTCATAATAGCGGATGATGTAGCGCCCGTCCTGATATTCGATCTGTAATTCTTGGTTTTCCAGTACAACGCCGTACTGATTGCCCAGGATCGGCAGGAGCACCTTGTTCCGCAATTCAGTTTTGAGCGGATCCCAATCAATATCGAAAAACGCCGCATAAGGTGAGATGGGCCCATTCTCGAGCACATCCTGCCACCAGGCGTTGATCTGTTGGGTGATGCCCATATGGTTCGGCACGACATCCAGCAGGTGGCCCATTCCATGTCGCTGCAACTCCTCGATCATCGCCCGATAGTCGTCTTCGCTTCCGATTTCAGGATTCAGCGTCGTCGGATCGACGACGTCGTACCCGTGGAGGCTACCAGGTACTGCCCGAAAATAGGG
>CABVRS010000074.1 GCA_902500745.1 uncultured Nitrospira sp.
GTTAGGGCTATTCCACCAAAGCGAGCTCTGCAATAGAGCTCCGTGATGGAGGCCACGGCGGGGTTTGCTTCCCTCCATCTCCTGCACGCGATGCGAACAAACTCAAGAGGTGTGGTGGCGATAGTTTTTGTAATGCCTTGGTCTGCCAGACGTTTGATCATCTGCCCGTAGAGATCCACGATAGGCTGCTCTTTCGGAGTTGTCTTCCTATTCGTACGCACACCTGCCAAGATTTTTCTCACGCTCAGCCAGAGAAGCATGATGCACCCAACAGCGATGAGACCCCAAATCGCCCCCTGAGGCCGTATGGTCCCTGGGAACACATACTCTGGAATCCCTCCTAGTAGTCTCATGATCGGACCGAGGATGACGGCCATAGAATCGAGCGCCCTATGGCCCACAGACTGTCCCCCGGCTTTCAATTCCCGGACCACGGCCAGTTGATCTGCTGCACTGTACTGCACGAAAAAGCGGCTCCACTGGAGCTTGACACTGTCCAGAATGCGCTCCAACACTCGCCATGCAGGCAACACATCTCCCGCAACCTCACCTGAAGGAGGCGTTGGATCCAACATGACCCATCCGGAATGCGGCAGATGCACTTCGACCCAGGCATGGGCATCTTGCTGCCTGACTACATAGTAGCTCCCATACTCATTCCATTCTGTGGCGAGAAACCCAGTCACAAGGCGAGCCGGAATGCCTACCATCCGAAGCATGATCACCATGGCGGTCGCATAGTGCTCGCAATACCCTGTTTTGCGAAGGAAGAGAAATTCTTCAAGCGGACGATCTACTCCGGCAAGAGGCGCATCGAGGCTATACCGATAGTTGCGAGCCAGGAACGTCTGAATGGCCTGGGCTTTTTCATAGGGACTGGTGTGAGCGTGTGTAATGTCCTCTGAGAGCGTACCGATCCGCTCCGATTGATGGGGAACTTGCAGGAAATGTTTGATGAACGATTCTGGGTACGACGTGGGCTCGGAGCCAAGATCGGCCGGCAATACGGGATGTGAGCGAGAGACAACCGCATATTCAATACGCGATGCGCTGGGGAACGGCAGATACACCGACCCCATGAAATCGGACTGGACCGCCGGGAACTTTCCGTTAACTTGTTCCACAAACGGTGCAGCAAAGAGTACGGACGTATCGAGCGATTCCAGAAGGATATTCTGCTGAATCGTGTCACCAAGACGAGATGGAGTCGGAGCTTGATGACCACGAACGATGAATGTCCCAGGACTTTCTTCGCTGAGATTCCGTCGGTAGCTCAATCGATTCGTCCATGATTTGCCGTCATATTGATCGAACGCGACTCCTCGCACATACAAGCGGTCCATCGCGTGGGGAGCCTGACGCGGGACCTCGACCCGCATCACGACACTCGGATCGCGTTTGATCGGCCCTATCGCACCCAAGTTGACCGTCTCGGAAAAACCCGATGTACGGATATTGTCTCCAAAGCCTTTCTGATAAAACCCTGCACTGATCCGAGGAATCGTGAAGAAAATCGCTAGTGTCATCCCAAAGCACACCAGTGCCAGTCCGTTTGTCAGCCAAAAGAGTTGGGGCGTGACCCGGCCGAGCGACTCTGTCGGCTGTGACTGACCTCCTATCGGCTGAGCCCCTCTGTCTTCAGATCCCTTGGTAATTTGAAATAGGATCAGTGTCCAGACTCCGGCCACGAGATAAAGTAAGAAGACTGGGAAGTACCACAGATCCGTCGTAAGGGAGCCCGACGCGAGGATGGCAACGAGACTGATGGCATAGAGGTGCAGATAGTCGCGACGAAGCCTGAGATTGAATAGCTTAATGACCATCAGGATCATGAGAAAATGGATACCTGCTGGAAGAAGTTCACCTGAAATCCAGAACATATCTACCCAAAACCACAGAAACCCAACGATGACCAGGAGATTCCAACCAGTCGGTGAGAACGGCACGTGCATGGTACGGTGCCCCATCGATCCGGTCGTCACGTGCCGCAAGAGCACCACAATCAGTCCCCCTCCGGTCAACACCGCCAACCACGTCGGCAGTCCAGACCCCAGCGTCAGTCCGACGAATGAGACGGCTGCCAATAGGATTGAGGTCAGTCGAAGGGCCTGACTAAAAACCATGGACGCCTCCGCTGATCTGCTGACCGTTGATCAGCACAGTCAGCCCCGTGGGCAGCACTTCGTCCGGCCCACTCCAGGCCTGGACGAGAATTTCCGTCCCGCCTTCGATCTCCACATGATCGGTATCACGTCTTTCGCTTGTAGCGAATGCTCCGGAGGGAGCGCGTCGTTCACAGAGAGCGAGCATGCGCAGAAGCTCGTGGAAATGAGCTTCCCCTTGACCGAATGCTGAGTCGTCTGACCCTACGATCAGTTGAATAACGTAGCCTTGAGAGACCATGTGGTGAACCAGGGACGCCGCCAATGAGACCGCTTGCTCAAATACAGCCTCGTGGCTGGCCGGCGCGATGGTGGCCAGACGAATGGTTGCTCGACGTTGTTCTTCCGCCTCGGTCTCACGGACCGTCAACTGTGAGGTCCGAGCCGTCGTGGGCCAATGAATGCTTCGCGAGTCATCTCCGGCGTGATACAAACGCAAGTTATACAACTCACTCCCGTGACCACGTCTATGAAGATTCTGTTCTTGCCCGGCACTCATCAGACCTCGGAGCAGCTGCTCATCCAGCGGGATGATCTCAGGACAGACAACGACCGATCCTTCAACGGGATAAAAAGCTTTTTTCATGAAGAGTCCGAATGGGAATTCCGTTGCAATGCGCACCCCGTCGAGATACAACCTGCCTCGTCGCGTCGCGAGAAACGGATATGACACTAACCGGCTGGCACCTGCCGGCAAGTGGGAAACCGTCACCCCACGATCCAGATCGCGACCATCACTCACGTCGAAGATCGCCAGGGAAAAACTCGGGAAACTCGACCTTCGGTTCTTTACCACCAGTGTCGCGTTGGCCGGTTGATTCACCACGACGAGATCCGGAAGATGGCGGTGGCATTCGAGTCGTCGTAGGCAGTATTCCGCGACGAGCCCTGAAATCAAAATTAGGCTCAACATCATCGCCAGCAGAAGATAGAAAAGATTGTTTCCGGTATTAATGGCGGCAATGCCGATCGCGAGAGTAAAGATCAAAAACTGTAGCCCTTCGGATGTCACCCGTGTGGACCGGTGGCGAGACCATCGTTGCACAAAGAACGGCATTTGAAGGGGCATGTCCCACCAGCTCCGCGCCCGCCGGCTCGTTTCAGGGAAGATTTAGACAGGGACTGGAACCGAATCGACCAAGTCTTGGATGATCTGCTCGGCGTGTTCAGAGCTTCGTTGGCGTGAGCCCTGTGCACGTGCCACCATAATGCGATGAGACAACACAATGGGAGCCAGTTCCTTCACATCGTCCGGCAGGCAATAGGTTCGACCGCGGACAAACGACAACGCTTTGGCGGCTCGACTTAACGCCAGCGCGCCCCGCGTACTGACTCCCAGCGATAAGAGATCCGACTGTCTGGTGCTCTGCACAATCGCGAGAAGATAGTCCGTGATGCTCTCCTCCATGCGAACCGTATCGACCTGCTCTTGGAGTGCGAGCACGTCTTGCGCGGTGAGTAATGGGCACAGCGCTTCGGCCGGGTGCAACGATTGCCGCCGCTCCAACACCTTTCGCTCTTCTTCGGGCGCCGGATAGCCGATGCGAAGCCGCATGAGAAAGCGATCGAGCTGCGATTCAGGAAGTGGAAACGTCCCATGATATTCTGCGGGATTCTGGGTGGCAATGACCATAAACGGCTGATTCAAAGGATAGGTCTTATTGTCGAAGGAAATCTGCGCCTCGCTCATCGCTTCCAAAAGACTACTCTGAGTTTTCGGTGTCGTTCGATTAATTTCATCCGCCAACACGATGTTGGCGAAAATCGGACCCGGCATGAACTCAAAGGCCTGTTTCTGGCGGTTAAATATCGACACGCCGACGATGTCCGAGGGAAGCAGATCGCTGGTGAACTGGATACGCTTGAATGAGCAATCGAGTGATCGCGCAAGACTATGGGCGAGAGTTGTTTTGCCGACCCCGGGCACGTCTTCGAGGAGCAGATGCCCGCGAGCCAGGAGGGCAACGACACTCATCTCGATGACATGGGGTTTCCCTTTGATCACCCGAGCAATATTCTCCAAAATATCTGGAATGGTCGGTGTTGCAGTCATGTGTGGAGCTAGGGCGCGGGAAATCGCTGTGGAAAAGCTTCGTAATCGGACACGATCGAAGTCTAACAAAGGGTCTAAGATCGGTCAATTATTCATGTTTTTTTGCGCCCCACGAATTTCTCTGCCGGCCTTGATGCATTTCGATATTTCTAGGCGGGAATCAGTGTGACCATCCAGGGGGGAACTTCTTCGCTCATGAAGGAGAACTTTCGTGCGGTACTACTCGCCGGGCTACCTGGGAAAGTAGCTCCTCGGTGGATACGGATATACCGAAACTCAGCGGTATGGCCATCGGCTGAGGGAAGAGACTGACACCGAAGTGTCGCGAGGCTCGACAGATCAATCGACTCACCGACCGACAGACCCACGAGCGCATCATATAGGTTTCCGAATATCTTCGGTACGGTAACCCTGTTAAACGGTTCTTCTTGTGGTCGATAGCGCGAATCCTCGAGCAATTGCGCAAGGAGCTCCCAAAACACTTGGTCATCGACCGATCCCAACACACAGAGGGCTCCACGACGAGCGAGCAATTCCAACAGTGCCAGAGGGCCGATGATCTCGAACTTCCATGGTGGGAAGAGCAAGAGGCGATCGCCATGTGCGACTTCGAGGGCGTGCTCTCTCTCGAAGCGCGTCCGACGAAAGACTCCTTTGGTCCGTATGAGCTCCTGATCGATCAGCGATCGGGAGACCCTCGTCGGTTCGTAGGCGAAGGTAGGAGTGGCGGGTGCCCAGCAGGTCGCAACCGTATATCGAGGGGCCAGCAGCCCTTGCGCATCGAGCTGTTCCAGCTCAAACATGTCTTGATTGCCGAAGAAGGAGAATGACAGGCCTGGCGTCTCTTGCAGCCTCCGTTGCCTGTCCGCACTTGCGTGGAGTGGACCGCCTAGGCGTGAATGAGGATCGAGTCGATCCAGACAGTGTAGGATAAGCTCTCGGTTCTGTTGCATGAGATCGGGTCCATACAGATCGACCACCTCTTCTGCGAACGAGAGATCCCCGGCTCCGATGTCCAGGAGTGATGCCACATCTGCACAGCGGAAAAGGTCGAAGGGATTATCCATGTTGCGCACCACCTGCTCAATGTTCTCGCTGGTCAGCCTTGTGGTGGGCCACTGAGAGCCTGGGGCCGGGACCAATTCAAAAAAGACGCTCAATGCACGAAGGGCCTTGGCCGGAGGAAACCCGGTGAGAGATTTCAGGCATTCTCCATCGAGATCCTGGACTCGGTTAGCCGTCTCTCGCTCACATAGGCGGAACAGGTGTTCCTTTACTGAGGCTGGAAGATCTGTGGCCAGAACGGTGCGATGAAGCTGGGCAAGGGTTGAGGGGAGAATGGTCCCTTCAATCAACTTTTTAGAAGCTTCCCATTGTTTGGAATATTGGCGCGCGCGATGACTCACGAGACGGCGAAACTCGGCAAGTGGGTCGGGATTCATGGAACCTAAACGACCGTGTCAGTCTGAGTGTGAATTGGATATCAAGCCAAAGCATAGTGACCGTCAATCGTCAGGGTCAAGCGCGCTTGTTCACACTCGACCGTTGTGATAGGAGTGGTTTTATGGGAGTACCTGTCAGGGTGAGCACTGGGCGAACGGGGCGGTCGGTCTTGAGACTGTGTCTTCTAGTCTGTCTGCTTATGTTCCCGATGGGCTGCGCGGTAGAGCGCGCCAGTGGCCCTGGTTCCGGCATCGAGGCTGGGTGGCAACCCTGGGACATTCTTGAGACACACACCGGCCGTGTCATCACGTTTGCCAATTTGGTCAAGGGCTTGGAACAACAGAACATTGTCTATTTTGGAGAAGAGCACCATAACCCGTATCATATCGAAGCCGCCTTGAAGGTGCTCAATCAACTGGTTGTGGACGAGATTGAGCCGACGATCGGAATGGAGATGTTCGGATGGGATGGCCAACCAGCCTTGGACAGCTATGTATCGACAACTCAACCAGTCACGAATGAGTTTTTGGAACAGGTACGCTGGAAACAAAACTGGGGAGGCGCTTTTGAAGATTACGCGCCCTTGCTCACATTCGCCCGCGACCGACATGTATCCGTTCGTGCCATGAACCCACCTAAACCATTGATTCGCCGCGTCGTGAAACTCGGGCTCGATCAAGCCAAACAAGAGCCGGAATGGGCGACATGGAGGCTCGATCAAGAAGAAATTGTCGACGATCCCGCCTATCGTGAGAGGATCTTCGATCAACTCCAGCGGTGCCATGGAGGGTCCGCGGAACACTATCGCACAATGTACGAAGCATCCATGGTACGTGACGAAGGTATGGCAAGGACGCTGGCCCTGAGGGAAGAAGAGCTCCGCCGCGATCAAACCGGTACCCGTCGCATCATCGTGAGCTACACCGGAGCCGGCCACGTTCAATATGGACTTCCTGTGCCGAAGCGTGTCGCGAGGCGGCTGGGCGGAGCGGTCAAACAGGCAACGATCTATCTGCTTTCATTTGACGCAAGTAAAACGGAGGACGTTCGCGTACTGATGCAAGAACCCATCGCCGACTACATTTGGCTGACCCCGATGGACAAAGCTCGCCAGGTGAAACCATGCCGGTAGCGTACTGACGATATGGTTCCCTCCCAAACAACCACGTAACAAGCGGCTCAGAAACCCCACGAGGCTTGACACAACTCGACTCGCCCGGCAGACTGCGTCAATTCCTGTTCCCGGAACTAGGTGCGCATCGACAATGCGAAACAAGATTCCTTGCAGTGCTGAGCGACTTGGCTTGTTGGATCCCCAGATGATCCAGGCCATCTCTCAAGGCTCCGCCTTTCAAATCGCTCAGAAATATGTGACCGAAAACCGGGTCCGCATCGGGGAAGCAGACGATGCCCAGATCACGTCTACCCTCATTGGGAACTCCGGCCTGTACGAGCAAACGATTCGTCTGAAAGACGGCCACCTTCTCTCCACATGCTCTTGCGCCCTTCCCGAAGAACCCCTGTGCCGCCATTGCATCGCGGTCCTACTGGAATACTATCAACGAGGTCAACCTCGGCCCTCGCGAAAACCGCGTGCTCCGAAAGAATCCAAATCACCACCCCTGGCTGCTCTTGTTCCAAATGGCAAGATATCCGCGGCACCATGGAGCGCGGCCGATGTGAAATTGAGCGATGCCATGCAGTTTATGGAATGGCTTCAACCAGCCACAAAAGCGATTCAGACCCACCAACCACTTCCTGCCCCTCCCACACTCAAACCCAGCGAGGTCTCGACGTGGATCGAAACCATTCGCGGTCTCGCGGACAGTCGTCGTGAAAGCGATCAAGGCTCCACCAGGCTGACGGCTGAGATCCGAGACCGTGAAGCACACGTCCGAAGACTGTCTGAGGAACTCCGAACGTCGATGGACGAGATGAAGGCCACGCAGACAACAGCGCAAGCGCTTCAGCTTGACCTCGCAGCCTACCAAGGGGCCATGGCTAAAGTGGCAGAATTTGCGACGGAAATGATCAAGCAGGAGAACCAGATGCGGGCGGTCGCGGGTGAACTGCTTCAAGAAGGTTCCCCATTCGACAAATTTGCCAACTCCGTCAAAGACATTGCACAGGCACTACAGGCAGCGGTTACGCCAACCCCCTAAATCGTGGTGACACTTCGTCTGTTGCGTCCCCAATCCTTCCTGCTGATCCCTCTTGCGCCTTCCAATTAAGGTCCAGTAAAATGCGGCCTTCTTTAGCTTTTCAGATCTTGGAGGGAGCAAAGATGAAGCGGCTACTTTCACACACGAGTGCGATCACAGGAATCCTTCTGGCCCAGGCGTTGCCGGTATTGGCCAATGCTCCAGAAGGTGAAGGCCCACCGGACTACAGTGGCATTACCGCCTTGTATTATGTGCTGATCGGGGGGATCCTCGCGTACGGCGTCTACGACACGTTCTTCAAGAAGTCGTCGTAATAATTTTTGGCCTACCGTGCTTTCTTAGACCTGCTAATCAAGCCGGTTTCAGCCGAAGATCAAGTCAGTGACCTGATTGAGCGACTCCGAGCTTTTGCCGTCGTTCGCTCAGTACGGTCTTGAGGACTTTCAGGACCTGCTCCACGACGATTTCGTACCCTTCCTTCGTCGGGTGAATGCCATCGGCTTGATTCAATGAGGATGCGCCGCCTACCCCTTCCAGAAAGAAGGGTATAAAGGGGAGATGGTATTCTCGCGCCAGCGCCGGATAGATGGCTTCAAAGCGAGTGGTGTAGTCCTCTCCATAGTTCGGGGGGAGCTTCATGCCGGCCAAGACAACGACCGCGCCGGCTTCTCTCAGCTGTTTGACGATCTGTCCCAGATTGTTTTTGGTTTGATCGATGCTGAGCCCTCGAAGTCCGTCGTTCGCGCCTAATTCAAGGATCACCAGCTCAGGTTTATTGTTGAGGATCCACGGCACACGTCGAAGCCCGCCGGCAGTGGTGTCACCACTCACACCGGCATTAATCACTCGATAGGGATACTTGAGATCATCCAGCTTCCGCTGCAATTGGGCAGGATAGGAATCATCGGCTTGTACCCCGAGACCAGCCGTGAGACTGTCTCCAAATGCGACGATTCGAGGTCTGGTATCAGCTGCCGAAGGCGAGGCGGCATCCACCGCGAAGGGCCATACAAGTATCAGCACAACAGGTAGGGATCTCGCCAACAATGTTCGCGCTCTTCGCATGATGTCACTCAACAGTCGCGCTCTTTGTTCGTGCAGTATACTATCATTCTCTGTATGTTCTGAGTCAGCGGATGGAAGAGGGTTTCAATGATCACTGTAACGGATGTGTCGATGGTCTTGGCTGCGGGAGGACGTTCGGTCACCATCCTGGACCGTATTAGCTTTCAAATCCCGGCGAAACAGACGGTCGCGATCGTGGGGCCATCCGGAAGCGGTAAATCGACGCTGCTCGGCTTGATGGCGGGTCTTGATCGTCCGAGTGCGGGATCGATTCATCTTGACGGCACGGACATTACGGCTATGGCGGAAAGCCGGATGGCTCGATTCCGGCGCGAAAAGGTGGGCTACATCTTCCAATCGTTTCATCTCATTCCCACACTCACCGCCATGGAGAACGTGGCGGTTCCACTCGAACTCAGCGGAGAGCGCGGGGCCGGTGAGCGTGCAGCTGATCTGCTTTCCGCAGTGGGGTTGTCCGATCGCATGGGACACTATCCGGTCCAATTGTCCGGTGGGGAGCAACAGCGAGTGGCTGTGGCTCGCGCCTTTGCCTGTCGTCCGCCGATTTTGCTGGCGGATGAACCTACGGGCAACCTCGATAGCACGACCGGCTCCCATATCGTCGAATTGCTGTTGGCCCTCCATCGGGATCACGGGACGACGCTTGTGCTCGTGACCCACGACACCACGTTGGCCTCTTTGATGCAGCGCGTGCTGTCGCTTCGCGATGGGCGCCTGGAATCCGATCGCATATCCTCCGACTCATCATTTATCAATGTCGAATCAACTCTCTCCAGACGGTCAGACCGATTGTCTGCAACCGAGTCTCCCTTCCAATCAGGCTCATGATAGGGTTCTTGGTCAAGATGGCGTGGCGTGAGACGCGTGCCGCCTGGCGACACTTTCTCTATTTTTTGGTCTGTATCGCCATCGGCGTTGGCGCGTTGACGGGAGTCTCTCTGTTCGGCACCCAGGTAGAGCGAACCGTGACAAAAGAAGCGCGTGGATTGCTGGGTGGCGATTTGGAAATTCGGCTGTCTCGGCCCATCAGTCCTCAAGGCCAGGAGGTCTTGGACTCGCTGGGTACGCGTGGGATCGAATACACACATGTCAGCGAGCTCGTCGCCATGGCCGCACGCGCCGAACTCGCTAGTGTTGGCCAGCCGACACAGATCGTGGAGCTCAAGGCCGTTGAAACACAATATCCACTGTACGGCTCACTACGACTGGAGCCTGACACTGAGTTACGAGCATTGCTTCGCGGGCAAGATCGGGATTGTTCAGAACGCCCCTGTTTTGGAGTCGTCGTACAAGAGGCTCTACTTATCAGAATGGGATTGTCCGTCGGCGATCGGCTGAAAATTGGACAGGCGCAGTTCGTGATTACCGGTGTCGTGAGAACGGAGCCGGATCGTATGGCCAACGCCTTCAGTTTGGGCCCGCGAGTCCTGATGTCACAAGCGGGACTTCGCTCGGCGGACCTGGTTAAAGTTGGCAGCAGGGTTCGTGAACGGTTTCTCTTAAAGACTCCGAACAACATGCCACTAGAATCTCTGCTGTACGAATTACGAGGTCGACTGACATCGGAATCAGCTCGTGTCTCGAGCTACCGTGAAGCTCAGCCGCAACTGAAGCAGTCCTTGGAACAGTTGACCCGCTATCTGGGCCTCATCGGGCTGACCGCCCTGTTTGTCGGAGGCCTCGGAGTCGCCACTTCGGTTCATGCCTTTGTGCGGGAAAAGATGAACACGATCGCGATTCTGAAGACGGTCGGTGCGGATTCCCAAACCATCGTGCTGACCTATGGATTACAAGCCCTGATGCTGGGCCTAGTCGGAAGCCTCGTCGGCTTGCTCATCGGCATGGCCCTCCACCTGGGTCTTCCCTGGGTGATGGCTGCTGTCATGGCCTCGGATCTCCTCGACCAATTAGGTTTCGCGAATGGGTGGCTGGGCCTTTCGTTCGCTCCGTTGGTGAAGGGACTAGCCTTGGGCATGCTTTCGACCTTGCTCTTTACCCTATGGCCGTTGTTGACGATCCGAGACGTCAAACCCGCGCGGATTTTCCGCCGTGAGGTTGCCGCCAGCCCGATATCTGGCTCGGTACGGACCAGATGGTGGAGCGCTTGGCGTGACCTTGACCCGATCAAGCTGGTCGTGGCCATTGGAATCGGCCTTGGATTAGCACTCTTATCGATCTGGCAGGCCGGATCGTGGAAAGTCGGACTGTTGTTTATTCTGGCGTTTGCAGCCGCCGTGCTGCTGTTAGGGGTGTCGGCTCGCGCAGTCCTTTTCGCCGTTAAGAAATGGCCGCGCCCCGACCAGCTGTCGCTCCGCCAGGCCGTAGGGAATGTGACTCGACCGGGAAGTCAGGCGGTGAGCATCACGATCGCCATCGGCATCGGTGTGATGGTCGTGACGACCGTTTCGCTGGTCGAACGGTCATTGCTCGCGCAGGTGGGTGAGAATCGGCCGACAGACA
>CABVRS010000075.1 GCA_902500745.1 uncultured Nitrospira sp.
ACCGTCTCATCCGTCATCACTTGATAACGGCACGGACGGAGTCCGTTACGATCTAAGGTCGCCCCGATCATTTTCCCGTCGGTAAAACAGACGGCGGCCGGACCATCCCACGGCTCCATCATCGCCGCGTGATATTGGTAAAAGCCCCGGCGATCCAAATCCATCTGCGAATTCGCCACCCAGGGCTCGGGAATCAACATCATCATGGCGTGCGGCAGTGACCGGCCGCCGAGGAGAAGAAACTCGAGAGTATTGTCCAGGCAGGCCGAGTCGCTTTGATCTTCGGTCACGATCGGAAACAATTTCTCCATATCCGTGCCGAACAGATCGGAATGCAGGCGGCCCTGACGAGCCTTCATCCAGTTGACGTTCCCCTTCAGGGTATTGATCTCTCCGTTGTGACAGACATACCGATAGGGGTGTGCCAACGGCCAGGTCGGAAAGGTATTCGTGCTGAAGCGAGAGTGCACCAGCGCCAGCGCGCTCATCATGCGTTCATCGGTCAGATCTTGGTAGTAGGCCGACATCTGATGCGGCAGGAGCAGACCTTTGTAGACGATCGTATGGGCCGATAAACTGGATACGTAAAAATGTTCGCGACCCTGAATCGCCGACTCGGCAACGGCCTTTTCAACCCGCTTTCGGATCACGTACAGTTTTCGTTCGAACTGAGCTTCGTTGAGCGCGTCCCGCGCGATGAAAATCTGCCGCATGAACGGCTCGGTCTTTCGCGCTTGCACGCCGATGCTGTCGCTTTTGACCGGCACATCGCGCCACCCCAGCAGCCGCAGCCCTTCCTCGCTGATAGTATCGGTAAACAATTTTTCGCATAACCGTCGAGACTCCGCATTCGGCGGTAGGAACAACTGCCCGACCCCATACTCACCAACCTCCGGCAACGACACGCCGACATCCCCTGCCACCCGCTTAAAAAAGGCATGCGGCACCTGCAAGAGAATCCCAGCTCCATCTCCCGTGCAAGGATCGGAGCCCTGTGCACCACGGTGAGTCAGGTTCTCCAACACTTGAAGTCCTTGACGGACGATATCGTGGGACTTCTTTCCTTTAATATTGACGACAAAACCGACCCCGCACGAATCTTTCTCGTGTCGTGGATCATAGAGGCCTTGCTGACTGGGGAAACCGGGAATATTCATCTGCCTATCTCATTAAAATATTGGGACTTTCCCTATCGGATGGAGTTTAGCGCGAGCAAGATGCCTGGGGCGGATTAACCCCATAGTCTGCAGGCTGGTCCTCAGCCGATTACCACGCTCGGAACTTACTGGATGGGTTATTCCTCTGTCAAGGTGACAATGGGCCTATACCCCTTTCATTTGCTTGACTTTATTTCCCCGGCTGCCATACCATCCGCCGCATGGCGCAAGGTCCAGTCATCGCAACCCCGCAGAGCATGTCTGACGTGTGGGACGCCTACCGTGGTGAGCTAGACGGGCTGGAGGACCGAGTCCGTAAGAACCTTGACTCCAGTGTCACCCTGGTCAATACCGTTGCCGCCCATATTCTGAGCGGTGGCGGGAAGCGCGTCAGGCCGTTGCTGTTGCTCCTATCTGCCCGCCTTTGCGGATATCCCGGTAACGAACATCATCAGCTCGGCAGCATCGTGGAATACATCCACACGGCTACCCTGTTACACGATGACGTCGTGGATGAGGCTGATCTGCGGAGAGGGAGAAGAACCGCTCGAAAAGTGTGGGGGAACCAGATCAGCATTTTGGTCGGCGATTTTCTCTATACCAAGGCCATGTGCAATGTCGTTGAGTTTCAGAGCCAGGGAATCAACGAAGTAATCGCTGAAGCTTGCAACAAAATGGCCGAAGGCGAAGTCCTCCAGCTGCACTACAACGGTAATCCCGCGATGCCGGAAATCGATTATATTAAGATCGTCGAACACAAAACCGCCGCATTGATCGCCGCTGCCTGCCGGATGGGTGCCATTCTAGCCGACGCCACTGAGACCCAACAGCAAGCCCTGTTCCGTTTTGGTCAATACTTGGGTATCGCGTTCCAGGTTGCCGATGACACTCTAGATTACATCGCGAACGGAGAATCGCTGGGAAAAACGATCGGACAAGACCTCCGGCAAGGTAAAGCCACGCTGCCACTTCTCCATCTCCTCCAGCACTGCTCGGAACAGGACCGTCAGATGATCAAAGATCGAATGGAGACTCGAACGCTCAGCACCGCCGATTTGGAACGCATTCTGTTCCTCATGAGCGAGTTCGGTTCGATCACCTATGCCATGGATCGGGCCAAGGCCTACATCGCGGCCGCCAAGCATGAGCTCGAGCAGTTCGAGGATGGTGCGCCACGGCGTGCGTTGTCGGTGGCCGCTGATTACATGATTACCCGCGACCGGTAAGTGTTTCCCAGCCAGAAAGACGCTGGGCCGTGGAAGCGGCATGGCGTAGAGTGAAAGGACCCTACCCTCTCCTGTAACCATCTGAAAACCGTAAACCGTCGTCGCTGTCACGACATCGCCAAGAGGTTGTTCATGTCACAGATTTTCCCGTTTCACGGTATGTTGTACGACCAAGCCATCGTGGGTTCGATCAAAGATGTTGTGGCGCCGCCCTACGACATTATCGATGCCGCCGGGCAACAACGGCTTCATGATCGACATCCTCACAACATCATCCGTATGGAGTTGGGACTGGACCAAACCGGTGATACCCCTTCCCACAACCGATATACCCGTGCAGCGGCAACACTCCACACTTGGATCAAAGATGGCGTCCTGAAGCGCGACACGCAACCTGCCGTCTACTATCACACGATTGAGTACAGTCCTCCATACTCGGCTCCCAATGCTCCACGAAAAATATTACGAGGATTTCTGGCCCTAGCAAAACTGGAGGCGCTGGATTCCGGACACATCTATCCACATGAAAACACACGCGCGGCCGCGAAGACCGATCGGCTGAACCTCATCGAGGCCTGTCGCGCAAACTTCAGCCCGATCTGGTCTCTCTACTCCG
Organism: uncultured Nitrospira sp.; assembly: GCA_902500745.1. Lineage (GTDB taxonomy): Bacteria > Nitrospirota > Nitrospiria > Nitrospirales > Nitrospiraceae > Nitrospira_D. The sequence goes on from CABVRS010000075.1 coordinate 3,000, forward strand.
ATCCAGCCGGCTCCATGATCCAGCTGCTCGAAACCGAGACCAAAAACACGCCTGCACACTACGACTTTCAAGACGATGCAGGCTGCCGGGAATGCCTGTGGGCCGTGACCGACGAGGCCGTCTTGAAACACATGCGTGATCTCATGCAAAACAAGCCGCTGTTCATCGCGGACGGCCACCATCGCTATGAAACGGCGTTGAACTATCAAAAGCTCCGCCGACAACAGACCAACGCTTCAGCCGGGCTGCAACCCTATGACTCGGTGTTGATGCTGCTGACTCCGCTTGAAGATCCAGGACTGACGGTATTGCCGACGCATCGGGTGGCAACCACAGCCTTGCCGCCCGCTGATCAGATCAAGCAGACACTTAGCGAGGTGTTCGATTTCCAGGAATTCCCCTTTACCCCGTCCATACAAACTCAGATCCGCCAGCAGTTCTTGGCTGCATTGAGGACGGAAGGGAACAACGTTCCTGTATTCGGACTGGCTCGACAGGGCGACAACACATACATCACGCTCACCCTGAAGCCGGCCTATCGCCCCTCCAGCCAAGCATCGCCTCGAGCCAAACTCGACGTGTCGTTGCTGCAACAACTCATCGTGACGAAGCTCTGCCCGACGCAACCCGAGCAGGAAGCCATCCTGTACACCAAAGACGATCACGAAGCGCTCGACTGGGTGGCCAAGGGAACCGGAACCGGAGCTTTTCTGCTGAATGCCACCAAAGTCAGCGAAGTCCAGGCGGTTGCAGCTGCAGGGGAACGGATGCCGCACAAGTCCACCTACTTTTACCCAAAGCCGCTCACGGGGCTTGTACTCAACGTGATGGAGACGTGACGCGTATCGGCCAACGGTTTCAAGTTTCAGATTTGAGGTTTTTGGTTTCTGTGCAACTTGAAACTTTGAACGTGAAACCTGGAAGTCATGATCGAGATACGAGATTCACGCCTAACGTAGAAATATGAACGCCAAGATTCTTATCGTAGACGACGATCCCGACATCGTCATGATGCTTGAAGACCGGCTCCACGCGTCCGGGTATGATACGGTCGTGGCATCGGAAGGACCGCAGGCCCTGGACCAAATTGCTCATGAGTCTCCACAGTTGGTCCTCCTCGATCTCACGCTGCCCAGATTGTCGGGTCTCGACGTGCTCAGGCGCCTATCCCAGATGAAACCGTCGGAGCACCTTCCCGTCATCGTGATGACCGCACACGGGTCCATAGAAGCTGCCGTGGAGGCGATTAAAGAAGGGGCCTACGACTTTCTGACCAAACCGCTCGACAATGAACATCTCCTGATCGTCATCCGCAAAGCCTTGGAACGTGACTCGCTTCGACGACAAGTCGCCTATCTGCGCTCCGAAGTCGACGGCCGTTATGCATCCATCGTCGGGAACAGCGCATCCGTGAGCTCAGTCGTGGAAGCGGCGCAACGGGCTGCCAAGTCGGATGCCAGCGTCTTGCTCCTTGGAGAAAGCGGAACCGGGAAAGAGCTCTTTGCACGATCGATCCATCAATGGAGCCATCGTTCCGCCATGCCGCTCATTGTCATCAACTGCGTGGCCTTGACGGAGACGTTACTTGAAAACGAGCTGTTTGGACATGAACGCGGCGCCTTTACCGGAGCCGATCGTCAGCAGAAGGGAAAATTGGAGATGGCCGACGGCGGCACCGTTTTCCTTGACGAAATCGGGGATATGTCGCTGCCTCTGCAGGCCAAGCTGCTCAGAGTTCTGCAAGACCGGGAATTCCAGCGTGTCGGAGGAACCAAGACGGTTTCGGTCAACATTCGCATCATCGCCGCCACCAACAGAGACCTCAGGCAAGCCGTGAAGGCAGGGCAGTTCCGAGAAGATCTCTACTTTCGGTTGAATGTCGTGACCCTGACGCTGCCACCACTGCGCGAGCGACAGGGAGACGTCCCGGCTCTTGCGCGGTTCTTCCTCGATCGCCACACCCGAGACGCGAAGCGACCCGGCATGACCCTGAGTCCATCCGCGCTTGAGGCCTTAGCCCGTTACCCATGGCCTGGAAATATTCGTGAGTTGGACAATGTGATCGCCCGCGCCGTCGTCTTGAGCCCAAAAGATACCATTGAGCCGGACATGTTGGCACTGATGGCGGATGACGCCACCCTCCGCCAACGAGATGAGCCCCAACTGCCTTATCTGGACTTCCCTTACCACGAATCGATGGAACACCACAGCCGCTATATCATCCATCGGGCGATGGAACTGGCCGATGGGAACCAAACGAAAGCGGCGGACTCACTTAAGCTCCAGCGCACCTACCTCGCTCGATTGCTGAAGCAACAGAAAGACTAGCCGGATGCTGAAAAAGTCCTCCCTCCGTGTTCAGTTGTGTGAGGCATGCGGCTCACGGAACTGGCGATCAGCCAGGCGGATCAACCCGGCTCGAACATCTTTCTCCGCCTGCGCATACCGCGCAGCCGTTCCAATGTCGGACCAATAGCCCCGTAGATCGTAACCCAGTACTCGTTCACCTCGTTCAATCGCCGAGACATAGGGATCGATAATCGAGGACGCCACTCCCGTCGGTACTTGCCGGAGCAGACGAGGATGCACGATGTGGATTCCGGCAAACATCCGCGGAATGGCTGGAGACTGACACGGGAGACCTTTTCCCGTAATGCGCAGAATCTGATTGTCCTCTCCGACTTCAACAAGCCCCCATCGCACAGCATCTGAATCTTCCCGCAGCACCAATGTCGCCGCCGCTTGACGCGCGTGATGAAAATCCCGGAGTGCCCCAAGGTCCAATTCAACCAGCGTATCTCCGTTCAAGATCAACACCGGATCTCCCGAAAAGTGAGGCTCAGCCTGTTTGATTCCCCCACCCGTGCCCAAAATGACCGGCTCATATGAGTAGATTATTTGAACCCCAAATTTCGAGCCGTCGCCCAGGGCTTGTTCGATCATCGGACCGAGATGATGAAGATTGACGACGACCTGATGAAACCCATACCGCTTCAAGAGCAGGATGTTCCAGACAATGAGGGGAGTTCCTCCGACCGGCAAGAGCGGCTTAGGAATGGTATTCGTCAAGGGACGGAGGCGGGTCCCCAGACCCGCCGCAAGAATCATGGCCTTCACGCAATCAGTGCTGAGAACTGAGTACTGGGAACTGCGTCGATAATCCGACGCTCAGTCCTCAGCCCTCAGCACTCAGTCCTCTACTGCAATTCCAACACATAGGGAGTGAGGTATGTTCGGAGTGTATTCAGTTCCGGATACGTTTCCAAATTACGTTTGACATAGCTCAAGACACGAGGGATATCGTCCAAGAATTTAGGGTTGCCTTTCACTTGATCAATATACACAAATCGACCGGCAGCCTTTAAATTCCGTTGAATACTCGTCAGATCAAACAGACGACGAAACGCAGCACGATCGGCCCAGACAACACGTCGCTCGGCCAGCTGATCGAGATAGTACTCCACTAACGCGTCCACGAGACGTTCGTCGAGCTGAATATACGCATCTCGCAAGAGTGACGCGAGATCATAGGTCGCCGGCCCCATTAAGGCATCCTGAAAATCAATGACGCCGAGTCGTCGTCCGTCGACCATCAAGTTGCGGGAATGATAATCACGATGCGTAAAGACACGAGGCTGGTCGGCCAACAGAGTCGCAATACCGGTGAACTCGCGACGAATGGCCGTCATATCTTCGTCAGGTAATGGTTTGCTATTGCGCGCCTCAATTCCATACTCGATGAAATGATCAAACTCCCACATGAGCAACGGCACATCGAAACTGCGGTGAAACGCCAAACATCCAGGATCTACCGGAGCCGTCGCGTTGCATTGGATTTGTACCAATACATCGATGGCTTGTTTGTACCGTGATGCTAGATTCGAGGCATCCGCGCAGCCGGCAGCTTCCGCCAAGGTCACATCGCCGAAATCCTCGAGATAGAGCAATCCGGCGGATCGATCATAGTGATACAACGCCGGGACCGACACACTCGCCTTGGCAAGATGGGCCATAATGTTCACGAACGGCAGTTCTGAAATGTGATGATTCGCACCGCTGACCGCCTCTTCAGACTGCTTAAAGGCTTCCGGTTCAGCCAGTTGCATCACGATCACAGAATGCAGCGATCCACCCGTCAGGATAGCGCGGTAATATCGCCGGTTCGACGCATCTCCCGCCAGCGGGACCAACTCCACGAGAGCCAAACCGGGAGGCATGTGCGTCTCGATGGTGTTTGCAACGCGTGCGCGATCGGGAGGAGGTAACGGAGATTTGGGAAGGACCGGATTCGCTGTCGCCATAGCTGAGGAATTATACCGAGCGCCCTGCGACTTGTCACGAAGACACCAGATTCGGTCGAGACTACGGCTACGCTTGCGAGATTGAGTCCGCCGGCCTGAAATTCAACACCCGCTGCATGAGAAGGACACCCAGCCCGGCTCCCACTGTATCGGCGACCCAATCGAGCACATGCGAATACCGAAACGGGACAAACGACTGATGAAATTCGTCCGTCATCCCATAGAACGACGCCAGCGCAATGGCCATTGGCATCGCCCACCGCCTCCAGGAGATGTTCAGCGTCCCTTGGAGAGCCCAAAAACACAACGCGCCGAATACCGCGTACTCTATGGCATGCAAGACCTTATCGCTGAAACGGCTCACAATCGGCAGGTGCTCTTCCGGGTGAGACAACGAGGACAAATAAAAAATGATACCGGCATAGGCACACACCGGGCCCCAGTACCGAATAAACGTCAGCATCTGAATCCTTCGTATAAGGACACGTTGCAGAATCAGCGTGCAGATTGCACGCCCACGACCCCTATGACATACTTCGAACACGAAAGGACATCCCTGTCGATGAAGCATGTCCACGTATGCTTTCTCTGGCACATGCACCAACCGTACTACACCGATCCGCTGGCCGGCTCAGCCAGCATGCCGTGGGTCCGGCTGCATGCCACCAAAGCCTACTACGATATGGCCTATCTCCTGGAGCAATTCCCGGAATTTCATGCCACATTCAATTTTACCCCATCGCTCCTCTTGCAGTTAGAAGAAATCGCGACCGGCAAGATCCACGATCTCTTTCTTGAACACACCCGACAGCCGGCGTCCAGCCTCACGCTTGAGCAAAAGGCCTTTCTGGTCAGTCACTTCTTTTCGGCCAATTGGGCGACAATGGTGCGCCCTTACCCGCGGTACCATGAACTGTTGGTGAAACGAGGGTTGGATATACATGGACACGATCTGCGTCGCATGGCCTGCCAGTTTTCCACTCAGGAGTTGTTGGATCTACAAGTCTGGCACAATCTGGCCTGGTTCGGATACGGCACCCTCAGACAATACCCTCGACTGGCCGCACTGCGCCAGAAAAATCGTGGCTTCACTGAGGAGGACAAACATGAGATGTTGGCGCTTCAACACATGGCCGTTCAAGACATTGTCCCGCGGTATCGGCGCCTCATGGATCGCGGACAAATTGAGCTGACCACCACGCCTTTTTTTCATCCCATTCTGCCGCTGGTGATCGACACGGACATCACCCGTCGCGCAAGACCGGATCTGCCGTTGCCGGCTCGCTTTCGAGCACGCGAAGACGCAGCAGTACAACTTCAGAAGGCAGTGACATTCCATCACGCCACATTCGGCCATCCCCCGACGGGCCTGTGGCCGTCCGAAGGATCGGTCTGCCCGGAAATGCTTCCGCTCGTCCATCAGACCGGCCTTCGCTGGCTGGCGACCGATGAAGGTATCCTCGCCCGTTCCCTGGCGATGTGTAACCGACCATGGCATCGGCAGGCTGCGCTGTATCAGCCCTATCAGATCGGTGAGGCCGACCAGTCCCTCACTATACTCTTTCGTGATCGCGAGATCTCCGATGCCTTCGGATTCGTCTATCACAAGACCACGCCTGAATCCGCTGCCGAAGATGTTCTGCGTCGGTTACGGAACATCTCACATGACACGCCACACGATCACATCGTCGTCACCATTATTTTGGATGGTGAAAATCCATGGGAACACTACCATGACGGCGGTGAACGATTTCTCTCACTGCTCTACCAAGGATTCACCACCCGTGATCTCGATCAGCCTGGACTGACGACCGTCCACGCGTCCACCATCTCCGATGCCATCGCCTCCGTTTCACCCACCCAACATCTCCCCTGCCTGCATTCAGGCTCGTGGATTAATTCCGATTACAAAATCTGGATCGGCCACCATGAAGATAATCAAGGGTGGGATCTGTTGAGTCACACACGTTCAAAACTGATGGAGCTCGCGCCGACTCTTCCGCCCGACCGTGCTGAGTCAGCGTGGCAAGAGCTATATGCCGCCGAAGGTAGTGACTGGTTTTGGTGGTACGGCGACGATTTCGATACCGACTTCAAACCGGAATTCGATCGCCTCTTTAGAACGCATCTCCGTAACGTCTGGACACAGATGGGCCAACCGATTCCTGAACGGCTGCATCAGCCGATCTGCACCATGCGAATGGGATCCGCACCCAACGTCGTTCACCAACCGGTCGGATTTCTCACTCCCACCATCGACGGACTGGTCACCGATTTTTTTGAATGGCGCGGCGCCGGCATCATCAATACTCAGCCTCCCCTGGGAGCCATGTGGAAACCCGATAATGTTTTCGCCACAATCCGATTCGGCTGGAGCCTGGATCACTTCATGATCAGACTGGATCCCGGCGAGACGATCTCCAAGAAACAGGGTATCGAGGTGGCCATTACGTTACAAAGCCCAGAGTCGACGTTTCGCCTCACCTTTCCCCTGGCTTTTCAAGGGTCCGGAGAATTTCTGTTGTCTCGCCAATCGGCACCAGAGACGTGGCACGACATCGGCCTCCATCGGACGATGAGCTCTCGCTCCGTCACCGAGCTGAGCTTGCCCTGGAAAGAGATTCGTGTTGAGCCAGGGCAGACGGTACACATGTCGATTGCCGTGCGCGAGCATGGTTTGGAAGTGGCCCGTTATCCCAGTCCCCTACCGGCCATCCTGACTGTGCCTGGACCGGAATTCGAGGCGGAGCATTGGAGAGTGTAATGAACGCTTGACGTTGAATGTCCAACGATTCATGTTCACGATCCACGTATCGATACATTTCGCAGTCACCATCACACATTCAGAGGGAGCCTATGCCAGATTTGAGACGTGATCCTATTGTCGGCCGCTGGGTGATCATTTCCACTGAACGGAACGGTCGTCCGCATGACTTTATCACACCGCAACCATCTCGAACGGTCGCCCCAAGCCTCTGTCCATTCTGCCCTGGGCAGGAACGGCTCACGCCGAAAGAAATCATGGCGTACAGGCCACAACCAACCGAACCCAACTCCCCAAACTGGAGCATCCGCGTCGTCCCGAATAAGTTTCCGGCCTTACAAGTTGAAGGAGACATGGGCCGCGAAGGAATCGGGCTGTATGACCGTATGAACGGCGTGGGAGCGCACGAAGTCATCATTGAAACCCCCAACCACGTCGACAGTCTCGCTGACCTGCCGGCCAAGAAAATTGAGGATCTCTTATGGGCCTATCGCGACCGGATACTCGACCTCAGAAAGGACGTACGGCTCCGTTATATCCTTATTTTCAAGAATCATGGGGCCTTAGCGGGCGCCACGCTGGAGCATAGTCATTCCCAACTGATCGCCTTGCCGATCGTTCCGACCAACGTGCAAGATGAACTCGAAGGCTGCCGCAACCACCATCAGCAGAAGGAGCGCTGTATCTATTGCGATATCCTTCGACAGGATCTTTCGGATGGGGATCGGGTTGTCGCCGAAAACCAAGAATTCTTGTGTGTGACCCCCTTCGCGCCACGCTTCCCCTTTGAAATGTGGATTCTTCCCAAGCGACATGCGGCCTACTTCGAGGACAGCCAAAAGTCGCAATTTGAATTCCTCGCCCCCATCCTCTCGGAGTCGCTCCGTCGCATGGATAAGGTGCTGGCACATCCCTCTTACAACTTCATCCTTCATAGCTCTCCGCTCCATGAAAGAACCGGTGAGTACTATCACTGGCATCTGGAGATCATTCCCAAGCTGACACAGGTCGCCGGCTTCGAGTGGGGAACCGGCTTCTACATCAATCCGGTCTCACCGGAAGAAGCCGCGAAGTTTCT
>CABVRS010000076.1 GCA_902500745.1 uncultured Nitrospira sp.
AAGATGCGCAGTCCGAGACGCTCCCTCGCCCTCTGGAGATTGTGGCAAAAGTCGCTGAGGAAGCGCTGGCACGAAACGGCTATCGGCTGAAAGTCAGTGTCAAAACGGATCAGCGCGCAGTCTACGTCACGGAGCGGAAGATCTCAAACCCCGCCACGCTCGAAGTGACGGGCTCACGGAACCAATACCTCGTTGCGCTGGAGGCTCTTCCCAACAATAGTACGAAACTCGCCGTGAAGGCGGAATTCGAGCGAATCGCACAGGGCGGACGTGTCTTGAGCGTGAGCGCCGACGAAACGATGGAAATCGAACAGCGCTTGATTCGTGAACTCAGTAAAGCCCTCGCAACCCCGAGCAAGACATAGCAGTCCATCATGTACAAGACCGGTTTAAGGTCTCGTGAACTGCGTAATCTTACAACTTGCAGAATTGGGCAATGGTGACGATTCCCCACGAAACTGTTGCGCGCATTGTTGAATCGCGCGTGCGGCATCGGCAGTCGCTTGCTGAAAGGTTATCTGCCCAGGCAACATCCAAATCGGTGAGTCGGTCGAATGTGGGTTCTTACTCTTTTGTGAATCGAGCGTGTGAGAGTCAGTCGTGGCCTGAATCCCGAGATCAAGCGCCGTACCGTTGTTCGGAACGCTACCAGTGTTACTCAGATTGTTCACTCCCATGCGATGACAGCCGTTGCATTGATTGTCAGAGACTTCGACTTTGTACGCCTTCCACGACGCGAACTCAGTCCCAACAAATGAATAGGGCTGGCCATCACCGTTAAACGTGACGTCGCCGGAACCAGGTAGCTGATTTGGACCTGTGATCTGGGCAAGATACGGTGAGCGGATAATTGGTCCATTGTCGTGACAACTGGCACAGGGGAATTTGCTGTTTACAATCTGTGCAGGAGTCATCCAGAACGTTGGGGTGCCCACCCCCTTGGAAGGCGCCTTAACGTTGCCATTATGACTCAAATTAAAGTCTGCTAGTGCTCCCTGGTAGAAACATGTTGCGCCATTGGTCTTATTGTGCTGAATAACCGCTACATCCCCATACTGTCCTTGCGATAGACCCATCTTTCGAGCATGCGCCACCACATATGCGTTTTCCGTATTGATCAGTACCCGAAAGCGGCTGCCGGGATCACATTTTCCGTTGAGTACGTTTGGACGATCACAGGTGCCATTTGGGTAAGTCGCGCTTGATGGGGTAAGATGATCCGTCGGAACAGTTGTTCCTAACGGACTATCGACGTCGAAGTCCGGAACCGTCACGCCAATTGCAGCATCGCACTGTTTCGCATAAGCCGCCAGCGGATCAATTGATCCTACTGTATTTGCTCCCACCAGGTCTGGCCAATTCTCTGCGACAAGGGCAGGATACCCAAGCCCTCCCGTACTCTGGTCGTCCCCACGATCAGTATCTGCGTCATACCGCAGATACTGATCGCCCTTAAAGAAGTAGACCACCGTCTTGCCGTCTATCTTGGTGGGCCAAGCCACCGCACCGTCAATTCCACTCGAGAACTTAAAGTTTGGCCAATTACCGGCAATGGGCTTGGGGTAACCCGGATCAGCTCGATGCCTTTTCACATCGAACCGAATATACTGATCATCGCGAAAGAAATATGCGACTGTCCTGCCGTTCCTCGGTACCGGCCATACGACAACCGCGTCCACCCGATCCATCCAGATTCCAGGCCACTTCAGCGAGATCGGCTGAGGATACGCCCGACCAGCTCCATCAGCTGCATCTGCTCGATCAGCCTGGACGTCATAGCGCATGAACTGATTGCCTTTGAAGAAATAGGCAACCGTCTTATTTTCTGCTCCCCCGGGAGGGGGTGCAGGCCAGAACACTGCCGCGTCCATATTCTCCTGAAAGAGCCCAGACCAGCTGCTTTGGATAGGGTGAGGGTAGGCATTACCACTACCATCGTCGCTGTCGGCCTTATCGTGAGCAATATCGTATCGGGCGTACTCACTTCCCTGAAAGAAATAGATTTTGCCGTTGTTCCAGACGATTGGGACAAGTTTTCCTGATCCACTCAACTGCGCCCACACACTCGGCGTCGCCAAGCCCCCTATGATGAATAGCCCACAAATCGCTACTCCCCACACCTTTAGAATCTTGCTCATAATGTTCTCCTCTTTCCACGCACGATACATTGCGTACATTCTTCCTGACTCCTTTGCACAGAAGAAATTCAGCATTGCCTGCGCATCTGAGCAAAACTCATTCCTCTTCATGGACTCGACATACAATAGCGCACTGTGCACATCTGGTTGCTCACTTAGGCTGTGTTTCACCTCACATCACTGGTAACAATTCGTATTTCGGTTGAACAGAAACGTATCCAAGTCGATACAGGCCGTATCGAATAAGATACGTACTTTCTCGTGCATGATCGTCCGTGCACTTCTAGCCCCTCTCACCAATGTTTCATTTTCCTGCTTTCATTTCCCTCACTGCACAACGTTAGACAGGTGGTGTTCTTCCGCCTTGCTAGCCACGAATCGGTTCCACACCAACACAACTGACTATTTATCTTCATGCCATGCATGCGTCTCTGATATCCGCGATCCATCGCATCGCACAGCCTCGGCATGATGTTTGCGGAGCATTCGCAGCAGGAACTATTGAAGCCAGAATTTCCTGGCTCTTCATCCATTACCTTACAAGGAGGGCGTATCATGGGAGACGTATTGCCGAGCCAACTAGCTAACTCCATCATGGGGAAACTCTACGATGTGCTGACCAATGGAGACGAGACAACCCCCAAGTCGGAAGACAACTTCTTTACCTGGTGCACTCCAGGAATCCCTTTCGAGGCGAACGATTTTGATTTTCTCTCACAAGGGTTGACTGGCGTCGTGAAAAAGGCCGCGCTATCGGAGCTTGTCGCACCAGGCGAAACAACCCAACCAAGCGGTGAAGGACAACCAGCGCCGACCGCTCCAGTCCTGACACCAGAATTAATGGATAAGCTATTGGCCCAGGACGTAGGGAAGCTGTATATGCAGGCTGAAAACTTTGCACGCCTCGTCGATTTCGTGCCGGATGTGTCGGGAATCGATGATCGCTTTGCGAAACTCAATGTCATGAATAACGAAGGCTCGCTCTCGGATCGTTACGAGTACACGCTTCGGATGAGCCAGGTCATGCAAACTGAACTGCCTGAGGAAACAAAGAAGAAGATCGAGAAATTCAGAGCTCTCTTGAGCGTCAAGAAAATAAAAAAGAACCTGATCGATGACAGCGAAACCGAGGTTCTTGAACCAAGTCCGCTGGTGGTGCTCTATAACGAGAAACTCAAAGCCTACGAAGATGCGGCGCTGGAATACAACGCCCGTCGGATCGACGCGCTCGCCGGAGACAGTCCGAAGGCCGTGCACTATTGGGCCGTCAATGCAAGTACGCTCCGCAATAGGGTCAAAGCCGCCATGAATGATTGGGTCACCAACGGCTATAAGAACGACTATGAAGCCATCGCCGCTTTTATCGATCAGGTCATGCAGCGCGACATGACGTTATTGAAAGCGGAGTACCGGGACGCTTTAGAGAAGGCGAAGTTGACCGGTCTGGCTTCAGGTTCTGATTTCTATTACACCTCCGTTGTCCCAGGGAACTTCGTGAAAGCCTCGGGTTGGACTCAATTTTCCTTCGGTTCGACCGATATCTCCCGCTATTCGAAATCGTCCCACAGCAAGTGGTCCGCAGGTGGTGGCTTCAATATCGGACTGTTCTCGATTGGTGGGCATGCGGGGGGCAGTAAAAGCCACTATGAAGGAGGATTCGATAACTCAAGTTTCCGATTGTCGTTTTCCATGACACAAGTCCCGATCGTACGACCTTGGCTCAAGTCCGCCTATCTGGCAAGTAAAGCTTGGCGCTTCGATCAGAGCAATCCTGAAGCAAAAGGGCAGATGATCAGCGACGGGGGAAAGCCTCCCAAAGGAATGATCCCGGCCTACCCGACTGCGATGATTTGCGTCAAAGACCTGGAGCTGAGCATGAGCAATTCGAGCGGCATGCATGAGTTCACCAAAAGCAGCATCGGTGGCGGAGGTTTCGTCGGATATGGACCATTCGCCATCGGTGGCAACTACCAGAAGGGCAAGACCAGCAGCCAGTCAAACTATCACTGGGACGGCCAAACGATGAAAGTCGAGGGGATGCAGTGCATCGGATACAAATGTCACATCCTCCCGAAATGTCCAGACCCGCTTCCCACCATCACCCAATGGGTGTAGGGAAACGCTTGGCATCTAGTTGAGCACATAACCCGATGAAGGAGAGCCCACCGCACGCAGCAACGTGCGGTGGGCTCTCCGTGGAGGAATGTATGGATCCGGTCGTATCATTAGCGTTGATGAACAAGGCAAAACTGATGTTCGAAGGGGAAGACACCTACCTTGCCTTCCCAAGCTCCAGTCTATCGTATAAAAAAGATGATCTAAGCTTTATGACGAGCATGTGGACTGCGGAGCGCCTGCTCAAACTCGCCGAGTTTTCCCGCATCATGGACTGTATCCCAAACGGCATTGCATTAGATCTGACACGACCACAGACACTATCCACTGCCTACCAAGATGTGCTCCGTGGCAATACAGCTGGAGTCAAGTTAGCTTCGGCTACAAGGGGTCGCACGGCTGACGAGGAAGCTACGTATCAGAAGGCTTTTGATTTTCTCTATCACATGGCCCCAGATGGCTCCTGGTCTGATTCCCCTGCAACCTTGGCATACAAGCAATATCGAGACACGTGGTTTGCCGCACAGGAAACCTACAAGAACAAACAAATCGAAGCCACCTACACAACTGACGCCGCTATAAAAGAGCGATGGACGACCCTGGAGGAACCTGCTCTGCGGAGCAAGATTGCCGAGATCGAGAACGAATGGATCGTCAAAGGACACCGCCATGAGTACGAGAGTGCCAAACACACCTATGAACAGTTCGTCGGCAGCTCTCCGTCCACCGTCTGGAATGAATGGGCCATGCAATGTATGCCTGGTCTGGATAAACTTACGGACGCCGCTTCGGCTCAAGAATTCTTTCCCTGCGGATTTGCTCCATCGAACATGTTGGCCTCTCCGACATGGGCGACATTGACCCTGGCCGAAAATGAGGTAGAAGGACTGGCACAAGCCGCACCACCGGAAATTCGAAAGCTTCTCGGGACCGACCAAATGGATTTAGACATTGAATCGCTCTCTCTCGAAATCAGCTCAGCAGTGATCACTCGAGCCTGGTTCGCTCCGGAAGTTTTCAAGGCACGGTTCTGGAAGTTCTACGATACCGACAAAGTCCTCTCCAACGGACAGAACCCTCCATCTGGCGACTGTCCTGCCTATGCAGTAGCCGTCGTCTTTGCGCGAAATCTCACAATTAAGCTCAAACCGCAATCGCCTAAAAACCAACAACTTCTGACCATGCTGAAAACTTCTCCGGCACAGTCTTTTGCGACATTTAAGCTGGCGGCCTCCCCAATCACGCCATCACCGGGACAAGCCGTTATGCTGAAGAGCGCGGTTCAAGCTCCTCCTGCCTTGATGATCAAGAAGCCTGTTACGGCAACCATGACTGTAAAAGCCGCCCAGGTCGGACACCCCGCCCGATCGGCCCAATTCGCTAGAGTGGCCGTTGATGCTGAGCCGGATCAGCTTCCAGCGGGGGCCGCTATGAGAAGCGGTATCGCCCTTCAGCGCATGCAAGGGAAAGACTTTCGAATCTTGCCGGTTGAGACAATTACGCCCCCGCCGCCCCCACCTCCGGCACCTGAAGTCCAGATGCCGTTTGATAAAGACGAAGTATGGATCTTGGGCGTCGTTTGTAAACGTCTCTCATTGTGCCCCAATCCTGATCCTACGCTGCACTGGGGGTAGACGCATGTATCACGCCTAGACGATCACGACCGGTGGCTTTTGGCCACAATCATCTGTTTTCTTGGTCCGATCAAAGGCCCGTGCTAGCATTCTCACGCGATGGCTCTGTCGACCAGCGTGCATGATCTTCGCACTCTGATCCGTTCCTCCCACCCACTCGTTGTGATCGAAACGGTGGAAGAGGAACGGGTGTTGGCCTTGCTGCAATCAGTCACGGCCCAAGAACGGATCCCGCTCTTTGAGTGGTCGGTGACCAGAGGACTCACCCGTACCGACGATGTCCCAACGCTCAGTAAAATGACAGCGACCCCCTTGGCGGTGCTCCAACACCTCCATGGTTTGACGGTAGAAGCCGTCTTCTGGCTCAAGGATCTCGGCCCCCATCTTCAAGAGCCTGCCGTATGCCGGCAATTACGTGAGGTCGCGGCGGCATACAGCCGATCAAGGGCCACGTGTGTCGTAACCGGTCAGCCGATCAGCCTTCCGCCGGACCTCGAAAAACTCGCGATACGGCTCGACCTGAAACTTCCTGATCGAGAAGAGCTTCGCTCCATGCTGCGCGGCCTGCTTCAATCATTGGGGCCTCGCACATCCGCTCGCCCACGTTCCACTACAGTCGTACAAAGCATGCTCAGGTCAATCAACGAGGCCAAGGGAGCAGAAAGAGGCCCTGCCAACCATGATGCCGACGCAATCCTTCGTGCCTTACAGGGTTTGACCCTCCATCAAGCGCGCCAGGCCGTCGCCCAATGTCTCGTCGAACGTAGCACCCTTTCGGCCGACGACGTGCAGACCATCCTTAAACGCAAAGTGCAGGCGATCAAGGATGGCGGTCTGCTGGAATATTACCCCTTGGAAGATAATCAGTTTGAGCTGGGAGGGTTCACCAATCTCAAGGCATGGTTGGAACGTGCTCAAGTCGGATTTACGGAAGCCGCCAAAGCCCTCAACCTCACCCCGCCGCGTGGCATCATGCTGGTGGGGGTTCCAGGCTGCGGCAAATCGCTGGCCGCGAAAGCCATTGCACGTGAATGGAAGCTTCCGCTGTTGAAGCTCGACGCCGGTCGATTGTTCGACAAGTTTGTCGGCGAATCAGAAAAAAATTTCCGCAAAGCCATTGAAATGGCAGAATCCTTATCACCGATTGTCCTCTGGATCGATGAGATCGAGAAAGCAATGGTCGCCGGTGGCGGGAATGGCGATGCCGACGCCGGTTTGAGCCGCCGTCTTTTCGGCGCGTTCCTCACATGGCTACAGGAAAAAAAGCAGGACGTGTTCGTGGTCGCCACGGCCAACGATCTCTCGTCGTTACCACCCGAGCTCTTACGAAAAGGACGGTTTGACGAGATCTTTTTCGTGGACCTCCCTGACGACGCCGAACGTAACGCGATTTGGAAGATTCATCTCGGCCTACGCAAACAGGACAGCGTTCACTTCGACCTCGGTAAGATTGTCAGTGCCAGTGATGGATTCAGCGGATCGGAAATCGAACAGGCGGTGGTGGCAGGACTCTATCGGGCGCTTCATCAAAAAACGCCGCTCACAACCGATCTGCTCATTGAAGAATTAACCCACACGATTCCGCTTTCAGTCACCCGGCGCGAGGACATTGATGCGCTCCGGCAAACGGCTGAAGGCCGATTCGTGAATGTGCGGTAAGCCTTGATGAGATTCTTAGGCATCATTGCCATGATTATGCTGATGCCGTTGGCTGGCTGCACGAAGCCTATCCAGAAGTCCGCACGGGCAGCCTATAGGCCGCCGGTAGCCGCAGATCGGGCTATCCTTCGCAACTCAACCGTACCGGTCCTACCTCAGACCGCATCGACTCCGGAGCACCTCCCAGCTCCCTTAACGGCATCGTTGCCGAGCCGATCGGCCATTGTTCAATCCGCGACACGCTTGATCGGCGCGCGGACAATTACCAGCCAAGGACGACGCATCGCCTACGACTGTGCTGGAGTCGCCCATGCCATCTTCCTGGAACACGGCATCGATCTCTACCTCACAGACAGACCTGATGTGAAGGCCAACGGCGTCCGGCTCATTTACAACCATGTGCGTCAACATGGCACCCTGCATCGAGGACCGGAGGTCAAGCCAGGCGACCTCGTGTTTTTCGACAACACATGGGATTTTAACGGCGACGGGAAGGCGAACGATCCCCTGACCCATGTCGGCATCGTCGAGGAATTGGAACCGGATGGAACCGTGATCTTCATCAGCCGCGTGGCAAGTGCCATAGAACGCTATCGAATGAACCTGGACCAACCTCATATCCATCAGACGCCCGACGGCCGCGTTCTCAACGACTACATTCGGCGCAAACGTCCGACAGACCCAATCCATACCGCTCGATTGACCGGGGAACTTTTCGCTGTCTATGGAAACCCCTTGAGCCTTCGGAAGGATGTGTCGCTCGACGAGGACGTCGTACACAGTCAGGGCCAGCCGTACACATCCAGCACCTCCGCCTCAGCGATACTGGAACCATAATGCTGCATGATCGAACTGCGACACCTCTTACGGCGCCGATTCTCATGGATTGGTTTAGAACCTGTTTTAGATTAAAGAGTCCCAGTAGTCCTCATCACGACTTTAGTAGATGCCTCTGATATCCGATAAGGAACATATGACGTCGCCCATCATGAGGAAACTCTCCAAACTCCCATTTTTTAATTGACCTGGTAGAATTACCCCTATGGCTATCTCATCAAAACAGACACATGTCCGAGAAACCAACGCACTCCGCCGGACCTTGACGGATGTCCGGCACGGGCTCCTAGGCTTGCACAAGGCGCTGATCGTGGCGGAACAGCTGACCTATGAGCGAATCTATGGCCGTGTGGATTCCACGGGGCAGCTCCTACAACTCGTGATGAACGACCCCTGGTTTACCTGGCTCCATCCCCTTTCCAACATGGTCGTCCGCATCGACGAGCTGCTGGATGGTAATGACCATCCATCCGTTGATGAGGTTGCGATGCTCTTAGCCGAGATCCGGGTGTTGATTCGTCCGTCAGAACTCGGTGACGGGTATGAACGGAGCTACTATGAAGCGCTCCAACGGGCTCCTGATGTCGTGCTCGCCCACTGTGAAATGAAAAAGCTGCTGACATTGCCTGCGGTGTAGAACCGTCGGGCCCCCTTCACCCCGACAACCTCAGACAGGCATCACTCGATGGGTGACCGCATGATCTGAGTTCATCGTCGACACGCCTCCCCTTCGCTCACTCCTGCTGCCATAATTCAATAGATACCGTAGCTCAGCGCACCGGTGATCCTGCCATCGGATGTACGGTGGCACGTGAGGGGGGGCGGTCCCTCGCAGAATGGATGGTATGATACAAGTCCACTCAGCGGGAGGTCTCATGTCACTCGGCACAGAACGATCTGCCTTAGTGTTGGCTCTGCTTCTCCTCGTGATCCTTCCTGGTCCGGCCGTCGCACAAACACGACAGGTGGATGTCTTGGTCACTGTCGTAACGGACAAAGTCGTTGCACTCCCGGGAGGAGGAAGTCCGGTAGAGGAACCGCTGGGAGTCAATGAAACGATCGTTGCCATGGCGGCGAAAGGACCGGCAGGCTTTGCCCAGACCTCTCGTCGACTCTTGGGGTTTTCCTCCGGCTTACACCGATGGACCGAGGTACAACTGGAGGTCGAGGAACACGTCGACCGACATCAGATATTGCCTCGCCTGGTCATCGTTCAGACGAATCGCCGGGTCCATGGGTTTCAAGAAAGTCTCGGCCATTGGTTCAGCGAAGCATTGGGACCGAGTGAAACCGTGAGAGAACTGCACGGAGACGGTCATATCTTCGTCGCCATCACCACTGAGCGCGCACTCGCGATTTCCGCTTTTACAGGAGGATTCTTCACGGTACGCTGGTCGGCAGATGAGCACCTCCAGTCCATCGACCATACGAGGGACGCCGTGGTGATTCGCACTTCAGCCCGTCATCTGAGCTTTCGTTCGCAAATCGGTGGATGGACAGAGATGAGATAGGCTGCTCGGGAGATTATTAAGACCAATCAGGACGCTGTTCTTCGCATCCAAAGATATCCAGCAAAGATTGTCGCCCCCAATACAAACACCATGAGGAGAAGCAGACAACCGATCGCCATGGCTCCTGCCCCTGGAGCCATATACCCGTGGTAGATGACCAACAATGGCTGATCGGTCATTGGGCTGAAATGCGAGAGCCAGCCCAACCCAAGGCCGAGCGTTCCGACAATCGTCCAGAACCGAGGTCCCACGTGGCCTGCACGATACAGCCAGACCCCAAGTGCCATTCCACCCAAGATGACCGTCGTCACAATCATGAATCCAACCGACTGCTCATCGATCGGCCAGTGAAAATCCCCACGAAGGATGTGGTCCACGAGATGTAAGATGTTCAGAAGGGCGATGAGAGCAAGCAGCTGGAGAAGACGGGAATCCGGCATTAGCAAACCACAATTCTACATCCGCTCCTCGTCAAGTTCGGTCACATCGACCCAAGTGGTTACCGAAGGAAGGGAATTGACTGCCACGCCTCGCTTGGTCGCAACCTCTTGAAGCCTCCCCTGGAACCGAAGTCGAGCTCCCTCATCGCTTGGACCGGATGCCAGGAGATTCTCGCTCCATCGGGCGATCTCATCATCTGACACCTTGCGCCCATGAACCTTCACCCAGACGAGCAATTCTTCATCCGTCCCCCCGGCCAGTACTCGTTGTTCAAACGCGACTGCATCAATGCCAAGAAAATCGATCAGGTACTTATCGAACCCCACCGTGATGTAGTTGTAATCCTGAATATTCCCGGCATTGCGCATCCGAATTTTATCGATAAACCGCCTGAGATGGGCGATCCCACCGAGAAGCGCTTTGGCACTCCGGGGATACGGTTGCTGAGGCATCTGTCAGTCCTCCGGGATCGGGTTCACAGTACGATACAAGAGTAAAACCATTCACGTCTAGTAGGCCTCAGGGGAAGAAAATGCCTAGCAAGTCTTTTAAGTTTTTTCCTGCCTGACCGATACAGGCAGTAGCACGGAGGCACCTATGAGGCTACGGAACAGCCCAAGAAAATATGTGCGGTATTCCGCCAGCGTTCAGACGGACAACGGCGCGGGAGACGGAACCCTCTTCGATCTCTCCGCAACGGGATGCCGAAT
>CABVRS010000077.1:0-5818 GCA_902500745.1 uncultured Nitrospira sp.
TCGTTCACATGGATGGAGGCGTGGAGATTGTGCCCCCATAGAACGAGGAGCATCACAAGCAGCAGCACCAAGGCGAGGACGGTGTACCGTCGCATCAGAACCCCGACGTAAAGTGACGAAATCGTTCACCCATCCCAGAGGCTACTCGCAAGTAGGGATGAAGAGATCGGCTGCTACGGCGTGGACACACAGTTGAGTACCATAGCCGATTGTGTGGTTCAAGCGATCGCAGAGCGCATTAGATGAGCGATATGACGCATCACCGCCTCCTCCCTCGGCATATATTCCAATAGCTTCATACAATGCACACATTACATTTGAGCACTCCGAGATCGTGCCCTTGCATTACCATTGGAAAGAGAGGAATATTGCCGTATCCGAAGACGCCTGGATTCAGGACATTCTTCATTGCGGGTCTATGCGATGAGCCCTCCTTCACACCGCCAGCTGCACGCCACACAAATCCACGATCTCTTCAAACGCTATCAGATCGGCCAAGACTTCGATGAGATGTTCGAAGCGACGGATCGCCCGCGACCCCATTATCGACAATTGTACGACCAGCTGCAGGCGCTGTCGGTCGGCGAACTGGCTCAATATCAAGAGCAGGCTGCGAAAGCATTTCTCGACCAAGGCATCACGTTCACGGTGTATGGAGACGTGCAGCAGACCGAACGTATTTTCCCCTTTGATCTGCTGCCCCGCATTATTCCGAATAGCGAATGGCGGCACATCGAGCACGGGGTGCGACAACGCGTCCACGCGCTCAACGCCTTCTTGCTGGATGTCTATGGCGAGCAGCGCATTTTGCGGGAGGGGATTATTCCTCGTGAGTTGGTGGAAGGCGCGTCAGGTTTTCACCGGGAGTTCGTCGGATTCAGACCGCCCCGCGATCTCTATATCCATATCGCCGGCATTGATCTCGTTCGCGATACGAACGGCACGTACCTTGTCTTGGAAGACAACCTACGGACCCCATCAGGCGTCTCCTACGTATTGGAAAGCCGTGTAATCATGAAGCGCGTCTTTCCCAGCCTGTTTGCACAGATGCGAATCAGGCCGGTCGATCACTACCCTAATCAGCTGCTGGAAAATCTCCGCTACCTCGCGCCGGAGATCCGTGAAAATCCCACCGTGGTGCTCTTGACGCCGGGTGTGAATAACTCGGCGTATTTCGAGCATTCATTCTTGGCCCTTCAAATGGGCATCGAACTGGTCGAAGGCCAAGATTTGATCGTGGAGTCTGAACGCGTCTACATGAAGACGACCCAAGGGTTGCACCAAGTCGACGTCATTTATCGACGAGTGGATGACACCTTTCTGGACCCGGAAGTGTTTCACCCCGATTCATTGTTAGGCGTGCCGGGGCTGATTCGGGCCTACCACGCGGGAAACGTGGCGTTAGCCAACGCAATCGGTAATGGGGTGGCGGACGATAAAGCGATCTATGCCTACGTACCACAGATGATTGCCTTTTATTTGAACGAGGCTCCGGTGCTGCCCAACGTCCAGACCTATCTCTGTAGTCGAGAGCAGGATCGGAAATATGTGCTCGAGCATCTTCCCTCCCTGGTTGTGAAAGCCGTGAATGAATCGGGTGGATATGGCATGCTGATGGGACCGGCCTCCACCAAGGCGGAGCAAGCAGATTTTCATGCACGTATCGTCGACAATCCGAGAAACTACATCGCCCAACCGATCGTCTCGCTCTCGAGATTGCCGTGCCTGGTCGACGACCATGCCGGTGGATTCGAGTTCGCCGGACGCCATATTGATCTGCGTCCATTCGTACTTTCCGGAAAGGACATTACCCTCTCACTGGGAGGATTAACGCGCGTGGCGTTACGTGAGGGATCGCTCGTCGTGAATTCTTCGCAAGGCGGTGGGAGCAAAGGAACGTGGGTACTCTATGGCGAGGATTAACGCTCGATGCTGAGCCGAACCGCTGAATCGTGCTTTTGGATTGCTCGCTATACTGAACGAGCCGAGTACACGGCTCGGTTGATCAATGTGCACTACCAGCTCCTGTTGGAGAGTCCGAACCAGCGGGATCAGGATGCCATTTGGCGGTGGTATCTAGAAAGCACGGGACAACTCGCCTTGTTCGAGGAGCACGGACAAGCGCTTGAGACCATGGCGGTGATGGAGTTCCTCACCCTTGATCACGCCAATCCCAATGCGTTGGTCAATTTGATCAGCGCCGCCAGAGAAAATGCGCGAGGCATTCAAGATCAGCTGTCGAGCGAAGTGTGGCACCATATCAACCGAGTCCACTTAGCATGGAAAACCTACACGTCCGCCAGCATTGCCACGACTCCGCATCGTCTGCTGACGGAAGTGCAAGATACCTGTTACACCCTGCACGGCATCATGGCCAGTACGATGTTGCACGATGAAGGATGGACGTTTTACCGACTCGGCAAAGATATCGAGCGCGCGAACCATACCACCCGGTTGCTCGTGCATCCCATCCTGCTGCAGATGTCGTCGGAATCCACGGAGCTGTCCAATTTGCATCAATGTGTGGCGATTCTAAAGTCAGCCAGCGCCTACGAAGCTTACCGAAAGGTCTCACGCTCGGTGGTGTTGCCGGAAAAAATCGTCGAGTTCTTACTCTTGAATCAATATTTCCCGCGGTCCGTTCGGTTCTGCGCCCGTGGATTACGTCAACATATCGAACGACTCATGGATAAGTCATTACGAGTGCCGCACCGTGAACCAGCCCGTCTGGTCGGACAAATGGCTGCGGATTTAGACTTTGTGACCTTGGAAGAAGTTCATGAGGTTGGGCTGGAATCGTTCTTGACCGAGGTGCTGCGGCAACTTGACCGAATTACCACGGCTGTTTCGCGCACCTACTTCGGATCGGAAGACACCCAAGACGTGAGAATCTCGAGCCCGCGTCGTCATCTCCGATTAGAGCATCACGAGGCGGCGGTTCACGATGTGAAGGCCTTACTCTCCGCCCGCATCCACTTCACGTACACCTATGAGGCGCCGGTCACGAATGTTCGAACCATCATGCGGGTCGCCCCACACCAACACTACGGCCACCAGCGACGTCTCGATGTCCGGTGGCACATGGACCCACCGGCCGATTATCGTCATTACACCGATGCGTTCGGAAATTTGGTCTGGCAGATGGACCATGCGCGGGTAGAAAAAGAGATCACCTGCACGGTCGACATGCGTGTGGAAACACAAACCGGCTATCTCAGCGACGGCACGCTGGCGGTGCAAGGCACCGATCCGCAGGACACGGATTGCACGGTTGCCTCTTCGGAGTTCACGAGACTCACCCACCTGGTCGACCGGTCCGAGGCACTGGTACGTCTCAGTGAGCGACTGCGGGGTGGGGGAGGATCACAGAGCAAGTTGGCAGAAGTCATCCTCCATCACGTCCATGCGGCATTGCGGTATGAACAGGGCCGAACACACGTCGGAACGACAGCCTCCGAAGCGATGGCTCTAGGGTCAGGCGTGTGCCAAGATTACACGCATGTAATGCTGGCCCTCTGCCGCTTAGCGGGTTTACCCGCTCGCTATGTATCCGGCCTGCTTCCCGGCGAAGGGCAAATGCACGCCTGGGTTGAAGTGCTGGTACCCGGCTCAGGACAGAAACTTCCCATGTGGGTCGGGTACGATCCAACCCATCAACGACGCTGCGATGAGCGGTACATCACCGTCGCCGTCGGACGCGACTACCAGGATATTGCCCCGACGAGCGGCTATTACGAAGGCGACGCCAACAACCGTCTCGACATGGCCGTATCCGTGACGTTGGAGTCTCATGGTCCGACGGAACGTTGGTACAGCAGCCACGGTCAAGCCACCGCGTCGACGTCCTATCCAGACGAACAACAACAGCAGTGATTGTCCGTCGGTCGAAGGATTCACCACAGGCGTGCACTCCTGGACGCCGTACCGGTTTGGACCCGCTGTCGCGGTATCCGTGTCTATTTGACCGGTGTCAATTTAACCGTGAACACGCCAACGCCTCGCGTAATGATCACCTGCCTGGCTCGGCTTAATCGGCCGACTTCTTGAAACAATTCGTTCCAGGTGAATTCAGGGTATCGGGCGACGAGAAGTTCAAACTCACACTCAGGTGAGTCCTGGAGTACGGCCAGGATTCGGTCGGTGATTGGTCTGGTGATAGGCATCGGCGATTCCTCCTGGGAATGGCTGCGTCCGGTGAAGTGTGAGAATCACTCGGCGTCGGAACGCGGAGACTTGGGAATCGGCCACGAAAAAAGCCGAACACGTGAGGGATAAAACAGTCGGCGTGCTGCAACGTCGTAGGAATATGCTACGTGGTCATGAGCTGATCCGTCAAGCGCGGTGGAAGCCTCCGGCTCGATGCTGTCTGTCGCGCGTAAGACCACCAGGTCTGACACATGGGCGTTTGGAGAGGACCCGTCTCTGTTTTGATGATCGGTCCCTTGTGCAGGGTTTCTTGCGATCAGCCCTTCAAGCGCTGAAATTCCACATGAATAGTCTGGGCGCCGTCGGCAATCCAGGCATGTCCGTCTTGAATCGTCCATTGTAGCTGCATGGTCGGTCGTGCCATCTCAGCCAAGGCACGAACGCTCTCCATCGGGAGCAGCGTCACAGCCAGATTCTTCAGCCGGTCGAGCGATTGCTTCTGGTTGGCCCACCATACCTCCGCACTGCGGGCGCCATACGCATAGACGATGACCTGTTTGGAGCGGCCACAGGCCTGACGCAGGAGCTTGTCGTCAGGCTGGCCGATCTCGATCCAGCAGTCGATGGCTCCGGTCAAATCACGTTGCCACAAGGCCGGTTCATCTTCTGTGCCCACCCCGCGGCCGAATGCCAAGGCCTCGTCCGCGTTGAGCGCGAAGGCCAGCACTCGTACCATCAGGCGTTCCTCGGTTTCAGACGGATGGCGTGCCAACGTGAGGGCATGGTCTTGGAAGTACTGACGATCCATATCGGCGATCTGTAGCACTGCTTTATAGATGGTTGCGTTCGAAGCCATAGAGCCGGGCGTGGGGGCTAGGGGAGTTCCGCGACGAACATCTGTTCAATGCGTTTGCGCGCCCAGGGTGTCTTACGTAGGAACGTCAGACTCGACTGGATCGTCGGGTGATGACGAAAGCAGCGAATGGGCACCCGAGCGCCCAGTGTCGCCCATCCGTGCCGTGCGACCAAGGTCGTCACAATGGCTTCCAATGTGATCCCGTGCAAGGGATCCCGAGGATGAGCCATGGCGTACGGTTGGTGCATAGATGAAGTGGGCCTGCGCGAGATCGTCAGAAAGTGAAAGGAATCAGCGATTCCTGACAGTCTTTCCTAGCGCTTATTGCGCCGACCAGGATTGAATCGGCACGGTCGAGATTGCATTTTGCGGCGAGCCTTCGATCACGCGATCGCTATAGACGAGATAAATATAGGTCTGGCGTTTCTTGTCGAAAAATCGAACGACTTGCAGGCTCTTAAAAATCAACGATCGACTCTCACTGAATACCCGTTCCCCTTCCTTCAGCTCACCGATCACGCGAATGGGACCGACCTGACGACAGGCAATCGAGGCATCCGAAGTTTCCTCAGCCAATCCGACCATCCCTTTGAAGCCGCCTTTTTTGGATCGGCTCAGGTGACAGGTAATCCCTTCAATCTTTGGGTCGTCAAACGCTTCCACCACAATTTTGTGATCGGGGCCCAACCATTTGAATTCCGTATCGACACTCCCGATTTCCTCGGCATGAAGCGTCGATACGATCATCGCGCAGCCACACAACGTAGTGACAAGTATGTTGGTCTTCATCGACTTATTCTCCCGTCATGGTTCAGC
>CABVRS010000077.1:5918-10770 GCA_902500745.1 uncultured Nitrospira sp.
ACGTAGTGACAAGTATGTTGGTCTTCATCGACTTATTCTCCCGTCATGGTTCAGCTCTATCTCCGGGTAACGTATAACTCAGATAGGCTCGAACGCAAGAGGCGTGGCATCGGCAGGAGGTGTTTGATGACAAACCCTGCCTCTCATTCCTCCAACATCCTTACGTCGCGAGTATCCTCAGCTAGTCGCATTTCTTATATTGAGACTCCTGACACACCCGTATCATCTCCTGCGCCTGCTCGATCTGTGCGGCGGTCATCTGTGAAGTCAGAGCGTCTCGGCGTTTCAAGGCGGCCCTCGCTTCACCACCCGATAACAAGGCACCGGCGATGTGATACCACATGAGCGCGCGAGCCACGTCTTTCCGAACGCCCCGTCCTCTCTCGTACAGCAGGGCAAGATTGCTCTGCGGGCCAGCGTAGCCCTGCGCCGCCGCCTTACGAAACCACGTCAGGGCCGTCGGGTAGTCCTGTCGCACGCCTTGTCCTTTTTCATGCATCACGCCCAGATAAAATTGCGCCGCCGCCACGCCTTGCTCCGCCAGGGGACTGAAGAGGCGCGCCGCCTTTGTATACTCACCACGCTCATACGTAAATTCCGCCTCCTCAAGAGACTCTGCGGCTACCACGGATCGCGGACTCGCACCTGCCGCACAGGTCAGAACCAAAAGCATTGCCAGGAAGAAACGCCGCATTGATCACCAGCCTTTCAACACAATCGTACAACCATGGGGTCTGAAATCTTCTTTCAGGAGGGTCTCATTCGCGGGTCGAACCACTCACATGAAAGGCAAAGCAACCAGGCACATGAGTTCCCAGGCAGCAGCCCTAATATGATTTCTGCCACATGCCCTATCCGCCTAGACTTCGTGTAGGTCATAGAACGCCGTCGACTCCTTATCGAACTGGGCAGGTGGGCATGTACCATTGGCGAGAAAGCAACGTACGATAGGAAACCACTGCTTGCATCATCCCGTCCATGTCCTTCCCTGTGATCTGTACCCGTTCCTGTCTGTTACCGGTCAGTCTACTGCAAAGGCGGCGCTAGATGGTAGGGATGACCTTGGTACTGGGGAAATGCTTCTTCCCCCATACGACTAAAGCCCTTAACACCGGCTTGAGGCCCTCGCCCTTCTCTGTTAACACATATTCGTAGCGTACGGGGTTTTGCTGGTAAGCCCGACGGGTCACAAGGCCGGAAGCCTCTAATTGCTTCAGTCTATCCGCAAGGATGTTCGAGGCGATTCGTTCCGAAGAGGCCATAAATTCCTGATAGCGCTTTTTACCCAAGGCCAGATCTCGAATAACCACCAGCGTCCACTTATCTCCGAGGATATCCAGGGAATTGGTGATCGGGCAGCATGATCGCTTAAATGTGATTGTGTCATTCATGGTTCGTGGTCATCCGGTAGCACTCACTATATGCCTACTTAGGAAGGCTGACTGATCCAACACTGTAATATAGTCACTTGCATTCTGCAACAGAGTTGGATAGACTAACTTGTGATATGCAAGTGAGTCATGCCGATTGACAATTCTGTGTTTCGAAAGAAAGGAGGGTTGACCGATGGATCATTAGCCCAAAGGAGTCAATGGGACTTATCCGGAGATGCATAAACCAGGAAAATGCCGAGCCAATGAGGAGAGCCACGATATGCCATTATGGAAAGTGTATCACCCAGTCGGGGCATTCACTGCAGAAGACAAAGCGGCGTTAGCCAAGCGGGTGACTGAAGTGTATGCGATGGTTCCAATCCCAAGATTTTACGTCGTATTTATTTACGAAGAGATCGCCAAGGACTCCTGCTTTGTCGGTGGTGAACTGAACAACAAATTTGTCCGGTTCAAGGTCGACCATATTGCGAGGACATTACCTGGTCAGGTTCTCAGGGAATGGTGGATCAGGACGCTTGACACAGTCATCGCTCCCTACGTCAAGGATAGGGGATATGATTGGGAAATTTCCGTGGACGAGACACCGTTCGACCTGTGGTCCCTTCAAGGAGAACTTCCTCCTCCCTTTGAGTCTGTGGCTGAGAAGCGGTGGGTGAAGGAAAATAGGGCGAGTCCCTATACCGTGGCGGAAAAAATTCCTGTCAATCTCATTCTCGCACCCGGAGTAGCGGACCGTTAGGTGTTGCTTTGCCTGGCCGGAGTTTGCGTAGAGTTGTACCCAAGAGAGATGACGACCAACAGGGCACTGTCATCTTTCTTGGGCCACATTTCTCTATCCGCAGTCGAGCAAAACCAAATCACTCCTGTCGTTGTCCCGACAAACACACCCTTCATAACATCTCCATCCTGTCAAACTCCAAGATGAGAGTCTCCATGAGGATGCCTCCTTCCATTGCACGCAAGGGCGAGAAACAAAGACCCACCGGACGAACATTGTCGAAGCGCCAGGTCAGCACCACTGTTGACTGGTCCTCACCCAGGAGTTCAACCTTCACGGTACGCGGTCGAGAGACGTTTCTCTTCCGAGCCTCATCCCACCAGGCATAGAGATCCATGGACCCCATCATCCCTCGCTTGAGGACAAGACGATTGGGAGCAGCGGCTTCAGCTCGTTCGGTAGCCTGAGGGACCGTTTGAGGACGCTGATCGCCCTCGGATTTGCCGACCATAAAATCTGGGAAAATAACTTCGGCAAAGCCCGCAAGCAGAGAACGGCTGTCTCCTCGTCCAATATCAACGAGAAAGTTCGAGCTCCTATAGGGTCGTTCACTGATGACGGCCATAATGTCTTTACTCCAAACTCAAAAGCTCGAACCTACTCCATTTCCAGGCGCTCGTAGGCTAACACCATTTCTTCCATCGCGACGTCGGTCCCTTTTGCATTGAGCGGACCGCTCGTATGCTTGACGATGCGTGCCCGTAAGAGCTTCCATGTCTGAACCACGTTGCTGTGATCTTCACTTTGTAATTGAATGGTCACCGTTCGCATGGCGTTCTGGTCGCCGTTGCGGATCTGGTCAAGCCATGTATAGAGATTCAGCGAGCCGATGATCCCTCGTTTCAGTGTGACATCGCTAACCCGGTTCAAGCCGGTCAGCTTCATCACAGTATTTTCCTTGGAGTTGCCGTTGCGGTACTCGATTACCACGGCTTCCATGCCAATGCCGCTAACCTCCTGGAAGCCCGCCTGCGGGCCTTGGGTGTCTCCGTCGCCAAGGTCGATCAGAAAATTGAACTGGCCATAGGGACGATCGCGCAAAATAGCCATACGTCTGTCCTCTCCTTTTCTCTCTTCCTGCCACTGACCCCATATTTTCCTCTGCTATCAGAATGGTTTCGCCCTGTAGCCATGATCGTGGCCTGACTCCTCCTCATGTCGGCTCCGCTCTCGCAGTTCCCGTTCGACCTCCACACGGCGCCGTTCTACCACGATCATCCGGTCGAGCTCTGCAATATGCTGCTCGGCGAACGTCTTGACCGCCTGTCGTTCGTCTGTCAGCCAGCGCGTCAGCGACTCTTTCTTGGCCTGCCATGCTTCCGCAAGTCCGAATTCAACGGAGACTGAGACCACGCCGGTGCTATTGAGGCTGCTCCGGACTTCGTTCAGTTTGCGATCGTCATGTGGAAATCGAGACACAATCTCTTTTAAGACGCCGTCGGTGGATGTCGAACCGAGATAGTTCTGGAGAAGCGCCAGAGAAAAATCGGCCTCTGTGTCACCGCCAGCTTTGACCAACTTGCCGAGCGCGGTCACGAACTCGTGCGTGCAGGTGGGAAACGCCCTATTGAGCAGGCTCCCTCCGCGAAAGCGGAATTCAGCCCGGTCTTGAGCGAACCACACCAATCCCTTGCTGATGGCGAGTTCAGGATCTTTCGACAGCACTGCTTCCAGTCCTTGGAACTCAACCGGTACTAGTTTGACCTGTTCTTTGTCGAAGTCCTCAGACTTCCTTGCGAGGAGAGTTGCCATCGCGTCGCTGAGTCGCTGCCGTTCCGTCTCTCGGATTCGAACAAATGTTAGCCCGGCGCGGTCATCGTCCGCCCACTGCACATCAGCCCCATCAATCATCAGCGCCCACTCTAAGCCGGGTATAGCGATACGCAGTTCTAATGAGAGGCCTGGCAACATGAGGAGCGGGCTCTCGATCCGACACCCACTCGTTGAGAGATCGAGAATGATGCCCGTCCCTTTGGACTGCACGGAGCCCGATACCATAGCGTCAAATCGCACAGACACTCGTGGGGAAGTTCGCTGATCTTCTCCCTTCAGATTCATGACTGATCGACGCTCCATCTTTCCATTTAAGGGTCTTGATCATTTCCCCGTCAGAAAGAAACCGGGGAGAGGGGCCTGGTTCTTGTCTCCTGATTGATCCACTGTGCGTAGTTTGTTCAGGGGCGCATTATCCCGCGTAGGGATGTTCATCGGCAACAGCCCTTCGAGCGGAGCAATTCTCATGAAGGATCGACTCCCGCCTGTGGCGGGTTCAGCGGAATCATTAGGAAAATTGATTAATTGGGTGGGACGTACCAACGTCCCCCGACAGCAGGGCTGAAAGCAATGCGCCCTTAACGGTTCAGGCTTTGCTGAACAGGCTGCACGCTGCTTGACAAGTTTCAGGGGCAAAAGGGTGAGAACCTATGGAACCGTCCCGGGCTGCACAACCGGGGCAGTCCCTAGGTTGCCATAGAAGAGCCAATGAATGAATTGACCCTCCCTATGGCGATTGACCCTTCTCGTAGACGAACAGAGCCGCACCTACTCACCCGAGAATCACTTCACCGAATAGGAGCCAATCCGTGTCCGTCCAGTGCCTCGTTCCTTGTTTCCTGAATGGCAACCATACAGAAGAAAGATGAAGAACGAATGAGAACTCGGTGAAGAACTTTTCATGAAG
>CABVRS010000078.1 GCA_902500745.1 uncultured Nitrospira sp.
CATCCGAGCGTCATGAGATCTCCGATATTCATCGAGGTATCAGGCTTGATCAGCAACCAGAGTCCCCCAACCGCAATGGCTGTCGCGATCACGACCCGCCGGTCGATCCGCATCAGGATCAATGGAACAAACACCACGTACAGCGCCGTCAGAAAGGCCGAATTTGATGCCGTCGTATGCTGGAGCCCGACGGTTTGTAGCACATAGCCGAGGAAAAGGAAGAGGGTGGTCAGCGCACTCGCCTCTAAGACGGCACGATCATAATGCAATCGACGGCGGCTGGCCACGAGCCAGAGCAGGATCAACAGGGTGCCGAGGAAAAATCGAAGAAACAGGAAAGAGAGCGGAGAAATTTGCTCCAGTGCCGCCTTGGTGGCCGGGAAAGTCGCACCCCAGATCACCGTCGTCAGTAAGAGTGCAAGTCGGGGCATGACTACAGAAGTGCTGCATGGTGAGTGCAAAGCGTTGAGCAAGAATGCTCAATCATTTCACTCGGAACTCAGCACTCAAGACTCGGCACTTTCTCGAACTAAGGTTTGCACAAGGGGCACAATCGTTGTCGATTCACTCCGGCCTGCTCCATGGCCCGAAGCGCACGCTCCTTATCGGGGTAGTCAAACCATCCACCTTCCCAAAAATCGCTCGAGGTCGACGTAGACGGAACCTCGGAACAGCGATCTCGATGGAGCGTCACGCGGTCGATCCCACGGGCAATGTGAAGCCAGTAGATCATACTAACCAGTGAGGGGTAAGAGGTGAGTGGTAAGGACCGTTCACAAGTGGATCACGCCTTACTCCTGACCCCTAACCAGTTCACGGGAGGAGTTGCCACTCATCCTTTTCGATGAAGACCTTGACGCCGGTCCCCAACTTTTTCACGTCGTCTTTTTCAAAGAGCCTCATGTAGCGCTCGATTCGATCCTCATCATCGATTCGTTCTTCCTGCATCATCCCATTGTTACCTTTGTACCGTCGAATCAGCACTGGCATCGAAACCCTCCTATGAAGCTGGCAGTTGAGCGGTGTAAGTTGTTACAATAAACAGGTATCTGTGGGCCGGTCAAGATCGCCTACCGTGGGCAGGCTTGTCAAGGTCTGAATGACTCTACGGATGAGATGGCCGTTACGGAGAGAAAGGATCGAATCCCGTGCCGCTCTATGAGTACCGTTGTGGGCAGTGTGAAAAACAATTCGAGGCGACGCAATCCGTTTATGCCAGAGTCGAGGACACAGAATGCCCTTCTTGTCATGCGAGGCAAGCGACTCGCCTCATGTCCTCATTTTCGTCCACGGTGACCGGGGACCGCAAACCAGGATTCACCGAGATCAAAGCCAAGGCGATGGGCCAAGAACGGATGGAGCGCTTCGCCAAACTCCCGCCGTTGAATGCGCAACGCAACATGCCCCTGCCAAACATGTCTTCCGATTCTGACTCAACGGACCATGGAGGATCGACGTCTGGATCCTAACCGTACAACACCTATCTCATCCCCCCGCACATTACGCAGTCAGTCCAGCCGTACCGCGGCAACGGGTGATCCTCCGATAATGAGGCGACTGCGTACATGGCTGCTCCTCAGTCTGACCCTGTACCTGCTTCCTTCCGGTGCCTGGGGCCAGCTCGCAGGCAACCTCGTCATCGCCGGCAGCGGGCCAGAGCAACCAACTATTGAGGCATTGGCCCGAGCCTTCGAAAAAGCGACCCCCCGGACCTATGTCGATGTCCTATGGGATGACGACTCTCCACCACTGCAATCGGTCAAGACCGGCCGCGCTCACCTCGCCGTGACAGGGGTCGAGGATCACACGCTGACGGCGACACAGATTGGTTGGGATGGGATCGGCATCCTGGTCCATCTCTCGAACTTCACGAAAGAAATCACCACCCAGCAACTTGCCGGTATTTTTTCCGGAACGATCACGGACTGGACAGAAGTGGGCGGACCAGAGACCAGAATTCTTTTGATCACCCGCCCCGAGAATCAGAATCTCCACGAGGCATTCGAATCTCAGCTCGGAATTGTCGGACGCATTCCTCGGACCGCCAGAATGATCGCGACCGATGACATGGTCATTAAGACCGTCGTCGGCACGCTTCCACCACTGTCTGCTGCCGCCTATATCTCCCTAAGCACAGGAAGCTCCGCCGTGGCACAAGGCGTCGCGGTGCGTCTCTTGCGGGTGGATACAGTTGAACCAGACCTCCCGACGGTGAAGGACGGGCGATACAGCCTTCGACGGCCTCTGTTGCTCCTCTCAACAAAAGATCCGAATTCCCTCGCTGCAGCCTTTGCGAACTTTGCGCTATCTCCTCCTGGACAAGCCATCGTCGGAGAAACCTATATCCCCATGTCGAGCAAGTAGCTCTGAAGCAACGGAGGTCTCGATGATTCCTCGAATCTTCTCATCTCTCGTGATGGTCATGGTACTCCTGCTCCCGTCCTTCTCCGTCCACGCTGTCGCTGACGAAGGCGTGATCGTCGATGGTGCAGGGTACACACTGCACGATGCGGAATCGATCAAAGGGCACGATGCGCAGACAGTCGAAAAAGATCCCGTCTGCGACAGCAGTAAGAAGCCCAAAATCATCACGATAGAGCCGGACGAGGCCAAGCCTGGACAGGCCATCACGATCAAGGGGGAGCAGTTTGGAACCAAGGACTGTTTCCGAGGTGTGGCGTTCAGTGCGGCGGGCCCGACTACGATCGACTATACGTATATAAACGACACGACGATTCAGGCCACGGTTCCTGATGTCCGGCCTGGCATGTCGTTTATCGATGTTATTGCCAGCGGCGGCAATGCCCGCTCAAAAGCTTTTCTCATCCAGGCCAAGTAAGTCTCTAGAAGAGAAAGAATGCTCTCGCCCGTGTTCACCGAGGGCGCTGCGTCGTCATTCAGTCGCTTCTCGTCGTACCGCCTTCGCGAGGTTTTCAGGCGTCCCGATATCGAGATAGCTGTCCTGTGGAAACTTCACCGCCTGTATCACCAATCCTGCCTTGAGGGCTGCTTGGAATACCACGCCGACCGCTAAATCTCCGCCTGGATCGTTGGTCGTGCTGGCCAGGACACTCATATTGCGCTTTGTCTCATCGGCACGGAGAAACTGGTGCAAGAACTCCGAAAAGACAGGCGTCCAGACTGCGAAACACCAGCCGAACGTCAATATAGTTGAAGCCGGTTTCATCACAATCTCACGGACCCGCCCACCCGTGTCACTGTCTACCATATCCCAGATGCGGGTATCTTCAATCCGATGCAGGCCAAGCACCACGTCTGCCTCAGTTCGCTCTTGCTGTTCAATCAATCGCCCATAGGCATCAGACGGACCGAAGAGGAT
This sequence comes from uncultured Nitrospira sp., assembly GCA_902500745.1. Classification (GTDB taxonomy): domain Bacteria; phylum Nitrospirota; class Nitrospiria; order Nitrospirales; family Nitrospiraceae; genus Nitrospira_D. The sequence goes on from CABVRS010000078.1 coordinate 3,341, forward strand.
GTCAGGAAAGCCGAATGCGATCCGATGCTGCGCGATAAAGGGATAGGCACGATCCAGGGTGTCGGGAGGACCGACCGATCCAGGAATCACAAGATACGCGAGTGAGAGGCCTACGCCTTGTCCCTGTTGAAAATAGTTTGGGATATCCCACTTTCCCTCGCGGATGACGATGAAGGTTTTGGAAATGCCGGCGGCTTTAAATTTTTCCAAAAGATAGTGTGCCGCCACTTTTGGTCGAGGCATCCCCGTGTCTGGGTCATTGGTGAACCCCACAGGAAACAATTCCTTGCTGCAGGGAAACGGCTGCAAGCGCTTCGCTTGGCCGGCTGCAGGAATAAGTCCGACGACTTCCGGCCAGAGGGGACGAGGGTGATCCGAGTGAGGTGCGGTCATACGACCACATTATCGCCTGATTCCGATGCTGAGTCCATCGGCTTTCACCATAGATCGTACCGCAGGCCACTTCTTCGCACCGATGAAACATCACTTCATAGAGCAATCAAACCAAATCTTCGTCTGACTGCTCAAGAACAGAGTGGGGTTCGTGTGTTTTATCCGCACACACGTATGTGGTAGGGTTAGGACTTACAGATGAGGAGCTCTTCTCATGCGAAATATTTGGGATGATCGAGCCCTCGCGGCCACGTTTTTTCTCGCAAGCCTTATTCTCGCGCTGCCGGTCTCAGCCACGCCACCTATCAAGGAACGGCTTCCCCTGACGATGACCGGTTCAGGTTGCGACAGCAAAGAAACCGAGATGCACGCCGTTCTGCAGGCCATTCCTGGTGTGGTCGGTGTGTATTTCAATCGTATCCCTGATCATGTGCTCGTAGACATTCTTCCGACGACCGTGAAACCGGCCGATGTGATCAAGCGCGTCAACGAGGCGGCGTCCTCATGGCAATGCAAGGTCGAGTTCATCGAGGGATGTATTTCGGCCCCCATGCCGACAGCATCAGCCGCTCCGCACCAACACGAGTAACAATGCGTAATCGGAAATCGTGCTGCGGTCTCCCCTACCCACTCACTCGAGGGGTTGGAGTGTTGTGGGCGGCTTGAGCAACGTTTTCTGTTGCCTGGAATCTTGGTCGATCAATTTCAAGGCCTCCAGCCGCAACTCTAACTCCTGAATCCGTTCGTCTCGCTCACGAATTTGCTTCCGCAAGTCTCGCACTTTCGCAGACTGATCGATCACCGGATTCGGCTTCGGTTCAACCGGGTGAGGAGGCACAGTCGCGCATGCCTGCAGAACGACAGACATCGTGATGACACTACCCAAGGCACTCCACCTCTTCCCGCACAAGAGCCGCATAGGCATAATCCGTAAACCTATACGACCATGTCGGGATTTCTCAAGCCCAGAGTTCGCGATGTCTGGTGGAGAACATCTCTCCCTCGGTAGCTTCCCTCGGTAAGTTCATATCTTATAATAGCCGCAAAGGGCCAGGACCCCGAAGAGAGGAGAGTACCATCGGCACATTGCCGGACTCGGCCCACGACAGAAGGGCAATCTCCTGGCTGTCACTGAGCGATTGCAGCAACAGGAGGACACCAAGAGATACGGCAATGATGCCGGGCCAGATCATCGAGAGCGCACCGAGAATGAGGACGAGCGTGATCGCCGCCACCGCATGCTGGACGAACTGGCTTCTGACTCTGCTCATAAGGTCCTCCTTCGTGTACTGTCCAGGTACACGCTTACGTATTACTGAGTGAATGGGCGAGACCATAGCATACGTTGATGTAACTCAAACAACTAGGAATCCTACTAGATGATGTACCTTTCATACTGAGCGTTCAGAAGCAAGGATAATGCCGTGAAGAATTCACGGCGGAGCGTATGTAAATTGAGAGGAATTTCCCGGCTGGCACTCTACGTAGTAGACCCGGAAGGCGTATCTCTTTTGATTCAGTGCATCGAAATCGATTCAATACCCACAGGCGCGCGGGTCATCGGAAGGGATATTGGCATCCGCCGATGGACCACTGTGGGGTTTTCCCAATTCTGTTCACCAGGATGAACCTTACGACGATGCCGGCTGCTCAGAAGTCGGCGTCGATCGAAACTCTTGCATGATGTTCCACACGCGCAGGACATCAAGCGTCAGGCTCGCACCATAACTTGGACCATAGTCTCGCTCTGACAGGTGACCCATGCTGTCATTCCAGGTTTCGAATCGTACGGGCCCAGCGGATGCCGCCAATGACCAGGCAAACTGCTTCTGGCTTTGCCCCGTCGTATTGACGAAAATCCCCGAGTCCCACATGAGAGCCAACTCAATTTCCCATGTTGGAATTGTCTCGCCATGTGCGGTCGTCCTATATTGACCAAACGCGATCGCGGGCTGGACCAACCCCGCCGTGGACCTGACTGAGTGGAGCACCGCGCCGTTTGCCTGATAACTGATCCGTCCCAAGGCCGATGCCCGGAAGCTCACATCACCCCATGTTTTACTATGATATAGGGTCGGCGTGATCGGCACCCGTCTGACACCGGCACGAAGAAACCCTTGCTGATAGATCGTGCCGACGGAAAACCCACCGCCCGCAAAGATGATCTTTGGCCCATCCCACAAGGGAAACCATCGCGTCAAGGACCCATCGATCATAACATCGGTCTCTTTCCGAGGATCCACGGTCGGAACCGTCGGGAGTTGTCGAAGCTGATGCACGACTTTGTTCTGAAAGTATTGACTGGGCTCATCAGCCGTCGGACTGTACGCGGCAGTGAGATTCGTGCTCCAGTTTTTCCACAGCGAACTGGTTCCCGAATATTCCCAATGTTTCGTCCAACTGAGCGTGATCAAATTAAAACCCAGCGTATTCCCCACTGTGGAATCGTATTTATTCCCCAGCCCATCAACAGGCGTAAATCGGTTCAGGATAAGCCCTCCCGTTGCTGTTGAATACTGATCCGGAAAGGCCATGCTTCCCCAATGAACTGAGGGCGCAGGAGATTCGCTCCATACCGGACTGGAGGAGAGGACGACAACCAGCAGCGTACTCAGGAAAGGAGCCAACCCCTTTCTAACCCAGAAATCGGCCATCATTGTTCGATCCACTACCGGAGCATCGTTATACAGAGGACCGTGCTGGATGACTTGACGTCCTTGACGAGCTGAGGCGAAAATGATCCTGATCATCGAACAAACCTTTCTGAAGAAAGACGATCTCACAGCGAAACACCTGAGGCATTCTACATAACATCGACGCTGGTGGCGACCCAATTCTTTGACAGCAGAACGAGAGTAACCTTCCGATTCCACGATCAATTTACCGAATGTGCGCCGCTTCTCCCTCGACAGACCTCCGGATCCTATGCTAGCTTACGCCCTCGTTTTCTGAGGTCATTCCCTTATTCACGCGAAAACTCGCAGGCTCAGACTATGTTTAAAAAGATCTTAGTGGCCAATCGTGGTGAAATCGCCATGCGGATCATCCGCGCCTGCCGCGAGTTGAATATCGCCACTGCCGCGATCTATTCCGAAGCGGACTCAACCGGGATCTACGTGAAAAAGGCGGACGAGTCCTACATGGTCGGGCCCGGGCCAGTGAAGGGATTCCTTGACAGCAAGCAGATCGTAGACCTCGCCACCCGAATCGGCGCTGATGCCATCCACCCCGGATACGGATTTCTTTCTGAAAATGCAGAATTCGCTGAGCTCTGTCAGGCTTCAGCCATCACATTCATCGGCCCTTCGACCCATGCCATTACCCTCATGGGGAGCAAGGTGAAAGCGCGTAAGCTCGCCGAGTCAGCGGGCGTACCGGTTGTGCCCGGCACCGATGGAGCCATCAGCAACATCAAGGACGCCCTGGCCTTCGCAAAGCACACGGGCTACCCCGTCATCATCAAGGCAAGCGCCGGAGGCGGTGGCCGTGGTCTTCGCGTCGTGCGGTCCGATGAGGAGCTGCGCGAGAACATGGAGGTTGCGGCGCGAGAAGCGCAGGCGTCGTTCGGCGACGGCAGCGTCTTCATCGAAAAATATGTCGAGCGCCCGCATCATATTGAGTTCCAAATTCTGGGAGATCGTCACGGCCATATCATTCATCTCGGAGAACGTGACTGTTCAATCCAGCGACGACATCAAAAGCTGATTGAGATCGCTCCGTCGTTGGTGCTCACGCAGGAACTTCGGGAAGAGATGGGCAACGCCGCCATCACCATCGCCCGAGCCGTGAACTACGACAACGCGGGAACTGTGGAGTTTCTCCTCGATCAGGAAGGTAAGTTCTACTTCATCGAGATGAATCCGCGGCTCCAAGTTGAACACACGGTGACGGAGCAGATCACCGCCATCGACATCGTGCGGAACCAGATTAAGATCGCGGCAGGCCTGCCGCTCAGCATCCAGCAACAGGACGTGATTCTACAAGGCCACGCCATTCAGTGCCGGATCAATGCGGAAGATCCAAAAAACAATTTTCTGCCCTGCACGGGCACCGTCACGGCGTACTTCTCTCCCGGTGGAATCGGCGTCCGCATCGATGGAGCGGTATACAAGGATTACACCGTGCCGCCCTATTATGATGCCCTCCTGGCCAAGTTGACGGTCCGGGGACGCACCTGGGAGGAAGCCGTCAGTCGGATGAGGCGCTCGCTTGAGGAGTACGTGCTCCGTGGCGTGAAAACAACGATTCCCTTCATGGAGGCGATCATGCAGGAGCCTGATTTTATCGCCGGGCGTTTCGATACATCGTATCTGGACACCCACCCTGAGTTATATTCATACCACGAGTTTGAACAGCCGGAAGATCTTGTTCTCGCGCTGTCGGCCGCGATCGCCGCATACGAAGGGCTCTAGTCATCCAGACAACGCCGCCGAGGCCTAACACCATACACGAGACGCCATGGCAAAAAGACGACCACCAGCAAGAAAACGAGCGAAAAAGACCACATCGTATGTTCCAGCGGTGAAGACGTTCAAAAAGGTCACATCGAGCCCCCGCGAGTTCACGATCCAGCCGGCCGTCGGCAAGCCGGTCCTGATTACCGATGTCGCACTGCGAGACGGACATCAATCCTTGCTGGCTACCCGCATGCGCACCGAGGATATGCTGCCGATCGCGCAGAAGCTCGATGCTGTCGGCTATTGGTCTTTGGAAGTGTGGGGCGGAGCGACTTTCGATACCTGCCTGCGATTTTTGAAGGAAGATCCTTGGGAACGGCTTCGGGCATTACGAGCCGCGATGCCCAACACCAAACTCCAGATGTTGTTGCGGGGACAAAATCTTGTCGGGTATCGACATTACGCCGACGATGTGGTGGAACGCTTCATCGAACGTTCGGCTACGAACGGTATCGATGTCTTCCGCATCTTCGACGCCCTGAACGATGTGCGTAACCTCGATCGGGCCGTGAGCGAAGTTAAAGCCTGCGGCAAACACGCGGAAGCGGCGATCTCCTACACAGTCAGTCCGGTGCATAGTATCGACCGCTTCGTCGATCTCGCCAAGAAGTTGGAAGATCTGGGAACCGATACCATTTGCATCAAAGATATGGCGGGTCTCTTGGCGCCGCTCGATGCCTATCACCTGGTGCGTCGGCTGAAAGCGGCGGTCAAAGTTCCGCTCCATCTTCACTCCCACTACACCTCGGGAATGGCCTCCATGTCGTCGTTGATGGCGATTCTTGGAGGGCTCGACATGCTGGATACCTCGATTTCGCCGCTGGCTGGGGGAACATCCCACCCGGCGACCGAAACGTTGGTCGCCGCACTCCAGAACACGCCCTATGACACGGGACTGGAACTCGCATCCTTCCAGCCGATCACCGAACACTTTCGGACTGTTCGTCGCAAGTACCGTCAGTTCGAAAGCGACTTTACCGGGGTCGATGCCGAAATCCTCATGTCGCAGATTCCTGGAGGTATGTTGTCGAACCTGGCGGCTCAATTAGCCGAACAGAACGCCCTGGACCGGATGAAAGAGGTCCTGGACGAAGTGCCGCGTGTACGAAAAGAGATGGGGTATCCTCCGCTCGTCACCCCGACCAGCCAGATCGTCGGAACCCAGGCCACCCTCAACGTGTTGACCGGAGAACGGTACAAAGTCATCACGACTGAAACCAAGAATTATTTCCTGGGACTCTATGGCCGTGCCCCGGGCCAAGTGGATCTTGATGTGATGGCTCGTGCGACCGGCGATGAAACCCCGATCAAGACCAGACCCGCCGATCGCCTGGAGCCTGAATTGGACGACGCCAAAAAGGAACTGCCCGAGTCGGCTCAACGCATCGAGGACCAACTATCGTTCGTGCTCTTCCCCGCCATCGCGCGTGACTTTTTTGAGGCTCGTGAAAAAGGCGAGTTGACTCCTGAACCACTCGAATTCGGCTCGGCAAAAGGACCCACGACCGCTCATGAACTGCACCTGGCTCCCGTTGAATTTAATGTGACGGTGCATGGCGAGACGTATCATGTGAAAGTCTCGGGCTCCGGTCGAAAGATCGACGGCCGTAAACCCTACTATATCCGGGTCAACGATAAGCTGGAGGAAGTCTCGCTTGAACCGATCCAGGAAGTCTTGGCCGGTGTGCCCGAATCCCAGGAGACCGATTCTTCTGGAGGGAAACCCAAACGTCCAAAACCTTCAAAACCGGGGGACGTTGCCCCACCCATGCCCGGCCGCGTCGTGAAGATCCTCACCGCCGTCGGCGATCAGGTCCATGCCGGTGATCCCCTGTTGATCATCGAAGCGATGAAGATGGAGAGTCAGGTCCCGGCGCCCATTGATGGGAAAGTCGCAACCATCCTGGCGAGCGAGGGGGACAATGTGAAAACGGATGAAACGGTCATCCAACTTGAGTAATCCCATCACGGACTCGACCCTCCTCCCATACGGACTCTGGCAAGTTGCCCCGTCCATCTTGTGCCTCGTATCGTACCTGATGACCGGCTGTGCCCCGCCCTCACAAATCCCGACCTATTTTGAAACGTTAGGCCGCCTCCAGGGAGAACCCATCCCGATCAAGACCATTCTCGTCCAGGAACAGCGTATCGCATACCTTGATGTCGGCGCCGGCCCACCCGTTATTCTGATCCATGGCTTTGGTGGATCCATGTGGCAATGGGAGCATCAGCAGCACGCCTTATCGAAACAGTTCCGTGTGCTGACGCTGGACCTACCCGGTTCCGGACTTTCCGACAAGCCCGACATCGACTACCGTACAGACCAGATGTTGGACTTTTGTGTCGGATTCATGAATGCCCTTCACATTGACAAGGCGACGCTGGTCGGCAATTCCATGGGCGCGGGATTGGCCATTGGGATGGCAC
>CABVRS010000079.1 GCA_902500745.1 uncultured Nitrospira sp.
ATGAAAATAAGGAAGTCTATAACTTCCTGGCCTCTGCGGCGAAAAAGTACGGGATCGGATTCTGGAAGCCCGGCGCCGGGATTATTCACCAGGTGGTTCTGGAAAATTATGCCTTCCCTGGATGTCTGATCATCGGCACCGACTCGCACACGCCGAACGGCGGTGGATTGGGCGGCTTGGCCATTGGTGTCGGTGGTGCCGACGCGGGTGAAGTGATGGCAGGTTTGCCCTGGGAAGTGCTCCATCCGAAATTGATCGGCGTGAAACTCACCGGTAAATTGAGCGGATGGGCGTCAGCGAAGGATGTGATTCTCTATCTCTGCGGTCTGTTGACCGTGAAGGGTGGAACGAACAAGATTGTTGAATACTTTGGCCCGGGAGCCGAGACGATCAGCGCGACTGGAAAAGGCACCATCTGTAACATGGGTGCCGAGCTTGGTGCCACGACGTCCGTGTTCCCCTTCGACCAAAAGATGGTCGACTATTTGAATATCACGGATCGAGCGGATTGGGCGAAATTGGCCCAGGCCAACAAGGCCTTACTCATGGCGGATCCGGAAGTCATCCAATCGCCAGAGAAGTATTACGACCAGATCGTTGAAATTGACCTGTCGAAGCTTGAGCCGCATGTCGTGGGTCCGCACACGCCGGACCTCGCACGGCCGGTTTCAAAGCTGAAGGCGGAAGCCCAGGAGAAGGGGTATCCGGTTGAGCTCAAGGCGGCCCTGATCGGCAGCTGCACGAATTCATCGTACGAAGACATCAGTCGCTCGGCCCATGTGGCACAGCAGGCGCTGAAGGCCGGCTTGAAGGCGAAGGCGTCGTTCCTCATTTCCCCTGGGTCGGAACGCATCTACCATACGATGAAACGTGACGGATTTTTGGACACATTCGAGAAGCTTGGCGGGACGGTACTGTCCAATTCCTGCGGTCCCTGCATCGGGCAATGGAAGCGTGCCGATGGGGTCAAAGGCAAAGCCGATTCAATCGTCAGCTCCTTCAACCGAAACTTCCCGGGCCGGAACGATGGGATCAGTGAGACGCTGTCGTTCTTGGCAAGTCCGGAAGTCGTGACAGCCTATGCGATTACCGGTGATCTGGGCTTCGATCCGGTCAATCAGACGGTGAAGGGCGCAGACGGCAAAGAGTTCAAACTCCAGCCCCCCGTGGGCGAGGAGTTACCGGCCAAAGGTTTTGCCAAGGGCGAAGAGGGGTATGTTGAGCCTGCCGCAGATGGCTCAAGCTTGACCGTCGAGATTCCGCCGACGAGTGAACGGCTGCAAGTCCTGCAACCATTCCCGCGTTGGGACGGAAAGGATTTCGAGAAGTTGCCGCTGTTGATTAAGACCAAGGGCAAGACCACAACAGACCATATTTCTCCGGCCGGGCCTTGGCTCAAGTTCCGAGGCCATCTGGATAAGATCAGCGATAATATGTTCCTTGGGGCGAATAACGCGTTTTCCTCCGAACCGGGGAAGGGTACAAACGTCCTGACCGGTGAAGCAAACCTCACGATGGCGCAGATTGCCCGAGCGTACAAGTCAAAAGGCATCGGGTCGATCGTGGTCGGCGACGAAAACTACGGCGAGGGCAGCAGTCGCGAGCATGCCGCCATGTCTCCGCGGTTCTTAAACGTCCGTGCCGTCATCACGAAGAGCTTCGCGCGCATCCATGAAACCAATCTGAAGAAGCAGGGTATTCTGCCGCTGACGTTCGCCGATCCGAAAGACTACGAGAAGATCGAGATGAATGATCGGTTGAGCGTGGTGGATTTGGCGAATCTCTCGCCGGGGAAGCCGGTCACGGTGGTCGTGCACAAGGCGAGCGGCGATGTGACGGTTCAGGCCAATCACAGTATGACGACTCAACAAATCACATGGTTTAAAGCTGGTTCAGCGCTGAATGCGCTCAACTAAATAACTGAAAGAGGAGACGCCATGGCGAAGGCAGATAAAATCATCTATACCAAGACCGACGAAGCTCCGATGCTGGCAACTTATTCGTTCCTACCGATCATCAATGCCTTCTCGAAGGCGGCTGGCGTATCGGTAGAGCTACGCGACATTTCGCTTGCAGGCCGCGTGATCGCGGTGTTTCCGGAATACTTGACGCCGGAGCAGAAACAACATGATGCCTTGGCCGAGTTGGGTGAGCTGGCCAAGACGCCGGAAGCGAACATCATCAAATTGCCGAACATCAGCGCGTCGCTTCCCCAGTTGCAGGAGACGATCAAGGAGTTGCAAGGCCAAGGCTACAAGCTCCCGGATTACCCAGAGAATCCGAAGGACGACAAGGAAAAGGACATCAAGACCCGTTACGACAAAGTCAAAGGCAGTGCCGTCAATCCGGTGCTGCGTGAAGGCAACTCCGATCGCCGGGCCCCGTTGTCCGTGAAAGCCCATACCAGAAAGCATCCGCATAAGATGGGCGCCTGGAGTCCTGATTCCAAGACCCACGTGTCCCACATGAAGGGTGGCGACTTCCGTTCCAACGAAAAATCGCTGACGATCCCTGCAGCGACCACGGCGAAGATCGAGTTTGTCGGCACCGATGGCAAGACCACCGTCCTGAAAGAGAAAGTCGCGTTGCAAGCCGGTGAAGTGTTGGATGCGACCTTCATGAGTGTGAAGGCCCTGCGCACATTCTTGGAAGAGCAGATTGAGGATGCCAAGAGCAAGGGCGTGTTGTTTTCGCTCCACATGAAGGCCACCATGATGAAGGTCTCGGATCCCAAGATCTTCGGTCATGCCGTAACCGTGTACTATAAGGATGTGTTCGAGAAGCATGGCGAGACGCTCAAGAAGCTGGGCGTCGATCCGGATAACGGTCTCGGCGACCTCTATACCAAGATTAAGGCGTTGCCCGAGGATCAGCGCAAGGCGATCGAATCGGACATCCAAGAAGTCTACAAGAAGCGGCCGCCGATGGCGATGGTGAACAGCGACAAGGGTATCACCAATCTCCACGTGCCGAGCGATATCATCATCGATGCGTCGATGCCGCCGGTCATTCGCGACAGCGGTAAGATGTGGGGGCCGGACGGCAAGGCGGCGGATGCCAAATGCGTCATTCCCGATTCCAGCTACGCGCCGGTCTATCACGAGGTTGTCGAGTTCTGTAAAACGAACGGCGCGTTCGATCCGAAGACCATGGGCACCGTACCCAACGTCGGTTTAATGGCCCAGGCGGCAGAAGAGTATGGTTCGCATGATAAGACTTTCAAGGCGCCGGGTAACGGTACGATCCGCATTGTGGATGCGTCGGGCAAGTCCCTCATCGAGCACAAGGTGGAGGAGGGCGACATTTGGCGCGCGTGCCAAGTGAAGGATGCGCCGATTCAAGATTGGGTGAAGCTGGCCGTCACTCGCGCCAGGGCAACCGGCGCTCCAGCCGTCTTTTGGCTGAACAAGGATCGCGCACACGATGCTGAGATCATTAAGAAAGTGAATGCCTATTTGCCCAAGCATGATACGACCGGGCTTGAAATCAAGATCATGTCGCCGGCTGATGCCTGTCGCTTCTCCATCCAACGGATGAAGGAAGGGAAGGATACGATCTCTTGCACCGGCAATGTGCTCCGCGACTACTTGACCGATCTCTTCCCGATTCTTGAAATTGGGACCAGCGCCAAGATGCTCTCGATCGTTCCGCTCCTGAACGGCGGAGGCCTGTTCGAGACCGGCGCGGGTGGATCAGCTCCGAAGCACGTGCAGCAGTTCCAGGAAGAAGGCTACCTGCGCTGGGATTCACTCGGCGAGTTCCTCGCCCTCGCGGCTTCATTGGAACATCTCGCGAAAGTAGGACATAATCCGGTCGCTCAGATTTTGGCGGATACGCTGGATCAGGCCAATGCAAAGTTCCTGGAGAGCAATAAGTCGCCGGCTCGAAAAGTCGGTGAGATCGACAACCGTGGCAGCCACTTCTATCTGGCGCTCTATTGGGCGCAGGCCTTGGCTGCACAGACGGCCGATAAGCGGATCGCCGAGCGATTCACCAAGATCGCGAAGGATCTGGGTGACAACGAGAAGACCATCGATCAAGAATTGCTCGCGGCACAGGGCAAGCCTCAGGATGTGGGTGGATACTACCATCCTGACGATGCCAAGGCGTCCAAGGCCATGCGGCCCAGTGGGACGTTGAATAAGATCATCGATGCGATCGCTTAGAAGGACCGAGTAGTGGGGACTGAGGACTGAGGCTTTGAGAAGGAGCGTCAACTCCTTCACTCGGTCCTCAGTCCTGAGCAATAAAGCTATGACGACTGAAAGTTGAAAACTATGGCAACGGACGATACCAACGTCATTGATCAGCCGGAGGTGATGAAGCCTCGGATGGTCACGATCGAAATCGCTGGGAAGAAGGTCGACGTGCCGGAAGGCATCACCGTTATCAAGGCCATGTGGTATGCGGGGATGGACGTCGTTCGCGGGGTCGGCTGTCTCGGCGGTTTCTGCGGCGCCTGTGCCACGTACTATCGGACGAAAGACGATCCCAAGGTCCGAACGTGTCTTGCCTGTCAAATGGCGGTGCAAGATGGGATGTCCTTCACGATGATGCCGCCGTTCCCGGCGCGCAAGGCGACCTACGACATTCAGACACTCCAAGATCCCAAGCAAGACCTCTTCAATCTGTATCCTGAAGCCCCACTGTGCCGAAACTGTAACGCCTGTACCGAAGCCTGTCCGCAGAAGATCGATGTCCGTGAAGGGGTATGGAAGGCGGTTTTCGGCGACTTTAAGAGTGTCTCTGAGATGTTCATGGACTGCGTCATGTGCGGCATGTGTACGCCGGTGTGTATTGCCGACATCGCCCCCAATCTGGTGGCGCTGTATGTGAGCCGTGCGCAAGGGGCCCATTTCGCGGACAAGCCGGTCGGGCTCGATACCCGTATTCAAGAAATTCAAGACGGCCGATTCAACGACGACTGGAGTAAGGTTCTCAAGATGAACAAGAAAGAATTGGCCGACTACTGTGCAACGGTGAAATAAGCACAGCTCAAGCCTTCACGTTCCAAAGCTATTGCTGAGGCTTGGTGATCTTCTAACCGTCTAGACGTTCGACTGGGAAATCATGGACATCCACGCACTGCAGCACATCGTCCACCAGACTCGGGATGCCCGTCGCCAACAGACGATTCCAAAGTTTTCTCCCGCAGATCGCGACCAGCTAATCCACAAATATCATCCCGATTTTCGAGCGAGTGCCTATCGACCGATCCGATTCGGTCCCAACGAAGGGGACAGGACGGTCGTTGAACTGGCCACTTTGCTGGAAGGTGACAGCCCGATTCAGGATCATGCTGAGCTGACACCGCACCATACGACCGATGTGTTGGTGATCGGCGGCGGTGGTGCGGGTTGTGCGGCGGCCTTGCATGCGCATGGAGCCGGCTCAAACGTCATACTGGCGACGAAGCTGCGTTTGGGCGACTCTAATAGTGTGATGGCGCAGGGTGGCATGCAGATTTCCGTTGCACCGGAAGACTCTCCCGTGACTCACTTCATCGATACGCTCAAGGGCGGTCACATGGAGAATGACCACGACCTGCTCAAGGTGATGGTCGAAGAGGGGCCCGCCATTGCCAAATGGCTTATTGAGCTCGGGGTCTTGTTTGATCGTCAAGCTGACGGCAATTTACACGTCAAGAAGGGCGGGGGAAGCTCCAAGCCGCGGTTGCTCACCTGTTCCGACTATACCGGCCTTGAAATCATGCGTGTGCTCAAGGACGAGGTCATCAACCAGAAGATTCACGTGTTGGAGTTTGCTGCGGCCATTGAGTTGTTGAGCGATGGGAATGGCGCCTGCACCGGGGCTATCTTCAAGGACCTCGATAACCAGCGCCACATCGTGGTGTCGGCCAAGTCCGTCATTTTGGCGACGGGCGGTATCGGACGGCTTCACATACAAGGGTTCCCGACCAGTAATCACTATGGGGCGACCGGGGACGGACTGTGCTTGTCCTATCGTATGGGTGCGAAGCTCGCGCACATTGACACCTTCCAGTACCACCCGTCAGGAGCGGTCTATCCGGAACAGTTAATCGGCGCCTTGGTCACGGAAGGGATCCGTTCGGAAGGCGGTCATCTGGTCAACGCCAAAGGCGAGCGCTTCGTCAACGAGCTCGACACCCGTGACGTCGTGTCGTCGTCGATCATCCGCGAGTGTGAAGAGGGCCGCGGGATCAGAACGATGTCGGGCCGCGTCGGAGTCTGGCTTGATACGCCATTATTGGATGCCGAACATGGTCCGGGGACGGTCGAAAAGCATTTTCCCGCGATGGTGATGCAGTTCGATCGGTTTGGAATCGATATCAGTAAGGATCCGGTGCTGATTTATCCGACCCTGCATTACCAGAACGGCGGGGTGAAGATCGATACAAATTCAGAAACAAATGTGAAGAATCTCTTCGTGGCAGGCGAAGCCTCCGGTGGCCTGCATGGACGGAATCGGTTGATGGGCAACTCATTGCTCGATCTCATGGTGTTCGGCAAGCGCTCAGGATTGACCGCAGCCGGACGGGCCGGGACGATGAAACAGGGGAAATTGACGCTACAGCATCTCGATCGGTTCCGAGCCGAAGCGAAGAAACATGGCAATGTCAGCGGCGTCATCTCGCCGATGATTTTGCCGGCCTATACGAGAAAAGTGGGATAGTAATGAGGACTGAGTGCTGAGGACTGAGCGAAAAAGTAGCTAAACTCAGTCCACAGTTCTCGTTACTCAGTCCTGAACCGACAGAAGGAGCGACATGAACGTTCACGAGTTCCAAGCGAAGCAACTCTTTGCCCAGTATGGCGTGCCGGTGCCGCGTGGAAAGGAAATCACCTCTCCGGAAACGGCGACTGCTTGGGCGAACGAACTCAACACGCCGGTGTTCGTCGTCAAGGCGCAGATCCATGCCGGTGGCCGCGGCAAGGCCGGTGGGGTCAAGATTACGAAGGACAAGGCCGCTGTGGCCGGCTTGGCGAAGGAGTTGATCGGGAAGACGCTTGTGACCCATCAGACAGGCCCCAAGGGCCGAAAGGTCCATCGTCTGCTGATGGAAGAAGGCGCGAACATCTCGAAGGAGTTGTATCTGTCGATTCTCGTCGATCGGGACACGGGATGGCCCACGTTCATCGCCAGTACGGAAGGCGGGATGGAAATCGAAGAGGTGGCCGCGCACACACCGGACAAGATCATCAAGGAGCCCATCGATCCAGCCGTGGGATTTCAGGGATACAACGGGCGGAATATCGCCTTTGCGCTTGGATTACCCGGCATTGAGCCGGCGGTCATCAACCCCTTTGTGAAGATGTTGGGGAATCTGTATCGCTTATTTATGGAAAAGGACGCGGCACTGGTCGAAATCAATCCGCTGATCATCACCAAAGAAAAGACCGTCGTGGCGCTGGACGGCAAAGTCTCTTTCGACGACAACGGGCTCTTCAAGCATGAAGACGTGCAAAAAATGCGCGATCTCAACGAAGAAGAGCCGCTTGAGATCGAAGCGACGGCCAACAATCTCAACTATGTGAAGCTGGACGGGAACATCGGCTGCATGGTGAACGGAGCGGGCCTCGCGATGGCGACGATGGATGTGATCAAGCTGGCCGGGAGTGAACCGGCGAACTTCTTGGATGTCGGCGGCGGGGCCACGAAAGAAACCGTTGCGGCGGGTTTCCGCATTCTGCTCAAGGATCCGAACGTCAAAGGCATCTTCATCAACATTTTCGGAGGCATTGTTCGCTGCGAGCGTATCGCCCAAGGTGTGATCGACGCGGCCAAGGAAGTGAAGATTACGGTGCCGTTGGTGGTACGTTTACAGGGGACGAATGCTGAGGAAGGCCGCACATTGCTGGCCGAGTCCGGATTGAAATTGGACGTCGCTAACGACCTCTGGGAAGCGGCACAGAAAATTGTGAAATTGACTGGAAAAGCAGCTTAAAGGAGAGCGCCGTGAGCATTCTCGTCAATAAAAATACGCGAGTGGTGGTGCAGGGGATTACGGGCAAGGAAGGTTCGTTCCATGCAACCCAGTGCAAGGCCTATGGGACGAAGGTCGTGGCCGGTGTGACCCCGGGCAAGGCCGGGCAAGAGGTGGAAGGCATTCCGGTCTTCAATACGGTGCGCGATGCGGTAAAGAAAGAGCAAGCCGATACTTCGCTCATCTTCGTGCCGCCTCCGTTCTGTGCCGATGCGATTCTTGAAGCGGCCGATGCCGGAGTGAAGTTGATCATCTGCATTACCGAAGGCATTCCCGTGAACGATATGGTGAAGGTCAAGCGGGCGCTTCGTGGTCGTGATGTAAGGTTGATCGGACCGAATTGCCCCGGCGTCATCACGGTCGATGAAGCGAAGATCGGCATTATGCCGGGCTTCATTCACAAGAAGGGTGTGGTCGGCGTGGTGTCTCGCAGCGGCACCCTCACCTATGAAGCCGTCCATCAACTCTCGACCTTGGGGTTGGGCGAGACCACCTGCGTCGGGATCGGGGGCGATCCGGTGAACGGCACCGGGTTCGTGGATGTCTTACCGTTGTTTGAAAAGGACACCGAGACTCAGGCCATCGTCATGATCGGGGAGATCGGCGGCGACGCTGAGGAAAAAGCAGCCGAGTTCATCAAGAAAAACGTCAAGAAACCGGTCATCAGCTTCATCGCCGGAATCACGGCGCCTCCAGGGCGCCGCATGGGACACGCTGGAGCCATCATTTCAGGCGGCAAAGGCACGGCAGCGGAAAAAATGAAAACGCTGGAAGCGGCTGGGGTCAAAGTCGTCAAGAATCCTGCTGAGATCGGCGATGCGGTCAAGAAAGCGTTGGGACGGTAGCTGCTGAGTGTGTTCTTCTGCTGGTTTCCTCCTCTGCTACGACTTCACGGGTGTTATATCTACGGCCTGTTCATCGCCCTCATTCTGCGATGCAGGCGTGACGACTACCTATATCTTTCAACGAGTTGTTCGCCGGCATTGCGGCGCAAGACAGGAGCGGATTGCGATGACTACTGGCGAAGGCCTTAGAAAGAGTCAAGTGTTCCCTGGCTACAGTCATGTCTGCTGGGATATTGGATTTACCGATAGCTCCAATCCGTTTTATCTATTTTCAAAAATGAACGTGGGATTGCTACTGTTGGCGCCGTCCGCCCTACGATGCGAGAAGAGCATCCCCTCATGATCGCTCCGGAGGTGGATATGTGGAATCTCATGCCAATAACCGCAACAGTGGAAACGAGGGTGGATTCGAGTAACACGAAGACGCAATCGTCTCGTATCGCCTCACTGACTATCGACGATAGACTAACGGATCCCCGATTTCGTGATTCAAATTCGTCGAGGAGGATGTTTTCTTTACCGTGGGAGGGTGTTGAATGAAAACGAGAATTTCGGCGATCGTTTGCCTTCTCTGTGTCTTTGGCTACGCTGAGGTCACTCGGGCGGAAGATCCGTACAGCCAACGGGTCGCGGACCCCTATGCGATATCGCCTGATCCCCCAACCATGTCCTCCGGGACAATCGAGCCCTATATGTCCTTTATGGCTGGCGTGGCAATTCCATTTAGTGCAGATGCTACGTTTCGAAATGGCGATGTGGAGAGAAACGTCGACTATCAGATGAAACAGTCGGTCGGGGGCAATGCGGGCATCTGGTTTCCAACCAGGAACAAGATGGCGGGATTCGATGTCGGTCTTGAAATCAGCGGCTTTGTTTGGTATCCGGACATTGCCTGCTGTCGGGCCGGAGTGAATGGGAGAATTGAGCCGACTAATCCAGATGGATTTGAGGGTACTACGACAGAAACACAAGGGATCTACGTGGGTGCCAATGTCATGCTTCGCTACCCGATGGGGATTTCCGAGGCCTATCCCAATGGGCGGTGGTTTCCATACGTCGGGGTTGGTGGGGGAGCGCATCAGATCGCGCAACGGCCAGGGGGATTCCGTGGGGCTGGTTTTGGGAACGCCATTGCTGACCAGAGGAATACGGCTCCAGGGTTTATGGCGTTGGGAGGATTCAAGGCGCATCTCTTCAAGTACGTGGCTGCGTTTCTTGAGGCGAAGTATGTCCAGGCCTCTCACGACGAGCTGGGGACGGATCGGTTCGGGGCGTCCACACCTGGCGGGCAAGACTTAGTTTTTGATAATTATGAATCCACAATGAGAACGATCTTTGTGCATGGCGGATTATCGATTCACTTTGACGTGAGACCGTAGGTTCGCGTCCAAGTTGCACCTGGGTCTGACCAGGTGTGGTTAAAGGGTTCAGCACCAGCCAGCCCTCGAAGCAACGGCTTCTCGAGGGCTGGCCTTTTTATTTCCGTTTCGGGCCTTCTGTTTCTACTTTCCCTTAGACCTTCCCAAACGTCCGCTCAAAAAATTCCTTCACTTTCCC